>CACIYA010000046.1 GCA_902590755.1 uncultured Pelagibacteraceae bacterium | reverse complement strand
TTTTGTAAATTTTGGTCGTGAAAGACATGGTTTCTTGGCATTTAATGATATTCAGTCTGACTATTATCAAATACCTTCGGAAGACAAAGAAAGAATAAGAGTTGCTGAGGAAAAAATAAGAGAAGATTTAAAAGATAAAGCTGTGGAGATTTCACAAGAGGAAATACAAAATGATGAGTTAACGGATAGGAATTTAGAAAAAAAAAAAGATGTTGATTTATTAAATAACGTTGAAAACAAAACCAATAGTGAAGAAAATTTAAAGAAAAGAGATTATCGGGACGAGGTGAAATCATCATATGGAATTAAAAAATATAAAATACAAGAGGTCATTAAACCTGGTCAAATTGTTTTAATTCAGGTTATAAAAGAAGAGAGAGGACAAAAAGGAGCAGCGCTTACTACTTTTATTTCTTTAGCTGGAAAATATATGGTCTTAATGCCGAATACTCCTAAAGGTGGAGGTATATCTAGAAAAATTTTTAACTCAGCTGATAGACAAAAAATACGAAATATTCTTAATGAGATTGAAATTCCTAAAAGCATGGGGGTTATAGTTCGAACTGCTGGAGCAAATAAAACGAAAAATGAGATAGATAAAGACTTTCAAAATACACTAAAAACTTGGGAAGAAATAAAAGATAAAGCCTTGGACTCTAATGCTCCTTCTTTAGTTTATGAAGAAGGTGATATAATAAAAAGGACTTTAAGGGATGCCTACGATAATGAAACAAAAAATGTTTATGTAGAGGGTAACGAAGCTTACCAAAAAGCAAAAAAATTTATGAAAGAATTAATGCCAAAAAATGTTAAAAATATAAAAAAATATAGAGGAAAAATACCTTTATTCCATGATGCAAATATTGAAAAAGAACTTAATAATATTTATGAACCAACGGTAAAATTAAAATCTGGTGGATACATAGTGATTAATCCTACTGAAGCATTAGTTTCCATCGATATAAATTCAGGTCAATCAACAAAACAGACAAATATTGAAAAGACAGCTTTAAATACAAACATAGAGGCCGCTGAAGAAATATCAAGGCAAATAAAACTTAGAGATCTCTCGGGTCTTATAGTAATTGATTTCATAGATATGATGAACTTCTACAACAGAAGAACAGTTGAAAAAAAAATGCGTGAAAGTATTAGAAAGGACAGAGCTAGAATACAAATTGGCAGAATAAGTAATTTTGGACTTTTAGAAATGACAAGACAAAGATTACGAGAGGGATCTATTAAATGGGAAACTCAACTTTCATTAGGGTCCTTTTCACAAAAGATTTTAAAAAAAATACAACATTTAGCATTTAAAGACAAAGTCAAACACATAAAGTCCTTCGTGCCGGAAAAGGTAAAATTATTTATTGAACAAAATTTAATAGACGAGTTAAAATATTTTCAAAAAAAATATAACTTTAAGGTTGAGATATTGTCAGATGAAAGATTAATAATTCCTGAATATAAAATTGATTTATTTAATAAATCAAAAAAAATTTTAGAAACAATTGAAAATATAAATGCTTTTCAAATAAAAAAAGTATCAAGTCTCAAAATCAAAACAAAAAAAGAAATTAAGAAAGAAAAGAAAGAACCAAAAAAAATAAAATCTAAAAAGAAACTTAGAACTCTTTGGATAAGAAGAAAAAAGAAAAAGCTAAATTAACCCTTTAAGGGGACTACTTGCTGACCCGATGAAATTTTTTTTCATTCTACCAGCTAAAAAAGAATTTCTTCCGGATTTAACAGCGTCTTTAAAAGCTTGAGCCATAAGAATAGGATCTTTTGCTTGTGCTATTGCGCTATTGATCAAAACTCCATCACACCCTAATTCCATTGCAATTGTAGCATCCGAGGCTGTGCCTATACCTGCATCAACTATTACAGGGACCTTAGATTGTTTAATTATCAGAGATAAGTTGATTTTATTTTGTAGTCCTAAGCCTGATCCTATAGGTGATGCTAAAGGCATGATTGCTGATGCACCATTGTCTTCTAA
>CACIYA010000045.1 GCA_902590755.1 uncultured Pelagibacteraceae bacterium | reverse complement strand
TCAAAACCAAGAGTAATTCTAAAGAAGGGAAGACTCTGCAAAATAATCAAATGTAGTGACCAGTGGTGTAAAGTAAAAGTTGAAGATTTCAAAGGTTGGATAAAAAAAGAAAGTCTCTGGGGACTGTTGTAACATTTATTTTTTATATTTTGCGACCCAAATTTTATCTAAAACAAAGTACCATACGGCATTAGCTAACGGTTCTACTATAGCGTCCGTAAGAGCAACCATAAAAGATACTTCGGCGATTAACATCAAAACTGTTATAGCAATAGCAAAGTGTCCAATAGTATAGATTATTGTTCTAAGAATTGAGCCTTTATTATTTGTATAAATACTCTTTGATGCAGTTAAAATTCCGTGAGTAAACTCAGTCATTTAATTAAATGGATTTTCAAGAACACAAGCGACTAAATGAATTCTGTTTTGTTCCCCTCCGTTAAAAAAGTTATGGTATTTAGTATTATTAGTAATTGTAACCGAACCGTCAGCAGGCATGTGTCTGCAGACTTCTTCAATGACCATTCTACAGCCTTTGTTTGTAATTATTGGAATATGTAATCTTGGTTCTGGGTCTCTATGCCAGCTAAGAGTTGATCTTGGCTCTTTTAATAATATTCTTACTCTTCCAAGTTTAAAATGTTTTTTCAAAGTATTATAGACTTCCTCAAAATAAGTTCCTTTAAACTCTGGAACAACTTCTGTATATCTTGATTCATCTATAGGTTTGTCTCTCTCTATCTCTTTTCCTTTTTCATCAGGTATTGTCCAGTAAGTACCTCTAACATTATGACCTTCAGTTGAACTTTTATCACCTGGAATTTGATTCAGAGAAATGGCTCCAAAATTTTTTATACCTAGTGTATTAAACTTCTTTTTTTTCAATACAGTATTTAAATCAGCTCTCAATTTATCAATATCAAATTTCAAGTTTGGGACTTTATAAAAATCATCTTTAATATTTTGATTTAAAGGTTCTAAATTGGGTGTTTTAACGATTTCCATATTAGTTCAACTTTTTTATATTAGGCCTATCTGCATTCATTACTTTTGTCCAAACTTGAACAAAGTCTTTTATAAATTTTTCTTTATTATCATCTTGAGCATACACCTCTGCGTAAGATCTAAGAATAGAATTAGAACCTAAAACTAAATCAACTCTAGAAGCTGTGAATTTGACTTTGTTAGTTTTACGTTCAATTATATCATATGAATTTTTACCTGTTGGACTCCACTTATATTTCATGTCAACTAAATTTATAAAAAAGTCGTTTGTAAGAGCTCCAACCCTTTCTGTCATTACACCTTTGTCTTTGGCAGTTGAATGGTTTGTTCCTAAAACTCTCATACCTCCGACTAGACAAGTCATTTCTTGAGCAGTCAATCCCATTAAAGAAGCTCTCTCTAACAAAAGTTCCTCTGGCATTACAGAGAAGTCAGCTTTTACATAGTTTCTAAAACCGTCATGAAAAGGTTCTAACCATTTAAAACTTTTAATTTCAGTTTGATCTTGCGATGAATCTCCTCTTCCTGGGTTAAAAGGTACTTTGACTTTAGAACCAGCTTTATTTATTGCTTTTTCAAGACCAACATTTCCTGCAAGAACTATAGTATCAGCTATCGAAGCACCTGTTTTTTTAGCAATTCTTTCTAGCACTTTCAAAACTTTTGAGAGATTGTTGGGCTCATTAGCTTCCCATTTATTCATAGGTGCAAGCCGGATCCTAGCTCCGTTTGCTCCACCTCTTTTATCAGTTCTTCTATATGTTCTAGCGCTGTCCCACGCTACAGTTATTAAATCGCTAGTTTTTAATTTTGAAACTGAAATCAATTTTTTAGCTTTTTCTACATTAAATTTCTTTTTTGTTTTAGGAACATTTCCTTGCCAATACAGATCTTCTTTTGGAGCCCAGGGACCAATATAATTATCTCTATTTCCCATGGTTCTGTGGGTTAATTTAAACCAAGCACGTGCAAATGAGTCTTCAAAGAACTTAGGGTCTTTATAAAATCTTTCTGAAATTTTTCTATAC
>CACIYA010000044.1 GCA_902590755.1 uncultured Pelagibacteraceae bacterium | reverse complement strand
TATTTACCCATTAAACACCAAGCTGTTTGACTTCCAACAGCCATCAAAAACCATACAAATGTTAAAACAATCGAGTCTCTTAAATAGTTATTTTGTGTATCAATAAATAAAGAAATTGAAGTTAATCCAACAATAATGCTTTTGGGATTTACAAATTGAAACCAAAAAGTATTTAAAAAAGTTACTGGTTTTGGATCAATTTTTTTATCTTTTTTTTGTCCAGCAAAAGATAATTTGTATGCCATATATAATAAGTAGATTGATCCTAATATTTTTATTGTAGTTTGAATAAATGCATACTTTTGAAAAATAGCTCCAGATGTAAGTTGCAAAAGAATAATTAATAGTGTCCATCCAATAATAACGCCAAGCATTGTAGGAATCGCTTTTCTAAACCCAAAATTAAAAGCTGTATAAGATGTCATAATATTATTTGGACCAGGAGAAAACGCGGTTGCAATACCGAATAAGATTAATGGAAAAAGTTGCATTTAAATTTAATGAGGCGCTCTAAACTTACTATGACAAGCCGAACAATTGCTCCACATTAATTCTTTCTGCGCTGCTCTTAGATCTTCAGCAGTCTCAATTGCTTTGGCAAGTTTTATCATATCATCTGATGCTTTTTTCATTAAAGCATTGAATTCATCTTTATTCTCCCAAATGCTCGGTAGTGCTCCTGTTTTAAACCCCTCTTTTGCATTTTCAGGAAAATAATCTAATAATTTTATATAATTATCTGAAATTTTTTTCATTAAAGGTTTAGCCTCTTCAATTCTTTTAGATTTCAGTAATATAGATATTTTTTTAGCGTTTTGATAATTTTCGCTAAACATTGCTTTTCTACCTTTAATAATTTCCTCTGCAGTTTGAGCATTGGCAGAAAAAGAAAAGCACAAAGAAAAAATAATAATAAGTGTTTTTATTATTTTTATTTTTTGTTTCATGAAGTTTATATTGTCATGAATACTGAAGATTTCCCATCTTTAAGTTGATAAATAACATAAGGCTCATCTTTATCACCTGGCATTCCGGGTGTACCAATTGGCATTCCAGGCAAAGCTATACCATCAATATCTGGTTGCTCTTTTAATAATTTGTTAACTGCTTCAAAGGGAACGTGTCCTTCAATAAAGTATTTACCCATAATAGTAGTATGACATGACTGCATTTCAACAGGAATATTATATTTTTGTTTTATTGTATGAAGGCTTCTCATATCTGTTTGTTTAACTTTGAATTTTTCTTCCTCTAAGAATAAAACGTAGCCATAACAACATCCGCATGAGGGAGTTTTAAAAACTTCAACAATTTGTTTATTGTTAATGTTGGCTAAAGCGTCTTTTTTATCTGTGACAAAATTAAAGATATAAAAAGCAGAGAACAATACTACTGTTAAAACAATGAATTTAGACATGGTGTTTTTAAATGACATATTCAATTATAATTAATAATGAAAATTTTTAACAGTCAAAATGAATATGGCCTATTGGCCAAATTGTTCCACTGGGTGACATTTATTGTATTAATAGCCCAAGTTCCTTTTGGATTTTACTTAGTAGGGCTTGAATTTTCTGATGAAAGAATTGAACTTGAAAATATACATATCCTAGTTGGAATAACCGTTTTCTATCTTACTTTGTTTAGACTAATTTGGAAATTTTTTAACCAAAGTCCATCTGAAACTAAAAGTTTTTTTAAAGGACAAGTTTTCATTGGAAAGGCTAACCATTTTTTGCTTTATGTATCTATTTTTTCCATAACTATTTCTGGAATTCTTAAAAAACTTTATATGGGAGAAAGGCTTAATTTCATATTTTTTAAATATGGATTTGAAAAAGATAATTTTGTTTTAGCGGATGCTTATTATGAAGTTCATATTTATGCTAATTACTTATTATTAGCACTTGTAAGTCTGCATATACTTGCAGTGATTGTTCATCATTTTATTTTTAAGGATAAAATCTTAAACAAAATTACTTAATGGCAAGCTTCGTTAAATTTTTTTAGTCTCCAATAATTATATGGCCAAGGTGTTACAAAACCAATAGCTAACATTATTGGCACAACCCACCAAGTTAAAATAGCTCCACCAGTAAGAAAATAGTCAGTAGCATTCATAGCAATTTCCA
>CACIYA010000043.1 GCA_902590755.1 uncultured Pelagibacteraceae bacterium | reverse complement strand
CTTCTTCAATGTTCAGATTTCTTGAAAATACCCTTTTTACGTTACCATCTAAAGCTATTCTTGGTTCATTATAAACTAATCCTAATAGTGCGTTTGCAGTATAATCGCCTACCCCTGGGAGTTTTTTTATTTCAATTATTGATCTTGGTAATCTAGATTTGTAATTGTTAACCAAAATTTTAGAGCATGCCAAAAGATTTCTTGCTCTTCTATAATAACCAAGACCTTCCCACATTTTTAAGATTTCTCGCTCATTGCTTTTAGATAAAGCTTTAATTGTTTTAAATTTTTTTATAAATTTATTGAAGTAAGGAATAACCGTTTTTACTTGAGTTTGCTGCAACATAAACTCGCTTAAAAGCCTATAATACAGCTTTTTTGGTGACTTTTTGCCAACACGCCAAGGCAATTTCCTTTTGCTATTATCATACCAAGCTAAAATTTTTTTTGATAAAGTTGAATTTATATGCATAAAAAAAATAATAGTAAAACGCAGACTTTCATACAAGGACTTCGTCCTTTTTCAAGCTCAATTCCTAAGACTTTAAAAAGACATTTAAAAAAAGGTGGTTATAACTATTCAAATATAGTTGATAATTGGACAAGAATGGTAAGTAAAAAAATTTCAGATGCATGTTATCCTATAAAGGTAAAAATGGGAAAAGAAATGAGAAACGGAACTTTGATTTTAAATGTGCTTCATGGAAAAGAAATAGAGGTAGAGTATGAAAAAAACGAGATTAAAGATAAAATTAACTCTTTTTTTGGATATAATTGTATAAGCAACGTAAATCTCAAAATCGTACAACCTGAGATAAACAACAAAATAAAAAATTTCCAAAAAATAAAAAACCTTGATGAAGTTGAGGCAAAAATGAAAGAAGTTAATGATGATAAACTTAAAGTTTTTTTGAGAAATTTTTTGAAAGCATATAATGAAAAAAATGACTAAAATAATTTGTAAATCATTATTTATTCTTCTCACCGTATTTACAATTCAGGCTAAAGGTAAAATAGTAAGTGTTGGAAATTCCGAGGCAAAGTTAACTATCAAAGTTTTCTCTTCGTTGACTTGTCCAGCTTGTGCTAATTTTCATTCTAAAATTTTTTATAATTTAAAAAAAGATTTTATAGATAAAAATCTTGTAAGATTTGAGCACCATCCTTTTCCATTAGACTTAGCGGCTCTCAATGCTGAAATAATTTTAAGATGTAATGTTGATAAAGAAAAAAGCTTTGAGCTTCTTGGTAAAATATACAAAAAACAAGGAGTATGGGCAAAAGGTTCTGATATAAATAAAATTAATAACTCTCTTAAAAAAATCGGTTCAGAGATTAATTTACAAAATGAAGATATGACTAACTGTCTTAAAAGTGATAAATTTCAGGATGATATTTTAAATCAAAGAATTGAGGCACAAAAAAAATATAAAATTGAGTCAACTCCTACGATTTTCATAAATGAGAAAAAATACGTTGGTAAAATTGAATATTCGAAATTAAAAAAAGAAGTTGAAAAAAATTTAAAAAAGAATGGATTATTTAAATGAAATTTAAAAATTTAGAAATGACTGGTTTTAAATCTTTTTCTGAAAAAACAACTGTTTTAATTGAAAAAGGTCTTACTGGAGTGGTTGGTCCTAACGGGTGTGGTAAGTCAAATATTGTTGAGGCACTTAGATGGTGTATGGGAGAAAGTTCAGCAAAAAGCATGAGAGGGTCTGGAATGGAAGATGTAATTTTTTCAGGAACTTCCAATCGACCTTCAAAGAATATTTCTGAAGTTACTTTATTATTAGATAATCACGAAAAAACCGGGCCAGTTCAATTCAAAGAATTTGATGAAATAACTGTAAAGAGAAAAATAGAAAAGGATAAAGGTTCGAAATATTACATCAATGATAAAGAAGTAAGAGCAAGAGACGTTCAAACTTTTTTCGCTGATCTATCTACTGGTGCACACTCCCCATCATTAATTAGCCAGGGGAGAATCGGTCAATTAGTAACTGCGAAGCCTATAGAGAGAAAATCAATACTTGAGGAGGCAGCTGGTATTTCAGGAATACATGCAAGACGGCAAGAAGCAGAAGCTAGGTTAAATGCAGCAGAAAATAATTTAAAAAGAGCAGATGAACTTAAAAGACAACAACAAAAACAGCTTGATAATTTAAAAAAACAGG
>CACIYA010000042.1 GCA_902590755.1 uncultured Pelagibacteraceae bacterium | reverse complement strand
TTCAACTTATTAATACTAATTATAGCAACTTAATGAATATAAACCTTGAGAGAATGTTTGAGGAGTATTCTTCAAAAAATATAGCTATGGTTTTAATTGAGGATATGAATAAGAATGAGGAAAAGATATATTTAAAAGTAAGGATTTCTGGCAAAAATATTATAAAAAAAATTGTTTTAAAAAGAGAAAACCAAAAAATCTTTTATGAAAGAATAATCTTTGATGTTAAAAAAGAAATTATAAATATAATCAAATCTCAAAATTTAATTGATGTTAGAACACCCTCCTTTTTAAATGCCAAATTTGATATTAATAAGAAAAATAATCTTCTTGCTCTAAATCAAAGGTTACGCAAGATTGATTTGATCGAAGATATATTTGTGCAGGAATTTAATAATTCATCAGTTTTAATTAAAATAAAGTATCTTGGAAAATTAGATAAGATGATTGAGCAACTTAAAGAACAAGATATTATTTTGAATTTAATAAGCGAACAATGGAGTATAAAACTTTCATAAATGAGTCAATTAGTTTTGAAATTCCCTTTTAAAATCAAATATTATGAGGAAGATTTTTATGTTTCTTCAAACAATTTTTCTGCATATAAATTAATTGAAAGCTGGCCTAATTGGCCAGGAAAATGGTTAAATGTCTATGGAGCTTCTGGTTCGGGAAAAACACATTTATCAAATATTTTGGGCAAAAAAATTAAAAAATTAAAAATAATTAAAGCCAAAGACGTAGATGATAAAATAATTCACGAGTTGAATTTATTAGAGTGTTTAATAATTGATAATTACGAAAATAATATAAATGAAAAACTTTTGTATTCTATTTTTAATTTTTCAAAACAATTTGAAAATTATATTCTTATTAATAGTGTTCAACCAATAAAAGAGTTTCCCTTAAAACTTGAAGATTTAAACTCAAGAGTGAAAAGCTTAATCTATATTGGTATAGACTTGCCTACTGATGATCTGTTGGAGGTAATCATTTCTAAATTTTTTTCTGAAAAACAGATAAAGATTGAGCCTAAAATTTCAAATTATATAATAAATAATGTTGATAGATCTTATGAAAAAATGTTTAAATTTATTAAAGATATTGATCATTTGTCTTTATCTACTGGAAAATCAATAAATATTAATCTAATAAAAAAAGTATTAAACAGATGAATAAATATAGAACTCATAATTGTTCAGAGTTGAATGAAAAGAATATCAATAAGACCGTACGTTTATCTGGCTGGATACATAGAAAAAGAGATCACGGAAATTTATTATTTATTGATTTAAGAGACCACTATGGTTTGACACAATGCGTAATTGAAAATGATAATGAAAATTTTTCTCTTTTAGAAAAAGTAAAACCTGAAACAGTCATCCAAATAAATGGTACAGTAGTGATGAGAGAAAAAGGCACTGAAAACAATGAATTGAAAACTGGAAAAATTGAGGTACAAATCAAATCTGTTGAAGTTTTATCTTTTGCAAAAGATTTACCAATACCAGTTTTTGGTGAGCAGGATTATCCAGAAGAAATTAGGCTTAAGTATAGATTTTTAGATTTAAGAAGAGATGAAATGCATAAAAACATTATACTAAGGTCAAAAGTAATATCTTTTATTAGGTCTGAGATGACAAAACTTGGTTTTTTAGAATATCAAACTCCAATTTTAACTTCTTCAAGTCCTGAAGGCGCTAGAGACTTTCTCGTACCGAGTAGATTGAATCCAGGAAAATTTTATGCACTGCCTCAAGCACCTCAGCAATTTAAGCAGCTAATAATGGTATCAGGATTTGATAAATATTTTCAAATAGCTCCATGTTTTAGAGATGAAGACGCTAGAGCTGATAGAAGTCCGGGTGAATTTTATCAATTAGATCTTGAAATGTCATTTGTTGAACAAGAGGATGTTTTCAAAGTAGTTGAAGAATTAATGATTAATTTATTTAAAAATTTCTCTACAAAGAAAATTTCATCAGTTAATTTTCCTAGGATATCTTATTCAGAAGCTATGAATAAATATGGGACTGATAAACCAGATTTAAGAAATCCATTAATACTGAGTGATATAACTTCAATTTTTAGGAGAAACGATGTTAAATTTGATTTATTTAATAAGCTCATTAAGTCTGGTTCAAAAGCAAAAGCAATTGTTACTAAAAATACAAAAGATAAACCAAGAAGTTTTTTTGACAATATTGATAGATGGGCAAAAGAACAAGGTGCATCTGGATTAGCTTA
>CACIYA010000041.1 GCA_902590755.1 uncultured Pelagibacteraceae bacterium | reverse complement strand
AAAAAAACAATGAGCAACACAGAAATTAAAAATTTTATTATGTTTTATGAGAGATTAACAAAACATATGTTAAGAAACTTTAGTAAAAAATCTGACTGTATAATAACTATTGACAATAAACACAGATTGAAATCTTTGAGATTTAATTAAATGAGAGCAATATTTTCAATTTTTATTCTGCTAGGGTTTTCAAATTTAAATGCACAAGAAAATCTTCAATTTTATTTAAAAAAAGCATTAGAAAATAATCTTGTATTAAATGCTGAGAGACAAAAATTAAAGTCTGCAGAACAAAGTAAAAATATTTCTAGAAGTGAATTTTTACCAAGTATTACAATTTCAGGAGAACAAAATAGTACTACCTCAACCAACAGGACAAATCAAAGCGGAAGTAGTTTATCAGACTCTAATTCTGATTCTGAAAAAAAGATGATTTCACTTGAACAAAAAATTTTTTCTGGTTTTAAAGGAGTAAATACTTTTAAAAAATCTGAATTAGAAACACAAAAAGCAAGTTTAGAATTAAAACAGACAGAACAACAAACAATAATAAATACTGCCTCAGCTTATTTTGATTACATATTTAAATTTAAAAATGAGAGATTTAATAAATCTAATCTAGACTTATTCGAAAGGCAAGTAGAGTTTGATAGTGCAAGATTACAAAAGGGTGAAATAACGTTAACAGATTTAGCACAATCAGAGTCATCATTAGCGGGCGCGAATGCAAATTTAATTAAAGCAAAAACAGAACTTCTTTCGTCTAAAACTAATTTTCAAAGAGTAACCGGAGAGAAATTATTAAATGAGGATGTGCTTGATGATAAATTTTTCATTATTTTACCATCAAGTCTTAAAGCTTCACTTGAAATCGCAAATTTAAAAAATTTAGAACTTTTAATTGCAAAATTAAATTATGAAATAGCTGTAAAAGATTTGAGAATTGAAAAATCAAGATTTTCTCCCTCTGCTTCAATTAATATCTCTAAATCAGAAAATAGTGATTTCAGCTCATCTATTGATGAAAAAGATGATGAAACAGTAAAGGCAACTATAACTTGGCCGATTATTAAAGGAGGAGAAAATATCTCATCAATAAAAAAATCTTCTTACGAGAAACAACGAGTACAATTATTACTTCAAGACACGAAAAACAAAATTCTTACTGAGACTTCAAATGCTTGGTCCCAATATCAATCATTCAAGGGCGTTTTAGAAGCTACCAAATCACAGCTAAAAGCGGCCGAAATTGCAAATGAGGGTATTACTCTGGAATATGACTCAGGAAACACAAGAACCACTTTGGAAGTAATACAGTCCAGAAGTCTTCTGCTTGAAGCTAAAATAGCATTTGCCAAGGCGGAAAGAGACTTTGTTGTTTCTCAATTTGAGTTGGCTAAACAAATTGGATCTTTGTCCTTAAAATCAGTAAAATAACCATAATTTGAGGTATTTTTTAAAATTCTTGATAAAAAGAACAAAATGTGTACATTTATGGTAATGATTCGAACAACAAAAAAAGGAATAAAATGACAAAAAATAACTTAAAAGTGGTTAAAACTGACAATAAAAAACAACAAGAATTAAAAGAAAAAAACAAGTCTCTAGAAGCAGCAATCAATCAAATTGATCAAAACTTTGGAAAAGGATCTGTAATGAGACTTGGCCAGCAAAAAGCTCTGGATGTAGAAGCAATTTCTACAGGTTCATTGAGTTTAGATTTAGCGCTAGGAATAGGGGGTCTACCAAAAGGCAGAATAGTGGAAATTTATGGCCCAGAGTCATCAGGAAAAACAACTTTAGCTTTACAAGTCGTAGCTGAAGCACAAAAAGCAGGAGGAATATGTGCTTTTGTAGATGCAGAGCATGCTATGGATCCAGTTTACGCAAAAAAATTAGGAGTAAAAACTGAAGAATTATTAATATCTCAACCTGATACTGGAGAACAGGCTTTAGAAATTACTGATACACTCATCAAATCAGGATCGGTCTCTGTGCTAGTCGTAGACTCAGTGGCAGCACTAACTCCTAAAGCAGAACTCGAGGGAGAAATGGGAGACCATCATGTTGGCTTACAATCAAGATTAATGAGCCAAGCTTTGAGAAAAATTACTGGATCAGTATCTAAATCAAATACAATGGTTATCTTTATAAATCAAATAAGAATGAAGATAGGTGTAATGTTTGGAAATCCAGAAACAACATCTGGGGGAAATGCACTAAAATTTTATTCTTCTGTGAGAATGGACATTAGAAGGATAGGTGCAATTAAAGAAAAAGACCAAATTATTGGTAATTCAACAAGAGTTAAAGTAATTAAAAACAAAGTTGCTCCACCATTTAAGGTAGTTGAATTCGATCTAATGTACGGTAAAGGAATAAGTAAATTAGGTGAACTTATTGATCTCGGAACTAAAGCGGGAGTGGTTGAAAAATCAGGAGCTTGGTATGCATATAAAGGAGAAAAAATAGGCCAAGGTAGAGAAAATGCAAAAGTA
>CACIYA010000040.1 GCA_902590755.1 uncultured Pelagibacteraceae bacterium | reverse complement strand
ATTTTTTGGATGTAAAAGGTTCAAAAAAATTAGCCGGAAAGCCAATCAAAAAAGATTGGAAAAGAGGAAAATGCACTTTAATTAATCTAATTGGCTATAGAAAATCAATTAAGTATGCTGATAATTTAGAGAAAAAAATATTGCTTAAATTAAAAAAACATGGAAAAAAAGCTAATGATTTAAAAAAAACAATAAAATTTATTCAAGAAAGAAATTTTTAATGCCAAGATTAATAAAACAAATTAACTTTCCATCTGATCTAAGAAAATTTAAAAAAGAAAAATTAAAACAAATTTCGGATGAACTAAGAGACGAGTTAATTGAAGTAGTATCTGAAACTGGAGGACATCTTGGCGCTGGTTTGGGAGTAGTTGAGTTAACAGTTGCTTTACATTATGTTTTTGACACCCCTAAAGACAAACTAGTTTGGGATGTAAGTCATCAATGTTATCCTCACAAAATAATAACAGGAAGAAGAGATAGAATTAAAACCTTAAGGAAAGGTGGTGGATTATCGGGATTTACTAAAAGATCTGAAAGTGAATATGATCCATTTGGTGCAGCACATAGTTCGACTTCTATTTCATCAACCTTAGGCATGTCAGTTGCAAAAAAATTATCTAATAATCAGAACAACGTGATTGCTGTTATTGGAGATGGAGCTATGAGTGCTGGAATGGCTTATGAGGCAATGAATAATGCCGGAGCGTTAAAATCTAATTTAATTGTAGTATTAAATGATAACGATATGTCGATAGCAAGACCCGTTGGAGCAATGAGTAAATACCTGGCCAACTTATTATCTGGTAAATTGTATTTTAGTTTTAGAGAAACTATTAAAATGATTATCTCCTCTTTTTCAAAAAGGTTTAGTCAGAAAGCGGGAAAAGCAGAAGATATGTTGAGAAATATGGTGACTGGTGGGACATTATTTAGCGAACTAGGTTTTTATTATGTAGGCCCAATCGATGGTCATGATGTTGTAAATTTAGTTCAAATATTTGAAAATGTTAAAAACTCAAATCATCAAGGACCAGTGCTTATACACGTTAGAACCCAAAAAGGAAAAGGATATAAGCCTGCAGAAGAATCAGGCGATAAATATCATGGCGTTACAAAATTTGATGTTTCTACAGGAGAGCAATCAAAATCTAAATCAAACACCCCATCTTATACAAAAGTTTTTGCAGAAACACTTATTAAACATGCGGAGCAAGATACTAAAATAATAGGGATTACAGGTGCAATGCCATCTGGAACAGGCCTAAATTTATTTGAGAAAAAATTTCCAGATAGAACTTTTGATGTAGGTATTGCCGAGCAACATGCCGTAACTTTCGCGGCAGGATTAGCTACTGAAGGTTTTAAACCTTATGCAGCCATTTATTCAACATTTTTACAAAGAGGGTATGATCAGGTAGTTCATGATGTCGCTTTACAATCCCTGCCTGTAAGATTTGCCATAGATAGAGCTGGCTTAGTCGGAGCTGACGGTCCAACGCACGCAGGCTCTTTTGACATAACTTATTTATCTACTTTACCAAATTTTATTGTAATGGCTGCTAGCGATGAGGCTGAGTTGGTTAAAATGATTAATACTTCAGTTGAAATTAATGATAGACCCTCTGCTTTTAGATATCCACGAGGAAATGGTATAGGTGTTCAGTTACCCCCTATCAACGAAGTTTTAGAAATCGGTAAAGCGAGAATAGTTAGAGAGGGAAAAAAAGTAGCTTTATTAAATTTTGGTGCAAGACTTGAGGAATGTAAAAAAGCTTCTGAAAAACTATCTTTGAAAGGAATTGAATGCACATTAGTAGATGCTAGATTTGCTAAACCTCTTGACGAAAAATTAATAATGGAATTAGCAACTAATCACGAGGTATTAATTTCTATTGAAGAGGGCTCCATAGGCGGTTTTGGTTCGCATGTTATGCAATTATTATCTGATAGAGGTGTGTTTGACACTGGTTTAAAATTTAGATCTATGATTTTGCCTGATATTTTTATTGACCAAGATACTCCCGAAAAAATGTATAAGGTTGCCGGTTTGGACGATTTATCGATCTTAAATAAAGTTGAGGAGACTCTAAATTCAAATATTATTTTAGCTAAAAATAAAAATAAAATTTCCTAATCAACCGCACTGTGCTCTGTTCATTAAATAATGATCTAAAAGGACACAATTTATCATTGCTTCACCAATCGGGACTGCTCTAATACCTACACAAGGGTCATGTCTACCTCTTACAGAAATTTTAGTATTATTACCTTTTTTATCTATTGTATCTCGACTTGTTAAAATTGAAGATGTGGGTTTTACAGCAAAAGATACTACAATATTTTGACCTGAGGAAATACCTCCTAAAATTCCTCCCGCTTGGTTTGATTTAAATTTTATTGTTCCTGATCTTTTACTCATTTCATCAGAATTTTCTTCGCCACTTAAAAAAGCAGCATTCATACCCGCTCCAATATTTACTCCTTTAACTGCATTAATACTCATCAAAGCAGCAGCTATATCAGTATCTAGTTTAGAGTAAATAGGCGCTCCTAAACCTACTGGAA
>CACIYA010000039.1 GCA_902590755.1 uncultured Pelagibacteraceae bacterium | reverse complement strand
AATTTTTTGAAAGTGATCGATTTTATAATTATCATGAGTACCTTGTAGAACTGCTGTCATACGTTCAAGCCCCATACCTGTATCAACAGAAGGTTTTGGTAAATTAATTCTTTTTTCTTTTGATATTTGTTCGTATTGCATAAATACAAGATTCCAAATTTCAATAAATCTATCACCGTCTTCATCTGGGCTGCCAGGAGGTCCGCCTTTTAATTCATCACCATGATCATAGAAAATTTCAGAGCAAGGACCACATGGTCCTGTATCACCCATTGACCAAAAATTATCAGATGTTGATATTTTGATTATTTTATTCTCACTTAAACCAGCTATTTTTTTCCAAAGATTAAACGCATCATCATCCTCATGAAACACTGTTACTGATAATTTTTCTTTAGGTAATCCATAATCTTTAGTCAGTAAATTCCAAGCATGATGAATAGCTTGCTCTTTAAAATAATCACCGAATGAAAAATTTCCGAGCATTTCAAAAAAAGTGTGGTGTCTAGGTGTATAACCAACATTTTCTAAATCATTATGTTTACCACCTGCTCTCACACATTTTTGTGACGTAGTAGCAGTTTTATACGGTCGTTTTTCCAACCCTGTAAAAACATTTTTAAACTGAACCATTCCCGAATTGGTAAACATAAGTGTAGGATCATTATTAGGTACTAAATTGCTTGAATCAACAATTTGATGATTGTTTTTTTTAAAATAGTTTAAGAATTTTTTTCTTACATCTGTAAGCAAAATTTGGCTCATATTTAATTAAATACAGATATTTTTAGGCTTGTCTATAAAGAGATTAGTTAGTCTTCTTTTTATCGTTATCTACAACAACACATATTTCTGATTTTGTAAGAAATCTTTGTCCTGTGCCATTATCTAATGAGAACATTCCTCCAATTCCTTTAACTGCATCAATTGTAAGATCTGTATGTTTCCACTTTTCGTATTGATCCTCATTCATATAAAAAGGAGTTCCATCTACTTCTCCCAATTTTACATCGCTGTTACCTACTTGGTATTCTTTAGCTGGAAAACACATAGGCGCGCTACCATCACAACATCCACCTGATTGATGAAATAAAAGATCATCTCCATGAACTTCTTTGATTTCATTTAGTAGTTTTTTTGCGGATAATGTGAATGATACTTTCATTTGTATATTTCGGCCCATGATTTAGAATCATGGGCCATTATATATTATTGGTTAAAAGAAGCCTAATTTTTTCTCACTGTAAGACACGTGCAAGTTCTTCACTTGTCTGTAATGATTTAACATCATTTTGTGAGTTTCTCTTCCGATACCAGATTGTTTATATCCACCAAATGCAGCGTGAGCCGGATACGCATGGTAGCAGTTTGTCCAAACTCTACCTGCTTCAATACCTCTACCCATTCTGTACGCAATGTTTCCGTCTCTAGTCCAAACACCTGCTCCTAATCCGTAAAGAGTATCATTAGCTATCTCTAATGCTTCTTTCTCATCTTTAAATGTTGTAACTGATACAACTGGTCCAAAGATCTCTTCTTGGAATATTCGCATGTTGTTTTTTCCTTCAAAAATTGTTGGTTGGATGTAGTTTCCTTTTTCAAGACCACTATTGATCTTAGCTTCACTTCCACCACATAGAACTTTGGCGCCTTCTTTTTTACCTAAGTCTAAATAAGACTTAATTTTTTCCATTTGTTCTAATGAAGCTTGAGCTCCAATCATTGTTTCCATCTTTAAAGGATTGTCTTGTTTTACAGCTTTAGTTCTTTTGATCGCTTTCTCCATGAATTTATCATAGATAGATTTTTGAATTAAAGCTCTACTTGGACAAGTGCAAACTTCTCCTTGGTTAAGCGTAAACATAGCAAACCCTTCTAAACATTTATCAAAGAAGTCATCATCTTTAGCCATAACATCTTCAAAGAAAATGTTTGGAGATTTACCACCTAATTCCAAAGTAATTGGTATTAAGTTTTGAGATGCATACTGCATAATCAAACGTCCAGTAGTAGTTTCGCCTGTAAAAGCAATCTTCTTTATTCTTTTTGAAGAAGCTAAAGGTTTACCTGCTTCAAGACCATATCCGCTAACAACGTTAACAACACCTGCTGGTAATAGATCTCCAATTAGTTCCATTAAAAGCATAATTGATGCTGGTGTTTGTTCAGCTGGTTTAAGTACTACACAGTTTCCTGCTGCCAAAGCTGGAGCTAGTTTCCATGTAGCCATTAGCAATGGGAAGTTCCAAGGTATTATCTGACCAACTACTCCTAATGGCTCAGGTATGTGGTAAGAATATTCACTGTTACTTATTTCAGCAACTGAACCTTCCTCTGCTCTTATTACTCCAGCGAAATATCTCCAATGGTCAATTACCAAAGGTAAATCTGCAGCCATACATTCTCTTATTGGCTTACCATTGTCCAAACACTCTGCTGTAGCTAAAACATTTAGATTTTTCTCTATAACATCGGCAATCTTCAAAAGAATATTTGATCTTTCTGTGATTGATGTCTTTCCCCATGTTGGAAATGCTGCGTGAGCTGCATCTAGAGCAAAATCAACGTCTTTTTCGTTCGATCGTGGCACCTTACAGATAACTTCATTAGTGATAGGAGTAGTATTATCAAAATACTTTCCAGATTTAGGTTCTACAAATTTTCCGTTAATGTAGTTTCCATATTTAGCTTTAAATGGAAATTTAACCTTCAAATGAGAGGTATCTAAAGATGAAGACACTTTCGAGCTTGATGCTTGTTGTGTACTCATTTTTCCCCCTTTTTTTTCTTAATAACTAATTAAAACCAAAATGATCTTGATTGTACACATGTATTTTTGACCCTATTTTTTTAAATACTAAATATAGATTTAGTCAATTCTA
>CACIYA010000038.1 GCA_902590755.1 uncultured Pelagibacteraceae bacterium | reverse complement strand
TTAAGTGCTGCAATTATTATCAAAACACAATCACAACCATAGCTTTTTGATAAAGCGATTTGATAAGGATCTATAAAAAAATCTTTAGCTAGAACTGGTATTTTAAATTTTTTTTTTATATCTTGAATATAATCTAGTTTTCCTAAAAAATAATTTTCCTCTGTCAAAACCGAAAGGCAAGTAGCACCATTATCTACATACATTTTTGCAATGTTAAAATGATCAAAATTTTTTACAAGAACGCCAGCAGATGGGCTTGCTTTTTTAATTTCGGTTATTAAAGAAATACCCTTATTTTTTTGGATTGTTTCTTTAAAATTTAGAAAACTTTGCTCTTTAATATTTTTTTCTAAAATATCTAAAGATTTTTCTTTTTTAATCAGGTCCAATGAGCATCTTTTTTCCTCGATAATTTTTTCTAAAATATTAGTCATTAATTTGATTGGATTTTCACTAAGTGCTGAAATACTTGTCCGGAATTTAAATGTTTCGTAGCCTTTTCGAATGACATCTTAAAATCGCTTTTTTTACCAGAAACTATTAAACCTGCTGCTACATTAAGAGCAACAGATTGAGAAAATTCATTATTTTTTCCTTTAAATATTTCAATAATTTTTTTAGAATTGTATTCTGCATTTTTTCCTTTTAAATTTTCCTTATTTGCAGAATTAATTCCTAAAGTTTTTGGATCAATAGTAAATTCTTTAATCATTGAATCTTTAAGTTCAACCACACTTGTTTTTGCAAATGGAGATATCTCATCCATCCCATCTTCGCTATGAACGATTAATGCATGAACAACTCCGTTTTCTTTGAGCGCCTCAGCGAAAGGTTTCATCCATTTTTTATCAAATACTCCTATTACCTGTCTCTTTACCTGTGCGGGACTACTTAAAGGCCCAATTAAGTTAAAGATTGTTTTCTTTCCCATTTTTTTTCTAGCAGATCCCACATGCTTCATTGCTGAATGATAATTAGGCGCAAACATAAAAGCAAAATTAAAGTTCTTTATACTTTCTTCAGCTTCATTTGGTTTCAAGTTAATATTTATTTTTAAAGCTTCTAATACATCTGCAGACCCGCAGTTTGAAGAAACAGCTTTGTTACCATGCTTAGCAACTTTTACACCCATACTTGCTAAAACTATAGCTGCAGCAGTAGAAATATTTAAAGAGTTTTGCCTGTCTCCTCCTGTCCCACATGTATCTATTGTATTTTGATCAGCTTTAACTTTAGTAGCTTTTTCTCTTAGAACAAAAATTCCTCCCGCCAACTCATCTTTAGTTTCACCTTTTTTTGTAAGAGACTCTAAAATTTCAATAATTGAATTTTCATCATATTTTCCCTCCATAAGCTTATTAAAAAGAGCTTTACTCTCCTCAAAAGAAAGATCCTGACCTTTTTTTAAATTTTCCACAAAATTAGACATTTTAACTAATTATAAAGTTCTTAATTAATTTCATACCTACTTTAGTACTTATACTTTCAGGATGAAATTGAAACCCATGAATATTATATTCTTTATGCATTATTCCCATTATTGTCTTATTTTTAGTTTCAGCTGTAATTAACAGTTTTTCTGGGAATTTTTTACGATCGACTACTAAACTGTGATATCTAGTTGCCTCAAAGTTATTTTTTATATTCCTAAATAAACCAGTTTTATTATGCTTTATTTTACTAGTTTTTCCGTGCATTAAATTCTTAGCGTTAATAATTTTTCCACCAAAAACCTGGCCAATTATTTGATGACCTAAACAAACACCTAAAATTGGAATTTTTTTGTAAACTTCTTTTACAATTTTTAAACAATTTCCTGCTTGATTAGGATTACCAGGACCTGGAGATATTACAATTTTGTCATATCTATTTCTTAAAATAGTTTTACCATCTATTTTGTCGTTTCGAATTACCTCAACATTTTTCCTAATTTTTGAAATGTAATGAAATAAATTATAAGTAAAACTATCATAATTATCTATTAATAAAATTTTCATTTAATCTACCGCTTTCATCAATGCTTTTGCCTTATTAACTGTTTCTGCATATTCTCTCTCAGGTTTGCTGTCTGCAACAATACCTGCTCCTGCTTGAACATAAAATTTATCTTTTTTTATGATAGCTGTTCTTAAAGCAATACAAGTATCGAATTCGTTGTTGGGGGTGAAGTAACCAATTCCACCTGCATATAGTTTTCTTTTGTTTTTTTCTAGTTCGTCTATTATTTCCATTGCTCTAATTTTTGGAGCTCCGCTTACTGTTCCTGCTGGAAATCCTGATAAAAGAGTTTCAAAAATTGAGGCCTGATTATTAAACTTTCCTATTACATTTGAGACAATATGCATAACGTGTGAATATTTTTCTACTTTAAACTTTTCAGTTACTTTAACAGTATTAATTTTAGCGACTTTTCCAACATCATTTCTACCAAGGTCTAACAACATGAGATGCTCTGCTAACTCTTTCTTGTCTTTAAGAAGTTCTGTTTCATATCTTTTGTCTTCATTTTTATTTCTTCCTCTTGGTCTTGTACCTGCTATTGGTCGAATAGTAACTTCACCATTTCTTAATCTTACAAGTATTTCTGGACTACTACCTAGAACATTAAAATCTTCATAATTAAAATAAAACATAAATGGAGATGGGTTAGACTTTCTCAAGTGATTGTAAATTTCTATAGGTCTTTTATTAATTTTTCTCTCAAATCTTTGACTTAAAACAACTTGAAAAATATCGCCCTTTTTAATGTATTCTTTTGCTTTTTTGACCAAAAACTTAAATCTATTTTTTGAGATATTTGATTTTATTAAGTTTTTGTTTATTTTAAAAGTAAATTGTTCTGGGAGTTTAATATTTTCAAAATTTTCAAACGTCTCAAATTTTTTTATAATTGAATCGTAAATTTCTTTATAGTTTTTGATTTTTGTGTCAGCAAAAATGTTTTCAATGTAGTAAATTTTTTTCTTCAAATTATCATATATAATTAAATTCTTTGGTCTTGATAATCTGACGTCTGGAATTTT
>CACIYA010000037.1 GCA_902590755.1 uncultured Pelagibacteraceae bacterium | reverse complement strand
ATAAATAAAATATTATCACAAGCAAGAAATAAAATAGCCCAAGATTTAAAATTGGTAAATGAAAATGAATTTTCATTTTGTTGGATCATTGATTACCCTATGTTCGAATACGACGAAAAATCTAAAAAAATAATTTTTAGTCATAATCCATTTTCAATGCCTCAAGGTAATTTAAAGGATTTAGATTTTAGCGACCCATTAAAAATAAAAGCGTTTCAATATGACATAGTATGTAACGGAATAGAGTTATCATCAGGTGCTATCAGAAATCATATTCCTGAACTAATGTATAAGTTATTCGCCGTAGCTGGTTATGATAAAACTCAAGTGCAAAATAAATTTAGCGGTATGATTAATGCTTTAAGTTATGGAGCACCACCCCATGGTGGAATTGCTCCTGGCATTGATAGATTAGTAATGTTGCTTGCTAATAAAAAAAATATAAGAGAGGTCACTCTATTTCCAATGAATCAAAACGCTCAAGATTTAATGATGCAAGCCCCATCTGAGGTAACTGAAAATCAAATAAAAGAGCTAGGTATTAAAATCGAAAAAAAGAAAAACTAATTTTTTGTTTTTAAATTAATTCTAACATCTGAAAGATCTACTAATTTTTCTTCTAAATTACTTCTCACAAAACCTTTAGAGGTAATATTTTTTACAATATTCAAAAATTTGTCATCAGTTCTTTCATGCGAAAGATTTTTTTTGTTAGCAATAGAAGGGGTATGTGCTAGTTCCTCTCTACCAAGATATGAAATTGCTAACTCTCTAAAAACATAATCTAAAATTGAAGATGCACTTAAAATTCTATCATTTCCAACAACGTTTCCTGACGGTTCAAATTTTGTATCGATAAAAGCATCCACGTATTCATCTAACGGAACTCCATATTGCAATCCAAGTGAAATAGCTATTGCAAAATTGTTCATCATAGCTTTAACTAATTCACCTTCTTTATTTGTATCTATAAATATTTCACCTATTTTTCCGTCGTCATATTCCCCAGTATGCAAATACACTTTATGATCTCCAATCTGTGACTTTTGGATATAACCTTTTCTTCTATCAGGCATTTTGAAACGGGAATTATTTTTTGCTTTTATATTATTAACATTTTCAAAATTCGTGTTTTTGTTATTCTTAATTTTATTAGTTAAGCTTTGCGGAATTGTACTATCTATTTTAATATTTGAATTTTTATCACCTTTTTTTCCGCCAACTTTTTTAGTTTTTCTATTATTTAATTTTACATCTATTACCTCGACATCACCGTCATCTCTGTTATCTATCTTGGACAATTCCTTGTCATTTAATTCATCGAGTTTATGAACTGTCTTAAAAGTGCATGTATAGTACGTTTCAACAATAAATTTTTTCATAAAAATGGAGTCTATTGAAGATATATATAAAATATTATAAGTGTCTATCGTATAATTATACAATTCTAAATTGTGTGGATTTAAAAATTTCGAAAATGAGCTTAAAAATTATTTTTACCTGGTGGAATAAACAAACTTTTGGAACATTCCTTAAAACTTTATTTACTGGCAAATTCGTTGGCAAAGATAAGTTTGGAAACAAATACTATAAAAACAAAAATGATCAAAGATGGGTCGTTTATTCTAATAATATTGAGGCTACTAAAATTACATCAGATTGGTATATGTGGATGCATCACACGATTGATAAAATTCCAGACAAAACTATTGAAAAAAAATATCATTGGCAAAAAGATCATGAGGAAAACAAAACTGGGACAAAACAAAGACATCAACCTGTCAAAATTAAAAAAGATAATATTAGGAAAAAATATGATACTTGGAAATAATTTCAAAATTTTTTTAATACTAATTTTTTTTTCAAGTAGCTATTTCTTGCATGCAGAACAAAAAATAATTACTAGTCCGTTAGTAAATATTGAAAAAATAAAACCTAGTTTTGAGGATCTTCAAGAAGAGAGAGAAAAAAATATATCAAGCAGCGAAATTAAGGAAAGAAAAAAAAAAGAGAATAATATCAATACTCCTCATGCGGAACTTATCGGACTAGATAAAATCACTGCGAAATCAACCAAATTGATTGTTTACTTAAACGAACTGACACGTTTTGGCCCGTTAGAAATAAAAATTCTTCAATGTGGAAAGGTTAAAAAAAATAATAAAGTTGATGATATCGCTTATATGCAAGTAAAAGATTTAACAAAAAGTGAAAATGAAAAAGTTTTTATCTTCAACGGTTGGACTTTTGCTTCAGATCCAAGCTTAACTCCTTTTGATCATGCTATTTATGATCTTCAATTGATAAACTGCAAAAAAATTTAGTAAAATTTTTCTTTACTTAACCAATTTGTATCAAAATTTGAATTTATAAAATTCTCGTGTTTTAAAATTTTTTTATGCAGATCAATTGTTGTAGTAATCCCTTCTAATACAAATTCATCTAATGATCTTAAAGTTCTTTGAATAGCTTCTGTTCTATTTCTACCTTTACAAATTACCTTAGCTATTAAACTATCGTAGTAAGGTGTAATTTTACAGCCTTGGAAAATTGATCCATCAACCCTCGTTCTAAAACCCGATGGTTGATGACAAACACTAATAGTACCAGGACTGGGTTGAAAATCTAATGCAGGATTTTCAGCATTTATTCTACATTCTATCGAGTGTCCTCTTGGATCTATATCATCTTGTTTTAAAGCAGTTTCACCTGAATAAGCAATCCATAATTGTTCTTTAACTATATCAATACCTGTCTGCACCTCAGTGACCGGGTGTTCAACCTGTACCCTTGTATTCATTTCCAAAAAGTAAAACTTTCCATTTTCGTAAATAAATTCTACAGTTCCTGCACCTTCATAATTAATTTGTTCGACCATTTTAACTGTTTTATTTAGAAGATCTTTCCTTTGATTATCACTTAAAACAGGGCTTGGAGTTTCTTCAATTAATTTTTGATGTCTTCTTTGAACTGAGCAATCTCTCTCTCCTAAATGCACAGTTTTATTTTTTCCCGACATAATTTGAACTTCAATATGTCTAGGATTTTTAAAATATTTTTCTATATATAACTCATCATTTCCAAAAAATTTTTTTGCTTCTGTTTTCGCAATTAAAAATAATTTTTCTAATTGGTTCTCTTCTTCAACTATTTTCATTCCTTTACCACCGCCACCACCTGCAGCTTTGATTAAGACTGGATATCCAATTTCTTTACATACAGATTTTGCCTCGGAAAATGATTTTACACCACCTTCAGAACCTTCAATAATTGGTAAACCATATTTTTTCGCTATTCTTTTAGCTTCAATTTTGTCACCCATTTTAGCAATAATTTTAGCCCCAGGTCCGATAAATTTAATTCCATGTTTATTTACTATCTCAGAAAATTTTGCGTTCTCAGATAAAAAACCATATCCAGGATGTACTGCCTCTGCTCCTGTTAAATCAACAGCCGACATGATTGCAGAAATATTTAGATAACTATTTTGTGGTTGATGAGAACCTATGCAAACACTTTCATCAGCTAATCGTACATGCATGGAATCCGAGTCAACATCAGAATGAACTGCTACAGTTCCAATTCCCCATTCTTTACAAGCTCTAATAATTCTAACGGCTATTTCTCCTCTATTAGCTATTAATACTTTTTTGAACA
>CACIYA010000036.1 GCA_902590755.1 uncultured Pelagibacteraceae bacterium | reverse complement strand
TGGTTCATTTCGAGAAAAAATGGAGAAATGGAGTTAAGAAATTGGGAAATTGAGAATAAAATAAAAGCCGATCGAGATAGAAATTCATTTTCTAGTAAACTTACTCAAACTTTTTTTTCAATTTATGCTAGATCCGGTTTTTACTGGGGTGGGATGAAAAATAATCCTGCAATCCATTATATCTTGAAAACATCGAAACCGATCTGGCCAAAAGGGCATCAGTTATTGAGTGCTATTGGAACATATTCTAGAAGCTTACATGAAGATCCGGTTATTAAAAAAATGTTTGCATCAAAAAAATATTATTGTGAGAGCACTTATAATTATACATCTGGGATAACTTGGTCTGATTGGTACGATACTAAGACACAAAGCTTTGTTTTAAGACGTGATAATAAATTTAAAAAAGATGGTAGAGTAAAACTACCAAGCTATTTTTCTAGCTTCGGTGTTTTGAGTTCTTTAGGGCAATTTGTGAAGAAAAAAAAAGCTGCTGAGGAAAGAGTTAAAAAGACTAAAACAGCATCGCTTACAACAAAACAAAAGAAAGCTGTAAATCTTGCTTTAGATTGTATTCGAAAAGTAGCTCCAACTTTTTCAAAATTATATAAAAACCATATTGAAGATGAGGGAATTTATGATTTGAATATTAAAATGTGTGAGTCAAAAGATCTTCTCGGTCAGTTAAAAGATAATCGGGAATATAATGATAAAACTATTTTTCTTAATAAAGAGTTATTTAAAAGTAGTTTTGGAAAATTCTTTAGCACGTTAGCTCATGAAATGAGCCACGTATTTGGTCAAGACGGACAAAGAGAATTTTCTGATGTGTTAACTCATTTACTAGAGCAAGCCGTGCAAAGAAACAAAATTTTAAATCAATATGCTAAAAAATGGAAGGAACTTAAATTATGATTTATAACCTTAAAATTTCAACACCTGTTCAAAAAAATAATATAGTTGTGTTTTTTTTAAAAAACTATGAAATGAATGAACACACTTATTTGAACTTAAGTGAAGGTTTAAGCAAAAATAAAATTGGCATCGAAGAATATGATGATGTGGGTTATAGAGATTTGCTAAATATTAAAAATTTATCGGATGAAAGTTTGTTACTTTTAAACGGAGAACAAATAATTGGTCATAAGATAAAACAAAATAGAGTAGTAGCAAGCACAGCGTTAATAGAAAAAAATTCTGAAGGAATAATCAGAGTATCCTGTGGAGAAAAAAATAGATGGTCGGCATTAACAAACGAGGATATAAGCACATCTGACTCAATGTTTTTCTCACGGCAAACACTTCATAAACAAAACCTATCGTGGGGACAGATAGATAGCTATCTTTATCAAAATGGTATTAAATCTCTTACTAAAGACTCATCAATAGTTTACAAGAAGAATAAAATTACTGTAGACAATATCGTTGAGTCGTTTAAGCCAGAGGCTAATGTAATTGGTTTAGCAATAGGAAATCATTTTGGTATTACAAGCTTAGATGTCTTCTCAAACCCATTACTCTTTCAGCATTATTACAAAAAAATTTTAAGAAGTTATGTACTTGCAAATTTAAGTAATAATAAAAAAATGATAAATTTAAATGAGAAAGACGTGAATATTTTTCTTAAAAATGTATATGTTGCAAAAAAAAGAAAAATTATGAATTTAAAAGGACAGCACGGTGAAAAATACTCTCTGCAAAGTAAAAAAATTGTAGGTAATGTTTTGTATGATAAAGCTAAAGTAGTTCATTTTACCGCATTACTTAAAAATGATTTGAATGAACTTCCAGACAAAAATAAAACAAGAAAGGTGGCTTAATGACATTTGAAATGAATTATTTGATATTTTCTATAATTTTTTTAATTATAGGAGTTTTAGTGGGGTATTTTATTTACTCACGATTAAACAAGGATAAGATTGATCAAAATAAAGACCTAGAAACGTTAAAAACAGAAGTAGAAGATACTTTCACAAAATTACTTAACGATTTAAATAAAAAAGTCGAGTCATACCATGCTAAATCTGATCAAGATCGGGGATCTTTAACACAAGTTCTAAAAGATATTCGTTCTATTGGTAGTGGTGTTAGTACTGATATTAATACCTTCAAAAATGTCTTAGTTTCGGGTGGTGCTAGAACACAAGGTCCATGGGGACAAATGGTTTTGGAAAAAATCTTAGAAAAGATGGAGTTTACAGAAGGTACTGAGTATGAAAAACAAAAATCAATTAAAACTGATGATGGACGGAAAATTCCAGATTGTATCGTTCATCTCCCAAATGACTCGGGTGATAGAAGAGATATTATCATTGATGCTAAAGTAAGTTTGCAAGCATGGTCAGAGCACGAGGAAAGTGATGATCCGATTGTAAAAAAAGATGCACTCAAAAGACATATTCAATCTGTTAAAAATCATATTAGAGATCTGGCCAGCCAAAATTATCAAAACCTGCCTGGTATAGAGAGCTTGGACTCAGTTATAATGTTTTCTCCAAATGAACAGGCAATTTTTGGATTAGGAAAAGATAGTAGAGAAATTTTAGATCTAGCTTTTGACAAAAAAATTGTACCTGTTGGGCCAACTATGCTTTATTTTGTTTTGAAGTCTGTTGCTGACAATTGGAGCAAATCAAAACAATCAAAAAATATGCAAGAGGTAATAAAGATAGCTAATCTAGCATGCTCACAAGCTACTGAAATTTATCATTCAGCAAGAAAATCAAAAGAAAACATTAGTAAAACTCTTGAAAATTTAGATGATGTAATGGATCAAATACAAGACGGTAGAGGAAGTTTCTTAGGCAGAATACAAAGAATGACAAAATTAGGTGGATTAAATCCAAAAAGTATACCCGATGAAGCACTCAAAAATATCGAGAACGCTGAAGTAAACACGATTTCAAAAACTAAAATTAAAGACTAATTTAAATGAATTATATATTCCTGGATACTGAATCTACGGGCTCTAGCACTGTTTGGGATCAGGTGTTGGAAATCGGAATGGTGTGGACCGATGAAAATTTAAACATTAAAGAAAAATGGGAAATGCGGAGTAGAATAAAAGATGGGATAGTTCCAAATTTAGGTGCGTGCGAGGTAACTGGCTTTTCTGTTCAGGACCTTACACAATCTAATTATTCACATTTGCAGATGGTGGAAGCTATGGAAAATACATTAAAGCGTTGGGGTAACGCTTATGTATTTGCTTATAACGGGCAAAATTTTGACTACCCTTTGATCCAAAAGACTTTATATAAATCTTTAAAACCAGCTTATATCACTAATACAAATGGAAAAAAACATGGTGATGTTTTAAACATTATTCGTGCTGCAAAGTTAATAAATCCTGATGTCATTGAAACACCAATGTCGGACTCTGGTAATCCAGTATTTAAATTAGATCGGTTGATGAAACATGAGGGAGCTCATGGAGCAATGGCTGATACACTAGCGATGCTTGAAGTGGCTAAAAAGGCCTATAATAAAGCAAATTCTGTCTGGAAGTCATCTCTACTTACTATCAGCAAAGCAGATACAGAAGATATTATTACAAAACAAAAATTATTTTGTCAGCTACAGTGGTTTTATGGCAGAATGAGAAAATATTTAGTCACACATTTTATATTTCATCCAGTTTATCTTGCATGGGCACAAACATGGGACTTAAGTAATAATCCTGAAGACTTTTTTAAATTAGACGATGCTAATTTAAAACAAGCTCTTACAAAGTCTCCAAAAGTACTTAGAACCTTAAAAGCAAACAAAAGTGAAATCATCCTAAATCACAAACATGCTTTAACAGAGTCTCCTTATAAAGAAATAGGAGTGGACGAACTTGTCAGAAGAGCCAGTATTTTACACGATAATTTTGAGTTTAAAAAAAGAGTTACAAAAATTTTACAAGATATACATGACGAGAAAACAGCTAAATCAATAACGGATGATAAAATTTTATATCCAGAGGAAATGCTTTACGCAAAAGGCTTTCCTAAGAACGAAGATCAAACTTTAATGACTTTTTTCCACCAGTTTAAATGGGAAGATAGAGTTGAGCTAATTGATAAATTTAAAGAGGAAAGGTTTTCAAGATTAGCTGAAAAACTTATTTACGAAGAAAAACCTGAAATTCTTCCAGAAAGCATTAAAAAAAGGGTCAAAAGAGATATAGCAGAGAGAATTTTTTCAACTGATAAACAAACCTGGACAACCCTTCCAGAGTTTTATAGACAAATTGACGAAAAAAGAAATAAGCATGAAAGTGATGAAAAAAAAATGAAACTTTTAAATGATTATGATGAGTTTGCTCAATCTATACAAAAAAGGTATGAGACAGCTTAAAAACAATTATAAACAAGTGGCAATATATGAATATGTCTATGTTGACATTGAGTTCTCAAAATAATAAATAAAATTATGCCAATCAAAAAAATTTCAGATGAAATGTATCAGAAAGAGGTTTTAGAGAATCCTAAACCGGTCTGCCTCAAATTTGAGGCTGATTGGTGTGGTTAATTGGCCCCTTGTTTTTTAACAAGGGGTGATCTCATAAAAAGCCCTTGTAAAGCTCTAACACCTATTGTTGAAAAAGTTTCTTCAGAAAATCCTGGAATGGATTTTTTTTCAATGGTAATTGACCAAGATGGTGTTAACACTGCTACAACTTTTGGTGTGCGTTCAATTCCACAACTTTATATTCTAAAAAATGGAAAGGTAGTTTCACAAAAAGTAGGAGCATCGGACTACAAAACAGTGTCCGACTGGGTCAAAGAAAATATTTAATTTTTACTTAATAGATATCCCACCCAATACAAACTTCCTGTACATAACCAAAGAGTTTTTGATTTGTTTGATTTAAAAGTTTCTGAAATACTCTCTTTTATTTCCGATCTTATTTTAAGTTTATCAGCTACTGACTTGAGCCTTTCCTTTGGAATGAAATTATTCTGTTC
>CACIYA010000035.1 GCA_902590755.1 uncultured Pelagibacteraceae bacterium | reverse complement strand
GTTCCAGAGAAGCGACAAGAAATAACAACCGAAGGTGGATTGAATTTAAACTATAATAAGAATTTCATAAAAAAAATGATATTTAAATTAAAAAAAAACAAATCAAGAGTAAGCCTTTTTATAGAGCCAAGTTTAAAAGATGTAAAAAGTTCAAAATTGTTAAACGCAGATTGCATCGAAATTCATACTGGCAAACTCTGTAATTTAATTAATAAAAAAAAAAATTATAAAAAAGAAATAAAAAAAATTAAAGCTGCTGTACGTTTAGGGAATTATTTAGGTCTAGAAGTGCATGCCGGTCACGGATTAACATATCAATCTGCTAAAATTCTTTCAGCAATTTCAGGAATTAGAGAATTCAACATAGGTCACTATTTAATTGCAGAGTCTATTTTTTCTGGTTTAGGTAAAGTGATAAGCGAATTTAAAAAAATCATTAAAAAATGAAATTATTCGGTATAGGGACTGATATTGTAAAAATTAGTAGGATAAAAAAATCTATTAATAAAAGTAAATTTTTACCTAGGTTATTTAATGAAAAAGAAATTCTTAAATGTAAAAAAACTAAAAATTCTTCAAATTGCTATGCCAAGAGGTTTGCAGCAAAAGAGGCATTTTCTAAAGCATTGGGAACAGGGGTATCAAAAGGAATAAACTTCAATGAGATTGTAATTCTAAATGAGAAAAATGGGAGACCATATATCAAATTAGTTGAAAATACAAAAAAAATTGTTGAAAAAAAATTAAAAAAAAAAAAATATAAAATTTCATTATCATTAACTGACGAAGAAAATTATGCTGTAGCATTTGTAACAATATCCATATGAACAAAACAAAACTTATAAATATCATAATTGATAATATTAAAACTCTTATTTACGCTTTAATAATTGCTATATTAATTCGATCTTTAATTATTCAACCTTTTTACATACCATCGTCTTCAATGGAGCCGACATTACTCGTGGGAGATAGAATTTTTGTTTCAAAATTTTCTTACGGTTACAGTAAACATTCATTCCCATTTAGTCCTAATTTTTCAAATAAAAGTTTTTTTTCAAAAAATCCAGAGCAGGGAGATCTTGTAGTTTTTAAAACTCCAGCAGACAATAGAACAGATTACATTAAAAGATTAATTGGATTACCAGGTGACGAAATTCAATTTGTTAAAGGTGAAATCATTATTAATGGCAAGAGGATATTAAGAGAAGAAACTTATATTTCTAACACAATAAGATGTGGAAATATTACTCTAAATACTAGAACATTTATTGAAACACTTCCTAATGGGGTTCAGCATTTAGCGTCCTATAATAAAAAAGGCACTTTACAAAATACAAAGAAATTTTTAGTCCCAGATGGACATTATTTTTTGATGGGAGATAATCGTGATTGTTCAAAAGATAGTAGATATTTAGATGATGTGGGTTATGTAAAAAAACTTAATTTTGTAGGTAAAGCAAAGATTATTTTTTTTTCTAATGACACATTTAAGGGAAGCTTATTAAAATTTTGGAATTTATCAAATTCATTAAGATTGGACAGAACTTTTCAAGCATTAAAATGAACAAATCTTTAAAAGAGCTTGAAAATATAATTAATTATAGTTTTAAAAATAAAGCTTTGCTAAATAAAGCTTTAACACATAAGAGTTTTAATAACAAAAATAATAACGAAAAATTAGAATTTCTTGGTGATAGAGTCTTAGGTCTCATAATTTCAAAAAAATTATTAGAAAAATATCCAAATGAAAATGAAGGAATAATTGATAAAAAATTTGCTAATTTAGTAAATAAAAAAACATGTGTTAAAATTGCAAAAAAAATGAACCTGAAAAAATTTTTATATTTAGGAGGTTCTCATAAAAGTTTTGAAAAATCAGCAGATAAAATTGTAAGTGATAGTTTAGAGGCGATTGTTGGAGCTATCTATTTAGATGGGGGACTTAAACTTTCAGAGAAGTTTATTCTAAACTTTTGGGAAACCCATATTGATAAATCAGTTATTACTTTAATTGATTCAAAAACATTACTTCAAGAGTATAGTTTAAAAAAATTTAAAATTTTGCCAAAATATACATTTTTTAAAAAAACTGGACCGCAACACGAACCGTTTTTTAAAACTGAAGTTGAAATTCCAGAGTCAAAAAAAATTGTAGGTGAGGGATCTTCAAAAAAAAAAGCACAGCAGAATGCTGCAAGTAAGTTAATTAAATTATTAAAAATATGATCTGGGAAGATGAATGTTATCTTTTATCAAAAAGAAAATTTAAAGAGAATGCAAATATTATAAATGTATTTTCAAAAGAAAGAGGAAAAATTTCAGGATTAGTTTATGGTGGCAATTCTAGAAAAATTAGGAATTATTTACAAATTTCGAATAAATTATTTGTTGAGCATAATTCGAAAAATGAAAATAAAATTGGATATTTTAAAACTGAGTTAATAAAACCTGTATCACCATTATTTTTTAATGATAAAAAAAGAACATCTGCATTAATATCATTATGCTCAATGTTAAGTATTCTACTTCCAGAGGCACAACCTAATAAAAATATTTATAAGTCTTTTGAAGAATTTATTAAGTCAATCTCAATAAATAACTGGATTGTGCTTTATATTTTTTTGGAACTAAATTTTATTAAAGATCTTGGTTATGATCCAAATTTAGAAAAATTTAAAAACAGTCTTTTTAATGATGAGATAAAAAAAATTAAGATCGATACCTTCACGTATGATGTTCCGTATTTTTTGATTTCAAAAAAGCCACCTGATAAAATTCCTAATTATTTAATCAAAAAATCTCTTTTTTTTACTAGAAGTTTATTTCAAAATAAATTTTTTATTCCAAATAAATTAATTTTTCCAAATTCAAGGATTTTATTAGAAAATTATTTTTCTTGAAGATTTTTAATTATTTTAATTATATCAATTGCAAAATAAGTTACTATCGCACAAGCCCCAGCTCTTTTAAAAGATAAAATACTTTCAAATATAGCATCTTCTTTGAATAATTTTTTCTTTATTCCTTCTTTTAATAGACAATATTCACCAGAAACTTGATAAGCGAGAACCGGAATTTTAAAATTACTTTTTATTCTGTTAATAATATCTAAATAAATCATTCCAGGTTTTATCATTACCATATCGGCTCCTTCTTTTATATCTAAAGCAACTTCCCTAAACGAATCTGAAACATTTCTAAAATCCATTTGATAAGTTTTTTTATCTCTTTTTAATTTAGATTTACTTCCAACTGCATCTCTAAATGGTCCGTAGAAACTAGAAGCATATTTTACAGCATATGATAATATGCTTACATCATAGAATCCTTTTCTATCTAATGCCTTCCTTATAATTCCAACTCTTCCATCCATCATATCGGATGGCGCGATAACATCACATCCCATTTTCGCTTGAAGCAGAGATTGTTTAACCAAAATTTTAATTGTTCTATCATTGTCAATTTTCTCATTAAAAATAATTCCATCATGTCCATGTGAGGTATAAGGATCAAGCGCGACATCACACATAATACCTATATCTGGATATTTTTTTTTGATGTATCTTATACTTCTACATATAAGATTATTAGGATTAAGTGCCTCGGAACCTAAACTATTTTTTTTTGAGTCAGGAGTGTAAGGAAATATTGCAATCATTGGTATTTTATATTTTTGTACCTGATTTAAAATAGTATGAAGTTTATCAATTGTGTATCTTTTAACACCGGGCATCGTTTTAATAGTTTCAATTTTATTTTTACCTTCTCTTACAAATATTGGAAGAACTAGGTCATTTGATGAAATTGTAGTTTCTGATACTAAATTTCTTATCCATTTCGATTTTCTCAATCTTCTAAGCCTAGTTTTTGGATAAGAACCAGTAATTTTCATGTAAAGCCCTGATTATTGTAAAATTTAATGCGACAAATATATTATTATAATACATATTAGTGTAATTTAATAAATAACGATGAGCAATAGTAAACTAAATAAAATATTTAAAACGGTATGTATTGCCTCAGACCATGCAGGTTTTAAATTAAAAGAAAACATCAAAAATCATTTAATTAAAAATAATGTTTCAATTTTTGATGTTGGACCATTTGATGATAAATCTGTTGATTATCCTGATTATGCAAAAAAACTAGGATTTAGAATCAAATTAAGAAAAAGCGATGTTGGTATACTTGTATGTGGATCTGGAACAGGTATGGCAATAAGTGCCAATAAAATCAAACCAATTAGAGCCGCTGTTTGTTATAATTTAAAGTCTACAAGATTGTCTAGACAACATAATAATGCTAATATAATTGCTTTAGGATCAAGATTAACAAATACAGCAATATCTTTAAAATTAGTTGAAATTTTTTTAAAAACTAAATTTGAGGGTGGAAGGCATTTAAGAAGGATAAAGAAAATATAGTTATGTCAATCGCTTTAAAATTGAATAAATATTTAAATAGTTTTTTTAAATTAGATTTAAAAAATGCTGATACTGAATTGTATAAATCAATCAAAGAGGAGTTTAATAGACAGCAAAATCATATTGAGCTTATTGCATCTGAAAATATTGTTTCAAAAGCAGTTTTAGAGGCACAAGGTTCTGTTCTAACTAATAAGTATGCAGAGGGATATCCTGGTAAAAGATATTACGGTGGTTGTGAGCATGTTGATGTTTCGGAAAATTTAGCAATTGAAAGAGCAAAAAATTTATTTGATTGTAAATTTGCGAATGTACAACCTCACTCAGGCGCCCAGGCAAACGGAGCTGTTTATTTAGCATTGTTAAAACCCGGTGACACTACTCTAGCTATGAGTCTTAATTCTGGAGGTCATCTAACTCACGGAGCTAAACCAGCTCAATCAGGTAAATGGTTTAATGCACTTCATTATGAAGTTGATAAAGATACAGGTTTGATTGATTACGATGGAGTTGAAAAACTTGCAATACAAAACAAACCAAAATTAATAATCGCAGGAGGTAGTGCATACTCAAGAATAATAGATTTTAAAAAATTCAGAGAGATATGTGATAAAGTTGGTGCTTACTTACTTGTTGATATGGCTCACTTCTCAGGGTTAGTTGCAGGTGGAGCATATCCTAATCCTACAAAATATGCTGATGTAGTTACATCTACGACCCACAAAGTTTTAAGAGGTCCAAGAGGAGGTATCATTCTTACAAATAAAGAGGACTTAATT
>CACIYA010000034.1 GCA_902590755.1 uncultured Pelagibacteraceae bacterium | reverse complement strand
ATATGCGAAAGAAGCCTCAGTGGATTATAAAAGAAAACAAGCTGAAATGATGAAAGAAGCACTTAAAAAAAATGATATAGTTATTTGCACCGCATTAATCCCTGGTAAACCGGCACCAAGAATATTGACCGAAGATCTAGTAAAATTAATGAAACCTGGCTCTATAATTTATGATTTGGCAGCAGAACAAGGGGGGAACTCTGCATATTCGGAAGCTGGAAAAATAAATACAATTGAAGGAATAAAAGTAATAGGTGTGAAAAGTCTAATGAATAGTTTACCGCTAACTGCCTCAAGTTTATATGCAAAAAATTTATTTAGCTTTATAAGAAATTTATATAGTAGAGAAAAAAAAGAATTTAATATTAATTTAGAGGACGAGATAATTGCAAAATCATTAATAAGAGAAGTTTAATCATGGAAATAGATCCGTTTATATTTAGATTAAGTATATTTATTTTATCAATTTTTATTGGTTATTATGTTGTTTGGAGTGTTACGCCGTCTTTACATACCCCCTTAATGTCTGTGACTAACGCTATTTCATCTGTCATAATTGTTGGCGCTATAATAGCTGCATTAGCTGGTTCATCAGATAGTGTTTTTGGTGGATCAAGTATTTTTGGATTTTTAGCTATTGTATTAGCTGCAATAAATATTTTTGGTGGATTTTTAGTAACTCAAAGAATGCTTCAAATGTATAAAAAAAAGAAAGATAAAAAGAAATGATATCAGCAAATTTATCAGCAATTTTTTATTTAATTTCAGGAGTATTATTTATTCTTGCATTAAGAGGATTGTCCTCTCCAGATACATCCAGAAAAGGAAATTATTTCGGAATTGCAGGTATGATAATTGCAATTATAGTAACATTTTTATCAGTTGGAAATTTTTCTACATCATTAGTTTATGTTGTAATTTTCTTACTTATTGGCGGAGCAGTTGGAGCTTTTATAGCTTTTAGAATTCCAATGACTGCAATGCCAGAGCTGGTTGCAGGTTTTCATAGTTTAGTTGGATTAGCTGCAGTTTTTGTTGCCATCGCAGCTTTCCTTAATCCTGAAGCTTTTAATCTAGGAGTTGCTGGAGGAATTAAGCTAGCAAGTTTAATAGAAATGTCTATTGGCGCTGCAGTTGGAGCAATAACTTTTTCAGGATCTATAATAGCTTTTTTAAAATTAAGAGGAATAATGTCCGGTTCCCCAATAACTTTTGGTGGTCAACATTTTTTAAATTTAATACTAGGTATAGGAATTTTTATTTTAATTTATTATTTATGTATTTCTCAGTCAGCAAATATTTTTTGGACTGTAATAATGATTTCTTTTTTTGTAGGCGTTTTATTAATTATACCTATAGGTGGTGCCGATATGCCTGTAGTAATTTCAATGTTAAACTCTTACTCAGGTTGGGCCGCGGCTGGAATAGGTTTTACATTAGAAAATACTGCGTTAATCATTACTGGAGCACTTGTAGGCTCTTCAGGAGCAATACTATCCTATATAATGTGTAAAGCTATGAATAGATCTTTTATAAGTGTAATACTTGGTGGTTTTGGTGCAGACAGTTCATCTAGTAATAAAAAGGAAAAGAAAGATCAAAAACCTGTCAAGAGTGGAAATGCTGAAGATGCAGCTTTCTTAATGAAAAATGCTTCATCGGTGATAATAGTTCCAGGCTATGGAATGGCAGTGGCACAAGCTCAACATGCTTTAAGAGAGATGGTAGATAAATTAAAAAAAAACGACATTAAAGTTACATATGCGATACATCCTGTTGCAGGCAGGATGCCTGGGCATATGAACGTATTATTAGCAGAGGCTAATGTTCCATATGACGAAGTCTTTGAATTAGAGGATATAAATAACGATTTTGCCAATTCCGACGTTGCATTTGTTATTGGCGCAAACGATGTAACAAACCCTGTAGCTAAAACAGATCCCAAAAGTCCTATATTTGGTATGCCAGTTCTTGATGTTGAAAAATGTAAGTCCGTCTTATTTGTTAAGAGAAGTTTATCCCCTGGATATGCCGGAATAGATAATGAATTATTTTATAAAGATAATACCTTGATGCTATTTGCTGATGCAAAAAAAATGACAGAGGATATTGTTAAAAATTTAGATTAATGAAAACAAAGATATTCTGTGACATAGCTGACTATGAAACGATCAAACTTTTTAATAAAAAATCAATAGTCGACGGTTTTACAACAAATCCAAGCTTAATGAGATTAGCTGGGGCAAAAAATTATAAAGAGTATTCTCTAAAAATTTTAAAGATTTGTAAAAAAAAACCAATTTCTTTTGAAGTATTTGCAGATAATTTGAAAGATATGCTTAAACAAGCTTATGAAATTAATTCTTGGGGTAATAATGTTTATGTTAAAATTCCAGTCATTAATTCTAATGGTAAATTTACTGGATCGATAATAAAGGAATTAAGTGACAAGGGAATCAAACTAAATATAACCGCAGTTTACACTTTTGAGCAGACTCAAAAGATTTACAAAAAGTTAAGCAAAAAAACTAAATCTATAATTTCTATATTTGCTGGAAGAATGGCTGATAAAGGTAAAGATCCACTTCCTATATTCAAAAAAAGTATTTCTTTAACTAAAAAAAACAAAAATATCGAAATCCTTTGGGCAAGTACCAGAGAGGCTTACAATTACACACAAGCTAAACAAATTAATTGTGATATTATTACAATGCCACCAAAAGTTATAAATCAAATAAATAGTTTTGGAAAAAGCTTTAAATCAATGACTCTTGATACAGTAAAAAGTTTTTTAGCTGATAGTAAAAAGTCAAGATTTAGTCTTTAAGAGGCTTTAGATTTAGTTCGAGACAATTTTTTTCTTTTGTGTGGATCTAAAATTAACTTTCTTAATCGACAGGATTTAGGTGTTATCTCTAATGCTTCATCAGTATTTAATAAACTTAATTGTTCAGCGATTGCCATTTTTCTAACTGGAGTTAAAACAACATTTTCATCAGTATTTTGAGTTCTCATATTTGTTAATTTCTTTCCTTTCATTACATTTATTTCAAGATCTCCAGCTTTAGATGAAATACCTACAATCATACCTTCATATACAGGGTCATTATGAGTTATAAGCATTTCTCCTCTAGCCTGTAAATTAAAAATTGCGAAAGCGACTGCTTTGCCAGTTTCTATTGAAATCAGAGCACCATTTCTTCTTCCTTCCATTTCACCAGTGTAATCTCCATAGGAATGAAAGATTCTATTTATTACTCCGGTCCCTTTAGTTAAAGTCAAAAATCTACTTGTATAGCCCATTAAACCTCTAGTCGGAGCATGAAAAATTAGTCTTTTTTTATTCTTACCTGTATCTTTAAGATCAACGAGTCTTCCTTTTCGTCTATTCATTGAGTCGATAATTTTTGATGAGTATTCTTCATCTAAATCCATAGTAATTTCCTCAATTGGTTCTTGTTTCTTTCCATTATTATCTTCTTTAATTAAAACTTTAGGAGGACTAACAGTCATCTCAAATCCTTCACGTCTCATTTGGGTCAAAAGAATTTCTAGCATTAACTCACCTCTTCCACTTATGACAAAGGAGTCTTTATTAGAGTTTTCTTGAAAAGTTATTCCAACATTATTTTCAGCCTCTAAAATTAGTCGTTCTCGGATCTGAGTACTTGTCAGTTTCTTTCCTTCTGTTCCTGCCAAAGGAGAACTATTGACTGTTATTGTAATTGACATTGTTGGAGGATCGATGGGAGTTGCATTAATTGGTTCATTTAACTCTAAATCACAAATTGTATCTGCTACATTTGCTTTTTCTAAACCTGCGATTATTACTATGTCACCCGCTTCTCCAGTTTGAATTGGTACTTTTTTAGTGCCTTCATATCTAAATATTTTTGTTAATCTTCCTTCATCAACCTTTTCACCATTTAGATTTATTGCCTTAATTTGTTGATTTGCTTTTGCAGTTCCTTGAGATATTTTACCGACTAAACTTCTTCCTAAAAAACTATCAGCATAGAGTAGAGTGGAGAGCATAGCAAATGGCTTAGTTTTGTTCAAACTAGTTGGTTTTATATGTTTCATAATTAAATCTAGCAATGGGTTTAAATTTTCTCTAGGACCGTCAATATCTTTAGATGCCCACCCTGATCTACCACTTGCATATATAACAGGAAAATCTAATTGTTCTTCATTAGCATCTAAGCTTACAAACAGGTCAAAAGTTTCATTTAAAACTTTGTCAGCTCTTTGATCAGGTTTATCTAATTTATTTATAATTACTATTGGTCTCAATCCTTGTTTCAGAGCTTTAGCTAAAACAAATTTTGTCTGAGGCATAACGCCCTCTGCAGAGTCAATTAGTAAAAGGGCGCCATCTGCCATGTGTAAAACTCTCTCTACTTCTGCAGCGAAGTCTCTATGACCTGGGGTGTCAATAATATTAATTCTTGAATTTTTCCAATTAATTGATGTAGGCTTTGCTAGTATAGTTATACCTCTCTCTTTTTCTAACTCTCCTGAATCCATTATTCGTTCACCTATACTTTCATTCTCTCTAAAGGCGCCGCTTTGTTTCATTAAATTATCGATCAAAGTTGTCTTTCCGTGGTCTACGTGAGCTATGATAGTGATATTTCTGATTGTTTCCGTCATTTTGGTTGCGGGGGACGGATTTGAACCGCCGACCTTCAGGTTATGAGCCTGACGAGCTACCAGACTGCTCCACCCCGCGATACGTTATTTTTTTTTAATATTAATTGCCTGAAGCTTATCTTTTTCTTCTTTGATGTCATAAGTAATTATTTGCTCCTCTTTTAAAACCCTTAATTTAGAATTTTCTAAAGCCGAGACATGAAGAAAAATATCTTTTTTTGTTTCGTTATCAGTAATAAAACCATAACCTTTTTTGGCGTTAAACCATTTCACTTTACCGGATGGCATAATTAATCCTCTCATTTTAATAATTCTAGTATCTGTTTTTTAATTTTTGAAGTTTTTTTATTCTTTTTATGTTTTCAGTTTGAACCCTTTTTTTTCTCTCAGAAGGTTTCTCATAAGTGCTTTTCATTTTCATTATTTTGAAAAAACCTTCTTTCTGAAGTTTTCTTTTAAGCACTCTTATTGCTTGCTCAACGTTATTGTCTTTTACTTCTATTTTAATAAAAACCTCCAATTAATTTTTATGGTTGTTATCATTTGAAGCATAATTTGTCTACACTGAAGCTGCTTGAGCCTTTTTTTCCTCTCTAAGTTTAGCTTTTTTCTCTCTTTCTACTCTTCTTTTTGCTTTTTCTAGACTTTTCTGAAACGCTTCTTGAGTACATAAAGCTAAAATAACAGGGTCTCTAGGTTTTAAATTAGAAAAATTCCAGTAACTTCTTTTTCTGATAAGAGATACGGTACCTTTAGTGCTACCAACGAGCTTAGAAATTTGACCATCAGTCAGCTCTGAAGCATTTTTACATAACCATAATATTGCATCTGGTCGATCTTGTCTTTTTGAAAGAGGGGTATATTTTGGTTTTTTTCTGTCTTTTAACTCTACTTCTTCAATTTTTTTTAATAAGCTTAATTTTTTTTCAGGATCTTTTGAGCAATTTTCAATTTCTTCTCGAGAAAGTTGACCAGCCAAAATAGGATTATATGCTTTAATACCTTTTGCTACATCACCGTCAGCTATTCCTTTTACTTCTAATTCATGCAAATCACAAAACTCTGCGATTTGTTTAAATGTTAATGTGGTATTTTCAACTAGCCAAACA
>CACIYA010000033.1 GCA_902590755.1 uncultured Pelagibacteraceae bacterium | reverse complement strand
TAATTCTCACATTTGTCAAAATTTTTTCTTTCATTTATTTACAGTACAATTTTAAACATGCCATCCTAACAGCTACACCTAATTCAACTTGTTCTTTCACGAGACTAACATTTATGTCATCTGCTAATTTAGTATCAATCTCAACACCTCTGTTCATTGGACCAGGGTGCATTAGTAAAGCATCTTTTTTTGCAAACTTTAGTTTTTCTGGTGTTAGTCCAAAAAATTCGTAATATTCTCTCTTTGATGGAAGAAAAGATCCCTGCATTCTTTCATTTTGTAATCTTAACATCATAACAATATCACACCCATCTAATCCTTTTTTCATATCGGTAAATGATTTAACACCTAAGTTATCTATCCCTTTGGGCATTAAAGTTTTTGGTGCAATGACATTTACTTCTGCACCCAACATGTTCATTAAATAAATGTTAGACCTAGCAACTCTTGAATGAAGAATGTCTCCGCATATTGCAATTTTTAATCCCTCAATATTACCTTTTCTATTAATAATTGTTAAAGCATCAAGTAAGGCTTGTGTAGGGTGTTCTCTCCTTCCATCACCTGCATTGATGACCGTACAATTTACTTTTTGTGAAAGAAGATTTGGTGCACCCGAGTCTTGATGTCTTATAACAATGATGTCAGGATGCATGGCATTTAATGTCATGGCAGTGTCAATTAATGTTTCACCTTTTTTTAATGCAGAGTTACCCATATTCATCGTCATTACGTCCGCTCCTAGTCTTTTTCCAGCTAAATCAAATGAACTCTGTGTCCTTGTAGAAGGTTCAAAAAATAAGTTTATTTGAGTTTTTCCCCTAAGGACATCTAGTTTTTTAGAACTTCCTCTGTTTAATTTTATGAAGGATTTTGCTTCGGTTAAAATCTCTTTTGCCTCGAGAACTGATAAATTTTGAATACCTAATAGATGTTTGGGAGTGTTTTTAATAGCTGTAACTTTTTTTTCAGTTGCCATTAAAATCAACTCTATAGGCCTTTTACTATATTATATCAAGTATTTTTTTTATGATAATAATCAAGAATCCCTTGAAGTATAAATTGAGCAGAATTCTCGTCTAATTTCTTCACTTTTTTTGATGAATTAATTGATAAATCATTAGATAGATTAAAGGCTCCTTGACTAGATAGTCTCTCATCCCATAAAGTGATATTTTCTGTAATATCTTTTGAAAGATTTTTAGCTAGATCTTTAGCTGATTGTGAAGAAGGCCCTTCCGTTCCATCCATATTAATTGGATTACCTATGACTATTCCGTCAATGTCATATTCTTTGACAATTTTCTTAATTTGATCAACTAGGTCTTTATAATTTTCTTTAATTATGGTGGTGTATGGCGTAGCTACAATTTTATTTTCATCTGATAGAGCTATTCCTATTCTTTTGCCGCCTGGATCAATACCTATTAATCTTGATTTTTTCTTGGTTTTTTCAATAAATACGTCAATATCGAGCATGAAATTTACCTAATTTGTGATAAAACACATTTAAATTAACTTATTGCACAAATGTCCTTAGATAAAGAGAAAATTAAACATGTAGCAAAATTAGCTCGAATTTCAGTCGATGAAGCTAAAGTAGATAGCTTAACCAAAGATTTAAACTCAATTTTCAAGTTTATTGAACAATTAAATGAACTGAATACTGATAAAGTTGAACCATTAACATCGATTTTAAACCAGTCTTTGAGATCAAGGAAAGACGAAATCAGTGATGGCAAGATAAGAGAAAAAATTCTTAAAAATTCTCCAAAAAAAAATGAGGAGTTTTTTGTAGTTCCAAAGGTGGTTGAGTAATGAGCAATATAACTAATCAAAGTTTAAGTGAAATTTTGAAAAGTATAAAGTCTAAGAAGATATCCTCATTAGAACTTACACAAGCATATATAAAGAACATTGAAAATGCAAAAAAACTAAATGCTTTTGTAACTACAACATTTGATCAAGCATTAGAAAATGCAAAAAAATTTGATAACAAACAAAATAATGAACAACTTCTTAGCGGGGTGCCTTTAGCTGTAAAAGATTTATTTTGTACTCAAAATGTTAAAACTACGGCTGGAAGTAATATTTTAAATAATTTTGTTCCTTCATATGAGTCTACTGTAACAAAAAATTTATGGAACAATGGAGCTTTTTTACTTGGAAAATTAAATTGTGATGAATTTGCTATGGGTTCTTCGAATGAAACAAGTTTTTTTGGAAATGTTATTAATCCTATCGGAGATCATCTAGTTCCAGGTGGTTCTTCAGGGGGATCTTCCTCTGCTTTGGCAGCTGATCTTACTCCTGCAACAATTGGAACAGATACAGGTGGGTCTATTAGGCAGCCTGCATCATTTACTGGCACTGTAGGTCTCAAGCCAACTTACGGTCTTTGTTCGAGGTGGGGTATAGTTGCTTTTGCTTCATCATTAGACCAAGCAGGACCAATGACTAAAACAGTAAATGATTGTTCAATTATGCTTGAAGCAATGTCTGGTTTTGATGAAAAAGATTCAACCTCAATTAATAAAAAAAAAGAATTATACTCAAAAAATTTAAAAGATAATATCAAAGGATTGAAAATTGGTATCCCTAAAGAGTATCGAGTAGATAATATGCCAAAAGAAATTGACGAACTTTGGGAAAAAGGAAAAAAAATATTAAAAGATTTAGGCGCTCAGTTAATTGATATTTCATTACCCCACACCAAGTACGCTTTGCCTACTTACTATATCGTTGCTCCTGCGGAAGCTTCATCAAATTTAGCAAGATATGATGGCGTAAGATATGGCTACAGATCACAAAAAGGAAAAGATTTAATTGAAATGTATGAAAACACTAGATCAGAAGGATTTGGTGATGAAGTAAAGAGAAGAATACTAATCGGCACTTATGTTTTATCGTCTGGTTATTACGATGCCTATTATTTAAAAGCCCAAAAAGTAAGACAATTAATAAAAAAAGATTTTGATGATAGTTTTACTAAAGTTGACGCTATTTTAACACCTTCAACACCAAGCTCAGCATTTAAGATAGGAGAAAAAACTAATGATCCTGTATCAATGTATTTAAATGACATTTTTACGGTGCCAGTAAATTTAGCTGGATTACCAGCCTTATCTCTTCCTGCTGGATTAGATAAAAAGGGCTACCCACTTGGTTTACAATTGATAGGTAAAGCCTTAGATGAACAAAAAATTCTCAATATTGGTTACGCATTCGAAAAGAATTGTGGTTATAACAATGAAATTAAAAAGTGGTGGTCATGAGCAAAGAAAAATTTGATTATTTTATAAATGGTGAGAAAGGGAAGTATGAAGTAGTTATAGGTTTAGAAGTTCATGCTCAAGTCCTTTCTAATTCTAAACTTTTTTCAGGTTCCTCAACTAAATTCGGAGCTGATCCTAACAAACAAGTAAGTTTAATTGACTCTGCTTTTCCCGGAATGCTACCAGTTATCAATGAGGAGTGCGTGAAACAAGCTGTAAGAACAGGCTTAGGTTTAAATGCAAAAATAAATAATTATTCCGTATTCGATAGAAAAAATTATTTTTATGCAGATCTTCCACAGGGCTACCAGATTTCACAATATAAAAATCCTATTGTTGGTGAAGGAAAAGTTTTACTGGATATGCCTTATGGTTCAAAAGAAATTGGTATTGAAAGGCTTCATTTAGAACAGGACGCAGGTAAAAGTATCCATGATATGGATCCTTCAAGCACCTATGTTGATTTAAATCGTTCTGGAATAGCTTTAATGGAAATCGTAAGCAAACCCCATCTTCGTTCACCCGATGAAGTAAATGCTTACATAAAAAAATTAAGAACCATTATGAGATACTTGGGCACATGTGATGGCAATATGCAAGAAGGTTCCTTAAGAGCAGATGTAAATGTATCAGTAAGAAAAGTAGGTGATAAAAATTTCGGCACAAGATGTGAAATTAAAAATGTAAATTCAATTAAATTTATGCAAATGGCAATTGAATATGAGGCTAATCGACAGGTTGAATTACTAGAAAATGGAAAAGAGATAGATCAAGAAACAAGATTATTTGATACAAAAAAAAATGAAACAAGATCAATGAGATCAAAAGAAGATGCTCACGATTATAGATACTTTCCTGATCCAGATCTTTTACCCTTAAAACTTGAACAAAAATTAATTGATGATTTAAAAAAATCTTTGCCTGAGTTGCCAGATAATAAAAAGGAGAGATTTATTCAAGAATATGGGCTTAACTCATACGAAGCAAATGTATTGGTTTCCGAAAAAGAAATCTCTGATTATTATGAGGAAGTTGCAAAATTATCTGACAAAAAACTAGCAGCTACATGGATGATGGGTGATTTATTTGCAATGCTCAACGACAAAGGACTTAATATTTCTAACTCACCAATTTCTGCTGAAAATTTTGCTGAGTTAATACAATCAATTAAATCTGGAGAGATTTCAGGAAGAATAGCAAAAGAAGTTTTCGAAATTATGGTTGAAAGCGGTGATAACCCAAAAAAAATCATAGAGTCAAAAGGAATGAAACAACAAAGCGATCCTAAAGAATTAGAGAAAATGATTAATGAAATACTGTCAAAAAATAAAGATAAAGTTGATCAATATAAAGCTGGAAAAGAAAAATTGTTTGGTTTTTTTGTTGGACAGGTTATGAAATTATCTGGTGGGAAAGCAAACCCTCAAATGACAAATGAAATTCTAAAAAAACTTTTAAAAGTCTAATTATGCCTAAGAAATTAGATTTAACTGAAAATCTTGAAAAATATATTATTGATCATTCAGAGTCTTTAACTGATGTTCAGAAAGAGATAATTCAATATAACATAAGTCTTGGTGATCAACAGAGATTACAGATTTCAGTTTCTCAAGCACAATTTCTACAAACATTAATTAAAATCTCTAATATTAAAAAGATTTTAGAAATAGGAAGTTTTACAGGTTTTAGCGCTTTATCAATGGCCTTAGCTCTTCCATCTGATGGTCTTCTAATTAGCTTAGATAAAAGTCCTGAATTCAGTATGAAAGCACAATCATTTTATAAAAAAGCAAATGAAAAAAAAATAAAGCAAATTGTAAAACCTGCTACTGAAAGCCTTAATGAATTGAAAGATTCAAGTCAAAGATTTGATTTAATTTTTATTGATGCTGATAAGGAAAATTATCTTAAATACTATGAAGCATCTATGGACCTTATAAATAAAAATGGACTTATTGTTATAGATAATGTTTTATGGCACGGAGAAGTAATAGATGATACGAAAAACGATAAATTTACAAATATTATAAGGGAATTTAATACACACATTAAGAAAGATAGCAGAGTTGCAAAAAATATTATTCCAATAGGTGATGGACTTACAATTTGTATTAAAAAATAATGTATACAATTTTTGGCTTTTATAAGTTTAAAAAGATTAAATTTTTGAAAAAATATAAAGCTTTATTTCAAAAAGAAATTTTTAAAAATAATGTGAGGGGCACAATAATTTTATCAGCAGAGGGCATAAATGGAACAATTGCAGGCAAAAAAGATGATATTAGTAAAATAATAAAGATTATAAAAAGACAATATCGGTTGAAGGATTTTGATAGTAAGAATATTTCTGAGAGTCTTTTTCAACCATTCCACAAAGGTAAAATAAAAATCAAAAATGAAGTTGTTCCATTGGGTTTGAAAATAAACCCAAAGAATAAAAAACTTAATAGATATGTTTCTGGAAAATCATGGAATAAACTTATTTCAAATAAAGAAACTTTAGTTATAGATGCTAGAAAACCATTTGAATATGAAGTTGGCACATTTAAAAATTCTATAAATCCAAATATTCAGAATTTTAGAGATTTTCCAAAATATCTAAAAAAAGTCGATAAAGCTAAAGCCGTAGCAATGTTCTGCACAGGAGGAATTAGATGTGAAAAGGCCTCCATATTTTTAAAAAGAAAAGGTTTTAAAAATGTTTTTCAATTAAAAGGTGGAATACTTAATTATTTGAAAAAAACTGAGAGGAAAGACAGTCTATGGAAAGGAGAATGTTTTGTTTTTGATAATAGAGTATCTCTTAAACACAAATTAAAACAAGGAACTTACTCTGTATGCAGCGGATGTCGAATGACTTTTTCAATAAAAGATAAAAAATCTTATAAGTATGAAGAGGGCGTTTCGTGTCCAAGGTGTTATGACACACTCTCAAATTCACAAAAAATAAGATTTCGTATGAGGCAAAATCAAATTAATCTTGCTAAAAAAGCTGGAAGAAAGCATAAATTTCAAAAGGAATATTAATTATGGATTTGACTAAAGGTTCAATTTGGCAACTCTTAAGAAAAGTAACCATACCCGCAAGCACAGGATCCCTATTTCAAACTTTTTATAATCTAGTCGATACTTATTTTGCAGGTAGAATTTC
>CACIYA010000032.1 GCA_902590755.1 uncultured Pelagibacteraceae bacterium | reverse complement strand
AACCTCAAGAAATAATAGATGGCTCCAAAAATTTTGACGGGATATTAAGTTCTGTTTCTGATCCTATCAGCTCTGATACCATCTCTAAACTTTCGAGCTCCATAAAAATTATTGCTAATGGCGCAGTTGGTTTTGGAAATATAGATATAAAAGCTGCAAAAGAAAAAGGAATTACTGTAACGAATACACCCGACGTGCTTACAGATGCTACAGCAGATATTCAGATTTTACTTTTACTAGGTGCTTCTAGAAAAGCTTATGAGGGACGTCTAGCAGCTGAAACTCAAAATTGGAAATGGTCATGGGATTTCTTGTTAGGAAAACAAATGTCTAATAAAAAACTTGGGATACTTGGAATGGGCAGAATAGGAAGGGCAGTTGCTAAAAGAGCTAAGGCTTTTAATATGGAAATTCATTATCATAATAGATCTAAACTTTCACCAGAATTGGAAGATGGTGCAATTTATCATAAAGATTTAAAAAGCCTTTTTAAACAAAGTGAATTTTTATCAATTAATTGTCCTGCAACTCCAGAAACAACAAAACTTGTGAATAAAGAAACGCTAAGCTATCTAGAAGAAAATACTGTTGTAGGTAACGCAGCAAGAGGGGATATAGTTGACGATGATGCTATGATCGAAGCATTGAAAAGCGGAAAAGTATTCGCTTACGGTTTAGATGTTTACAATGGTGAGCCAAAAATTCATCCAGAGTATTTAAAATTAAAAAATATTTTCTTACTTCCACATTTAGGAAGCGCAACAAAAAGAACGAGGTGGGACATGGCGTTTAGAGCTACGAAAAATTTAGAAGAATTCTTCTCTGGAAAGAAACCACAAGATCAAGTTAATTAGCACACCTATAGATTGAATCTATTATTTTACTTTAAAATTATTCTAAAATAAATCGAGACTCTGATTTGAGATTGTGCTTAAATATTTCTGTTAATTAACTAACGGAGGACATATGTCAAAAATAAAAAAAGGAGTAAAAACTCCATCAAGACGTAAGTTCTTTAAAGCAGCAGCAGCTACGGGTGCTGCAGCAGCAGCAACAGTTGCAATGCCTAACATTGCATTTGGTGCTCCGCAAACTTTAAAGATGCAAGCGGCTTGGCCGTCAGGCGCTAACATTTTCTTTGAAATGGCTGGCGACTACGCAAAAATGGTAGGCGACATGTCTGGAGGTGAATTAAAGATTGATCTTCAGCCAGTTGGAGCTGTAGTTAAGACTTCGGAAATTGGACAAGCGGTAAGTTCAGGTGTGCTTGATATGGGACACTGGGTAACAGCTTACTGGTATGGAAAAAATCCAGCAGCTTCTCTATTCGGTACTGGTCCGTCATACGGAATGTCATCTCAAGAAATTATGGGATGGATAGAGTATGGTGGAGGTAGAAAACTTTATGATGAAACACTTGCAAAAGTTGGTTTCGATTATATTGGTTTCTTCCATATGCCAATGCCTGCACAGCCTTTTGGATGGTTCAAAAAGAACGTAACAAAAGTATCTGATGTAAAAGGTATGAAGTACAGAACAGTAGGATTAGCTACTAACGTATTAACAGCAATGGGAATGGTTGTAAGACAATTACCAGGTGGTGAAATTCAGCCTGCAATGAAAACAGGTTTGATTGAAGCTGCTGAGTTTAACAACCCAACATCAGACTCTCAGTTTGGTATGCAAGATGTTTCTAAGCATTATCACTTAGGAAGCTTCCACCAATCACAAGAGATGTTTGAAATTCCAGTAAATAAGAAGACATTTAATGGATTATCGCCTAAACATCAGGCTATCCTAAAAAATGCTGCTTATGCTGCGAACAGTGATAACTACTTTAAAGCATTAGTAAGATACTCAGCTGACTTATCTAAATTGATGAACCAGCATAAAGTAAATGTGTATCAAACGTCAGATGCGATCTTAGCTCAACAATTAAAAGGTTGGGATAAAGTAATCGGTGATTTCAATAAGAAAGATCCATTCTTTAAAAAGATTGTAGACTCACAAAAAGCTTATGCGAAGAGAGTTATGAAATACTTACTCATGAACCAACCTAATTACAAGTTGGCTTACGAGAATGAGTTCGGTTCAATAGCAAAAGTTAAAATTTAATTATATTTTAAACATAAAAGGGGGCGTATTTGCGCCCCCTTTTTTTATGGAAATTACAAAAAAATTAGAATAGTTTAAAATTTCATGAGAGGATTTATTCATTTTGCAGATACTTTAAGTACTTCCGTAGGGAAGGCATTTTCTTGGTGCATCGTAATATTAATGGGTGGAACCTGTTATGAAGTCGTTATGGCATATGCATTCAATGCTCCTACTTTGTGGAATTTTGATTTTAGTTTACAAATGTATGGCGCAATTTTTATGATGGCAGGCGCATACACTTTATCTACAGAAGCTCACGTTAGAGGTGACGTAATTTACAGACTTTTTAAACCAAGAACACAAGGTTATATCGATTTAGTTTTATATTTTATATTTTTCTTCCCAGGCGTACTCGCGCTTGCATTTTACGGTTATGAATATGCTTCGCTTGCATGGAAGATAAAAGAAACAAGCTGGAACAGTCCAGCACAAATCCAAATTTATATGGCTAAATCTTTGATACCAGCTGCTGGAATTTTATTAATTATCCAAGGTATTAGCGAAGTTTGTAGAGCAATTATTTGTATTCAAACCGGTCACTGGCCTGCAAGAATGGTTGTTGCAGAGGAAACAGAAAAAATGTTAATGAGAACTTCACAAGACGAGGATCAAAAAGATGTTATTTAGTTTAACCAATCCTGAAATCGCAATTCTAATGATGAGCATATTCCTATTTGCAGTTCTACTTGGTTTTCCAATTGCATTTACATTAATGGCAATGGGAGTTGGTTTTGGTTACTACGCTTATTTTGATCCCACTAGAATGGAACATCTTTTTGATAATAGGATTTTCCAATTATTTGTCCAGAACACCTATACAGTGATGGATAATACTGTTTTAACCGCCGTCCCACTCTTTTTATTTATGGGCTACTTAGTTGAGAGAGCCGGAATAGTTTCTAGATTGTTTTTTGCTATCAGACTAGCATCTCATAGATTACCAGCCTCTATGGCTGTTGCCGCGCTTGTAACTTGCGCTTTATTTTCAACAGCGACAGGAATTATTGGTGCTGTTGTTACACTGATGGGATTACTTGCATGGCCTGCAATGATAAGGGCAGGATACGATAAAAAATTTGCTTCAGGAGTAATTTGTTCTGGTGGATGTTTAGGAATTTTGATTCCTCCAAGTATCATGTTAATTGTTTACTCAGTTATTGCTCAGCTTTCACCTTTAAGATTGTTTGCAGCAGCAATTTTCCCAGGATTATTATTAGCTGGTCTTTATATAATGTACGCAGTTACACTTGCTTATTTTAATCCATCAATAGCGCCTAAACCTCTAAAAGAGGATATTCCGCCAAGATCTGAAATTTTAAAAGAGGTTATGGTTTCGTTCTTACCACTTTTCTCATTAATAATATTAGTATTAGGAACTATTTTAGGAGGACTTGCTACACCAGCAGAGGCTGCAGCAGTAGGAGCCTTTGGTGCATTAGTGCTTTCTTATTTTTACAAGACTTTAAAATGGAAAAATTTTAAAGAGTCTGTATTTCTAACAGCAAAGACAACTGCAATGATAATGTGGTTATTCATTGGCTCTTGGACCTTCGCATCTGTTTTTTCTTACTTAGGTGGCCATGAAGTTTTTGAGCATTTCTTTAAATCAATGAATTTACAACCATGGCAATTCTTAGTAATCACACAAATAATTATTTTCTTATTAGGTTGGCCACTGGAGTGGACGGAAATTTTAATTATATTTGTTCCAATATTTTTACCTTTAGTAGCTTTCTTCGAGGTAAATCCTTATTTTTTCGCAATGCTTATCGCTTTGAATTTACAAACTTCATTTTTAACACCGCCGATGGCAATGTCCGCCTACTATTTAAAAGGTGTCCAATCTAAAAATGTAGAGTTAATGGAAATATTTAGAGGTATTATGCCCTTCCTAGGTATTGTTATATTTGCCATGTTTTTAATGTATCTATTTCCAGGAATAGCTCTTTGGTTGCCAGATACATTATTCGCTAATTAACAATTTAAATGATAGACGTTACATCTTTAAGTGCTTACGATTTATCACAAAAACTTCATTCTGGTGAAATTTCTTCATTAGATCTTTGCAAAGCTTATTTAGATAGAATTAAAAAATTTGAAAAAGACGTCCAGGCTTGGCAATTTTTAGACAAAAAACTTTTATTAGAAAAAGCTGAAGAAGCGGACACTTATAGAAAATCTGGAAAACCCCTTGGCCCATTGCACGGTATGCCAGTTGCAATCAAGGATATTATAGGTACTTATGATATGCCAACCGAATGTGGGACAGTCTTTAGAAAAAAAATGTCTAATTCACAAGACTCGGAAATTGTAAACTTATTAAAAAATTCAGGAGCAATTATTATGGGTAAAACTGTTACTTGTGAACTTGCATATATACATCCATCTAAAACAAAAAATCCTCATGATTATTCAAGAACACCAGGAGGATCATCAAGCGGCTCAGCAGCTGTGGTTGCGTCACATATGGCGCCTTTGTCAGTTGGTTCTCAAACAGGTGGATCAGTAATTAGACCAGCATCATATTGTGGTGTAGTTGGATATAAACCCTCGTATGGATTAATTTCTAGAAATGGTGTTTTAAAAGTTTCAGATAAACTTGATACAATGGGCGTATTTGGAAAAAGTGTAAAAGATGTTGCATTATTAGCTAAATCACTAATTAGAAAAGATTTACACGACCCTTCAACAATTTATTTTGCTGCTGATAACATGATTCAGGAATGTGAGAAAGGACCAGTTTTTGATCCAAAGTTTATTTTTTATAAAACGAAAAATTGGAAAAATATAAATAAAAAATCACAGCAAGCTTTTGAATTTTTAATTAAAAACTTAAAAAAAAACATAGAGGTGTTTGATACACCGTCATACTTTGACGATATACCAAAGTATCATCAAATTATTCATGAAGTTGATATGGCAAATAATTTTCAAGTTTATTATAAAAAAGATAAAACTAAACTTTCAAAAGAAATGAGAGAAGCTATCTCAAGAGGATTAAAATATTCAGCAAAAGAATATGGTGATGCTTCAGATTTTATGAAACAAAGTTATGAGTCTTATAAAGAAGTTTTTGAAGATTACCATGGAATTATTACTCCATCATCAAGCGGAGTTGCTGACAAAGGATTAAAATCTACTGGAAGTGCGGACTTCCAAAAAATCTGGACTTATCTTGGATTGCCCACAATTTCATTACCTTTACTTACAGGTGAAAATGACTTACCATTAGGAGTTCAGTTAGTTGGTGATAAACTTGATGATTTAAGATTTTTAGGTACAGCTAACTGGCTTGAGAAAAATTGTAGAGATGAAGGATAAAATTACAATAATAATTGGCGTTAGTCTCTGTACCCTTTTTTTAATTGGTTTAGCCACAACATTAACTAGATCAATGATGATAGGATTTTTTGATGTGCTTCCTGTTTATATTTTAATGGGTATGGTAATTGTAATGATGTTGTATGAAGCCTTCATTGACAAAAAATAATCCTTACGCTCCTTATTTACTCTTGTTAATCCAGCCAATTTTTATGGCTACAAACACTATTGTAGCAAGAGGTGGAGTTGAGTCAGTACCTCCTATTTCCCTAGCATTTTGGAGATGGCTTACTGTATTTATTATATTGTTTCCATTTTTTTTTAACGAAATCTTAAAAAATAAAAAAGACTTTAATAAAGAGTTTTTTAAGCTTTTTTTCTTAGGCTCAATGGGTTGTGGTATATGTGGGGCTTTCCCAAATCTTGCAGGAATGACAACAACAATGGCAAATATTGGAATAATCTATACTTCTTCACCAGTAATAATAATTTTTTTATCAATTTTATTCTTTAAAGAAAAAATTAATTTTTTTAGGATAATTGGCTTATTAATTTGCATTTCAGGTGTTTTTACAATTATATCTAAAGGTAATTTAGATTTTTTAATTAACTTAAATTTTACAATAGGTGACTTATGGGTTTTAGGTGCAGCTTTAGGTTGGGCTCTTTACTCAATTTATTTACTAAATTGGAAATCAAAATTTAGTTTGATGGCTCGTTTTACTTTAATCGCAATGTTTGGATTTATTTCACTTTTCCCATTTTTTGTTTTAGAAAATATTTACTTTGCCAAGACTAACTACAATCAGACATTTTTGTTCTGGATTGTATTTGCTGCTATTTCTCCTAGTATTATTGCTTTCTCATTATATACACGGTTACAAAAATATGTTGGCGCATCATTTGCTGGGTTTACTTTATATTTATTTGCAGTTTATGGATCTATATTTGGAATTATAATTTTTAAAGAACCGCTTCTTAGTTTTCATTATCTAGGTGGTTTATTGGTCTTCACTGGAGTTTATTTCGCTAGGAAAAAAGTATGAAGTATCTTTATTTAGTATTATCATCAATTATATTAGC
>CACIYA010000031.1 GCA_902590755.1 uncultured Pelagibacteraceae bacterium | reverse complement strand
TCTTTGGAGGTTTTTTGTACCAAAATATATCATTTGAAATTTCTTTCCAAAAATCCTCTCTATTATTGATGGATTTTTGATAAATTTCGTTATATTTTTGAGTCAATTTATACCCCCACAAAATTCAATAATTTTATGATTATTTCATAAATATCCCCAAAAAAAAATAAAAAAACCAATAAATATGCGGTTTTTTAATAAAAAAAACACTTCACTGTAACTTTTTTTTTTACTATGGTTCCGAGCATATTACTCGGTGGTGAGCATATTTTTCACTCGTCCGAGTAGTTTATATATAAACTAAACGAAAACTAAACAAACGAGGGAGGTTTTCATGAGAAAATTAGGTCTTCTTGCTTTAGCAGCTGTTGCCTTTTTAGGTATCACTAGCTCAGCTAATGCAGCGACTGCCCTTTTACAAACAAATGATTTCGTAGGAATTTCATTTTGGCTTGTATCAATGGGAATGATCGCAACAACTGTGTTTTTCTTTGCTGAAAGAGGAACTGTTGCTGCATCATGGAGAACATCTTTAACAGTAGCTGGACTTGTAACTGGTGTTGCATTCGTTCACTACATGTACATGAGAGAAGTTTGGGTAAGCACAGGTGACTCTCCAACGGTATACAGATATATCGATTGGTTAATTACAGTGCCACTTCAAATGATAGAATTCTATCTAATCTTGGCAGCTGTTAGAAAGGTGCCAACTTCTATATTCTGGAAACTATTAATTGGTTCATTAGTAATGTTAATCGGTGGATACTTAGGCGAAGCAGGTTACATACAACCATTTGTAGGTTTCGTAATAGGAATGGCTGGATGGATTTATATCTTGTTTGAAATATTCTCTGGTGAAGCTGGAACAATGGCAGCCAAAGCTGGTAACAAAGCAATGGCTACTGCTTTCAGTGCTATGAGAATAATCGTAACTATTGGTTGGGCTATATATCCTCTAGGATATATTTTCGGTTACCTAACTGGTGGTGTTGATGCAAATGCTTTAAACGTAATTTACAATTTAGCTGACTTTGTTAACAAGATCGCTTTTGGTCTAGTTATTTGGGCAGCAGCAATGCAAAACACAAGATTGTCATCTAGATAATAGATAACTAAATTTAAAAGGGCGGGTATGTCTCACATACTTGCCCTTTTTTTTTGATATAAATAATTATGGAAATTTCTAAACCTTATAAAGGAAAAGGAAAACGTAAAATAAAAAAAATGCCTTTTACTGTAAAAGGTTACATTTTATATTACGCTTTTTTTTGGGTTGTAATTATTTCAATTTATCTGGCATATTATTAGTTTATGCCTAAAATTACTTACAAAGACTTCAGAGGAGATACTAAGACAATTGAAGTGGAGAATGGCTTAACTGTCATGGAAGGAGCTATTCAAAATGAAATACCAGGAATAGATGCTGACTGTGGTGGATCAATGGCTTGTGCAACATGCCATATTTATGTCGATGAAAAATGGTTAAATAAGATTCCAAAAGCTGAGGAAGCTGAGGAAGATATGATAGATATGGCATTTGAGCCAAAAAAAAATAGTAGATTAAGTTGTCAAATAATAGTGAATGATGAACTAGACGGTTTAGAGGTAACAACACCAGAAAAACAAACTTAATGAAAAAAACAGATGTCATAATTATCGGGGCTGGACCTATCGGTCTGTTTGCGGTCCATCAACTAGGTATTAAAGGTTTGAAAGCTGTAGTAATTGATAATTTAGATAAAGCTGGTGGACAATGTATTGAGCTTTATCCAGACAAACCTATTTATGATATTCCTGCAGTCCCAGAATGTACTGGTGAACAACTAACTACAAGATTACTTGAACAAATAAAACCATTTAAAACAGAATTATTTTTAAATGAAAGAGTTGATGAAGTTGATAAAGAAAGAGATAATTGGGTTGTAAAAACAAACAACAAAAAAGAATTCATTGCCCCAAACATTATTATTGCAGGTGGAGTTGGTTCATTTGAACCTAGAAAATTATCATTAAAGGAATTAGAAAAATTTGAGGGAAAATCAGTATTTTATGCAGTTAGAAACAAAGAACATTTTAAAAATAAAAAAATTTCAATTTTTGGTGGAGGAGACTCAGCTTTAGATTGGGCTTTAGAGCTTTCAAAATTTTCAAAAATAACACTTATACATAGAAGAAATGAGTTTAGAGGAGCTCAACATACTCTCTCAGAGCTAAGAAAATTAGAAAAAGAGGGAAAAGTATCAATAAAAACGCAATGTCAAATTGAGGCTTTTGATAACGAAAAAGAATTAAAGTCTATTACAATAAAGTTTGAGGACGGAAAAAAAGAAAAAATTTTAACTGACGTAATACTGGGTTTCTTTGGATTAATAATGAAACTTGGACCAATTGCTGAATGGGGATTAAATATGGATAAAAAAACCATTGAGGTAAACCCGAAAAATTTCGAAACAAACAAAAAAGGAATATTTGCAGCTGGTGATATTTGTTCCTATCCTGGGAAATTGAAATTGATACTTTCGGGATTTCATGAAGTTGCGCTTGCCTCTGTTGAATGTTTTAAAAGGGCAAGGCCTAATGAAAAATATAAATTTGAATTCACAACCTCTTCTAAAACAATACAAAATAGACTTGGAAAAAAATGATTGAATTGCTTACCGCTAACACTCCAAACGGTAAGAAAATTTCCATTATGCTTGAGGAGATAAATTTCAAATATAAGGTTACTAAAATAAATATAGATAAAGATGAACAATTTAAACCAGAATTTGTAAATCTAAGCCCATTTAGTAAAATCCCAGTAATTATAGATCATGATGATAATCAAAGTCTTTTTGAGTCAGGTGCGATTTTAATTTATCTTGGTGAAAAAAGCGGAATGTTCTACGACAAAAATGAGAGGATAGTTATTAATCAGTGGTTGATGGGACAAATGGGCTATATTGGTCCAATGCTAGGACAACATCATCAGTTTCATCATTATAATCCTGGAAAAAGTGAATTTGGTGAAAACAGATACTTCAAAATATCAGAGAGAATTTACAAGGAGCTCGATCGAAGATTAGCAAGTTCAAAATTTCTTGCTGGAAAAAATTATACTATTGCTGATATAGCAACCTTTCCCTGGATTGCTAGACATGAGTGGCATGATATAGGGCTTAAAAAATTTATTAATTTATCTAGATGGTATAAAGAAATATCAAAAAGAGAAGCAGTTATAAGAGGGTATGATCTTTTAAAAAGAGGTGAAAAAATTCCAGAAGTTTAATCCTCAATAAATATTTTTTCATCTCTTTCATGTCTTTCTTGAGCTTCTATAGACAAAGTAGCAACAGGTCTTGCCATTAATCTTTTTAGTCCAATCGGTTCCCCAGTTTCTTCACAAAAACCATAAGTACCGTCTTTTATTCTCTGTAAAGCTGAATTTATTTTTGAAATAAGTTTACGACTTCTATTTAAAGCTTTCATCTCTACTGATTTATCCGTATAAGAAGATGCTTGATCTACGATATCTGCAGAGGAGACGTTATCATCGTTTGAATTTAAAATATTCCCAAGATTATTTGCTTTTATTATATCATTTTTCCATTTTAATAGTTCGTCAGTAAAAAACTTTTTATGCTTCGCACACATGTATTTTTCTTTTGAACTAGGTAAGTATTTTTTTTTAGAAGCTGTTTTTTTAATCATTTTTTTAAATTTGAGCAGTATATGTTTGATTTTAGACGTGTCAATAGCATATAAAATATTATAAATTCTCAAAATGAATACAAAAAGAAGTACAATTAAATATTTTCATTTATTTTTAATTTTACATTTAATTTTATGGACTATTGTCCCAACATTATCTAATCAAAATTTACCCTTAGACACCATTGAAGCTTTAGCATGGGGGAGTAATTTAGATTGGGGTTTCAATAAACACCCGCCATTCAGTGCTTTTGCAGTTGAAGTTTTTTATCAACTTTTTGGCAATCAAGATTGGGCTTATTATCTTTTAAGTCAAATTTTTGTAGTAATCGCTTTCTATTTCGTATTTAAATTTGCGAATGAATTTTCTAATAATTTACAATTATCTTTTCTATCGGTTTTATTATTAGAAGCGATTTATTTTTATAACTACACTACTCCAGAATTTAATGTAAATGTATCTCAATTACCATTTTGGGCTCTAACCGTTTTTTTTACATGGAGATGCGTAAATTCTGACAAAATTTTAAATTATATTTTTTTAGGCATCGTTATAAGCCTTGGATTATTATCTAAGTATTTGTTTTTATATTTAGTATTATCTGTAAAACTTCTATTCATTTATCTCATGATAAAAAGAAAAAAAATTTTTCATTTTAATTTAATGATTCCAGGAGCTGTGGCATTATTAATTACATTTCCACATTTAAATTGGCTAATTGACAATGATTTTATAACTTTTAAATATGGCCTTGAAAGATCAGGGGGTATAGGTAATCTATCTCAACATTTTATTTACCCTGTATCTTTTGTCCTCAAACAATTTTTGTTATTAATTCCATTTTTTATATTATTATTTTTCCTAATAAAAAAAATTAAACTAAAAAAATTAAGAAATAGCGAAAGAATAATTTTCCTTTTTTTCACTTGTTTACTTCCAATTATTTTTGTGTTTTTGACCTCAGTGATTATGGGTGCAAAAATAAGGACAATGTGGATGACACCTTTTTATCTCTTTTTTGGCATTTTTTTTATTGAAGTTTTTAAAGAAAGTATCGATTTGAAGAAAATCAAAAGATTTTACTATGTTTTTATATTCTTGTTTTTTCTTTCACCAATCACTTATTTTACAGTTTCTACGGCAAATGAATTTAAAAGAACAGATTATCCTGGAAAAGAAATTGCAAGACTCGTCCAAAATAAATGGGACGATAACTTTTCCAATGAAATAAATATTGTTGTAGGAGATGAGTGGTTCGCCGGTAATCTTTCTTACCATTTGAACTCTAGACCTCAATGGATAATAGATTTAAAAGGCAAGACTGCAGCAATAAAAGAAGGCGAGGGAGTCGTTTACACAGGAAATCCAAAGATTTTAAAAAAAATTTGTCCAGGGGTATATGGCACAATAAAGCCAGTTGGTTACTGTATGATAGGTAAAAGATGAGAAAAATAATAATTTTAATACCTGTTTATAATGATTGGGAATCACTTAAAAAATTATTATTTGAAATAGATGAAACCATTAATGATCTGAAAGATATTTCTTTTAATTGTATAGTTATAAATGATGCATCATCAATTATTCAACCTAAAATTTCCAAACCAGCTAATATCAAATCATTAAAAATTTTAAACATGTATAAAAATAAAGGCCATGCGAGATGTAATGCTTTTGGAATAAGATACGTAATAAAAAATGAAGATTTCGATAATTTGATTTTGATGGATGGGGACGGCGAGGATAGACCTGTCGAAATTAAAAGCTTGGTTGAAAAAATTGATTCAGACCCCAATAAATCTGTAGTTGCAAGACGGGTAAAAAGATCTGAGGGACCTTTTTTTCAACTTTTGTACAAACTACATAAAATTATCACCTTTTCATTTACCGGTAAAAATATAAATTTTGGAAATTATAGCTGTTTAACAAGAAGAGATGTGGAAATTTTATCAACCAAAGCAAGTCTATGGAGTAGCTATTCAGGCACAGTCAAAAAAAATTTAAAAAACCTTAATGAAGTAAATTCTATTCGTGGGTTAAGATATTTTGGACCATCGCAGATGTCTATATTTAAATTATTAATACATTCATTTTCAATAATAGCTGTTTTCAAATATCAAGTATTTTTTAGATCACTTCTAGCAATAATTTTTTTTGGATATACTAGCAATCATTACCCTTTTATCTCACATTTGATACAGGTCCAAATTTGCATTTTTAATTTAATTATTTTCATAATCTCAATTAGAGAAAATGAAAAAGAACTCCTAAAAAGTTGCACTAATCTTAAAGATCGAAACATTATTACACACTAATAAGTTGAAAAAAGAGTATTTTTAAGAATCAAAACAGAATCAAAAAGAGAACATTGATTGGAAGATTTGGACTATTGTGCATATAATTAAACACAGGTAATCTATAATTCAATTTAAAGGAGAATAATGAAAATACTTAAGTGTCACTGCGGCTCTATTGAGGCAGAGATAGAAATTTCTAGCGAAATTAAAAATTTTTTAAAATGCAATTGTTCTCTTTGCAAAAGAAGAGGTGCGGTAATGTCTTTAGTAAAAAATGAAAAATTTAAAATTATTAAAGGGAATGAAAACTTAAAAATGTACCAGTTTCACACAAATGTAGCTAAACATTACTTTTGTATTAATTGTGGTATATATACCCACCACAATCCAAGATCTAATCCTGCTATGACAGGATTTAACCTAGGTTGTATTGATAGTGTAAATACTTTTGAGTTGGACGAAGTTAAGGTTAACGATGGTCAAAATCATCCTCTAGACAAAAAAGATAAATAAATGCAAAAAATAAACGTTAAAATTCACCAAGCAAAAAATAAATATTTAAAATTTTTAAAATCCCAAGAAATTCGTTCTGAACCGTTTAGGGATAAAGCTGGACAATTTAATAATTTTTATATGCCTTTAGCAACAATGATAAACAATAATTTTAAGAAAAAAACTCTTTGTATCGGATTAACAGGTAGTCAGGGATCTGGTAAATCAACAATATCAAATATTTTAAAGATAATTCTCAAAGAGAGATTTAATCTAAATACTGTAAATTTTTCAATTGACGATTTTTACAAAACTCTTGAGGAAAGAAAAAAAATGTCAAACAAAATCAGCCCACTTTTTTTAACTAGAGGAGTACCAGGCACTCACGATACTAAACTTCTTTATAAAAGTTTAAAGAATTTTAAAAGTTTAAAATTTAAAAAAATAAGAATTCCAAAATTTGACAA
>CACIYA010000030.1 GCA_902590755.1 uncultured Pelagibacteraceae bacterium | reverse complement strand
TGAAGCAATCTTCATTTGATCTCTATTAAGATTTGAATTTCTTGATGATAAAGCTACGCCATTATTTCCTCTTATAGTTTTGCATTCAATTATCTTAGATTTAATCTGTCTTTTTTCGATGTGTTTTTTAATTAGATAAAGTTGTTGATAATCTTTTTTTCCTAAAAAAATAAATCTAGGTTTAATTATTTCTAAAAATCTATTTACTACATTTAAAACACCTTCAAAATGGCCTTTCCTAAATTTACCACACAATTTTTTTGAAAATTTATCTAAGAAAACTCTTTCTTTAGGTTTAAATCCGTATATGTCCTTAAATGTTGGAATATATAAGTAATTAATTTTCAATTTTTTCAGCCGTTTTAAGTCTCCTTTTATATTTCTTGGATAGGACCTAAAATCGCTTTTTTTAGTGAATTGTTTAGGATTTACAAAAATTGAAACCAAAGTTTTAAACTTAGATTTCTTTGATCGTTTGATCAATGAAATATGGCCTTTATGTAATCCACCCATCGTAGGCACAAATGAAATCCCTTTATTTTTTGAAATCTCTTTCTGAAGCGTATGTTTGTCTTTAAATATTTTCATTTCTATAAAGCAATGATAATAACTATTATAAGAATCATATGATAAAACAAGCCATTATTCCATTAGCGGGATTAGGGACTAGAATGCTCCCTTTGACAAGTGTGATGCCTAAAGAATTAATGCCAATTAATGGTAAACCAAATTTACAATACATATTAGACGAATGTATTGATGCAGGTGTAAAAGAATTTATCTTTATAATCTCAAAAAAAAAACTATCAATCAAAAAATATTTTTTCAATGACAATTTCTATAGAAAGATATTAAAAAAGAAAAAAGATAAAAGACTGCTTGAAGAGTATAAAAAAATAAAAAGATATCAAAAAATGATTAAATTTGTTTATCAAAATAAACCTAAAGGAACAGGCGACGCAGTTTTAAAATGCAAAAAATTTATAAAAGGTAAATATTTTTTATTGCTTTTACCTGATGACTTAATAATTAGAAAAAATTGTTCTAAAGAAATGATACAATTACATAAAAAAACTAATGGATCTATTATTGCCACAAAAAGGGTAGAAAAAAAAACAGTTTCAAGATGGGGAATTTTATCAATTAGAAATAAAAAAAAAAAATATTTTCAAATTAAAGATGTTGTAGAAAAACCTAGCATCAAAAAAGCACCATCAAATTTCGCAATTATTGGCAGGTATATATTACCCAATAAAATCTTTGATGAAATTAAAAAATTAAAACCAGGTCAAGGTGGGGAAATACATATTACTGACGCAATTAGAAGATTAATTAAAAAAGAAAGTAAATTTTACGGAAATATTTTTAAAGGAAAATATTTGGATTGTGGAACTTTAAGTGGATATATTAATTCAGGAATTCAAATATCTAAGAGGAAATAAATGAAATTATGTATGATAGGAACAGGTTATGTTGGATTAGTCAGCGGAGTTTGCTTTGCTGACATAGGAAACCAGGTTGTTTGTGTTGATAAAGATAATAATAAAATAGATAAACTTAACTCTGGTATTTCTCCAATCTACGAGCCAGGATTAGATGAATTAATTAAAAAAAATTTTATAGCAAAGCGTCTCTCATTTACTACAAATATTAATAGAGCCGTAAGTACATCTGATATAATTTTTATATGTGTAGGAACGCCTACTAGGAAAGGATCAATGAAAGTTGATTTATCTTTTGTTTATAAATGTACGAAAGAAATTCTAAAATATTCAAAAAGAAAAAAAATTATTGTTACGAAGTCTACTGTGCCAGTAGGAACAGGCGATGAGATTGAAAAAATTCTAAAAAAAAAGAAAAAACTTTTTACAGTAATTTCAAATCCTGAATTTTTACGAGAGGGTGAAGCAATACGTGATTTTAGATATCCTGATAGAATCGTAATAGGATCTAACGAAAAAAAATCTTTAAATATTATGAGAAAACTTTATGCACCAATAACTAACAAGGGCTCAAAATTTTTTACTACTTCAAGAAGAGGAGCTGAATTAATAAAGTATGCATCAAATGCTTTTCTTGCAACTAAAATTACTTTCATAAATGAGCTTGCTAATTTGTGTGAAAAGTCTGGGGTAAATGTTGAGGATATTTCATTAGGTATGGGTTCTGATAACAGGATAGGCGGTAGGTTTCTACGTGCTGGCCCAGCTTATGGTGGATCATGTTTTCCAAAAGATACCAAAGGTCTTGTATCAGCAGCAGAGAAATACAAAATAAATTTATCAGTTGTAAAATCAGTTATTAAATCTAATCAAGAAAGAGTAAATTTACTCACACAAAGAGTTCATAAAATTTTAGGATCAAATTTAAAAAATAAAAAGATTTCTTTTTTAGGCGTTACATTTAAACCTAATACTGATGATATGAGAGATTCTACTAGCCTTAAAATGATACCTTATTTATGTAAAAAAGGAGCTAAAGTTAATTACTATGATCCTTCTGGAGAAAAAAAAGAATTTAGAAAAATCAAAAACTGCAATTACACAAAAAATATAAAATCGAACTGTAACGGCGCAGATTTAGTAGTTTTATTGACTGAATGGGACGAATTTAAATCAATAGATTTTAGAAAGATTGTTAAAAATAATAAATTTAAAGTATACGACCTAAGAAATCTTTATTCAGCAGACGAAATGAAAAAAAATAAGATCAAATATTTCTCTGTTGGTAGACCTAACACTAATTAAGTTCAAAAATAGCATCAACTTCTACGGCAACTCCTAAAGGTAAACTATTCACACTTACTGCTGCACGTGTATGTTCACCTTTTTTATCAAAAATCTTTGCTATAATATCTGAAGCACCATTTATAATTTTTGGTTGATCTTTAAAATCATCCGTTGAATTGACATAACCCGTTAATTTTATACAAGATTTAACCTTGTTTAAATCTCCCTCACAGGCATTTTTAACATGCGAAACAATACTTAATCCACATCTCTCAGCGGCCTTATAACCTTTATCTAAATCTAAATCTTTTCCAATCTTACCTGTAATAAGTTTTGCATTTTCATCAATAGATATTTGACCAGAAATATATAATAGTTTTCCAACAATTTTTGTAGCAACATAAGCTCCAACTGGTGGTTTTGCAGTAGGTAAAATTATGTTTAATTCTTTGAGGTTATCTTCAATTGACATTATCTTTTTTTTGGTAATGCATCAATAATTTGTTTCTTGTTTGAGCCTAATTGATCTTTTCCTTCTTTATATTTTTTTTTTTGAAATTCTTTTGTTTCCTGTAACCAATTTTTTGATTTACACTTAATATCAAATTTTTTACAATTTACGTCACTAGGATAAGCATTTAAAAAAGTGAAAAATATTAATAATGAAAAAATGGTAATCTTTAATTTATTTTTTTTTCTTTTTTGATTTATCATATTCTTTTCTCTTTTCTATTAAAATCAAAGCTTCTTCCATTGTCAACTCATTTGGATCTTTTTCCTCAGGAATTGTAGCATTTAGTGATTTATATTTAATATAAGGACCGTATTGCCCTTTCATAATTCTTACTGGCTTTTTATCGTCTGGATGATCTCCTAAATCTTTTATTAGTGATGAAGATATTCTTCCAGGTTTAGCTTCTGCGATCATAGAAATCGCTCTATTTAAACCAATAGAAAAAATTTCTTCTACGTTTTCAAGCCTTGCAGATTTATTTTCACATTTTAAATATGGCCCGAACCTACCTGAATTTAGAGTTATATCTTGACCATTGTCTGGATGTTGGCCTAAAATTTTTGGAAGAGAGCACAAGTATTTTGCCTTATCTAAATCTATGCTATCAACGTCTATGCCTTTCGGTATTGATACATTTTTAAGATGATCGTTTTCATTTTTTTTCTTTCTTCCTTTTCTCTTCTTCAACTCCTGTTCGTCTTTTTCTTTCTCATATTGTAAGTAAGGACCAAATCTTCCATTTTTTAAAAATATGTCTTTACCGTTGTTATTTTGACCTAGTAACTTAGGTTCAGCTAAATTATATTGAGCTGCTGCTTTAGCTTTTGATAAAGGTCTTGTAAATTTACATTCCGGATAATTTGAACAACCAATAAAAGCTCCACCTCTAAAACTATTTTTTAGACTTAATTCACCATCAGCACATAGTTTGCATTTTCTATCTATAGAGTCTTTTTCATCTCTCTCAAAAATTAGTGCACCCAAACTCTCATTTAATAAATCAAGTACTTCTCTAGTTCTTTTTTCTTTTACTTTCCCTACATTTTCATAAAAATCTTTCCAAAAATTATCTAAAACCTGAACCCACTCAATTTTGCCGCTAGTGATTTCATCTAGCTGATTTTCTAAGTCTGCAGTAAAATTATAATCCACGTATTTAGAAAATAATTTCTCTAAAAAGGCTGAAATTAGTTTACCTCTGTCAGTTGGATTAAACCTTTTATTAATTAATTCGACATAATTTCTCGTTGATAATACTGAAATAATGCTAGCATAAGTAGAGGGTCTCCCTATACCTAATTCCTCCATCTTTTTTACTAAACTAGCTTCAGAATATCGTGGCGGTGGATCTGTAAAGTGCTGCTCATCGTTTAGCTTAAGAATACTAATTTCTTCTCCAACTTTGACTTCAGGCAAAATATTCTTTGCATCTTCGTCAGTTTCCTGAACTTGATACACTTTGAGAAATCCATCAAATTTTACTACCGAGCCACTAGCTCTAAAGTTAATTTTTTTATCATTTGACGAAATTATTATCGTATTTCTATCAAATTCTGCTGGTGTCATTTGAGATGATAAGGCTCTACTCCAAATTAATTCATAGAGTTTAAATTGATCTGCATTTACATATTTTTTGATGTCAGAGGGTTTTCTACTTATATTAGTTGGTCTAATTGCTTCATGAGCTTCTTGAGCGTTCTTTGCTTTTTTTCCTGTATAACTATTAGCTGCCTCTGGTAAATATTTATCACCATAATCATCAGTGATGAATTTTCTAAAATCATCAATTGCCTCTTTTGAAATATTAGTTCCATCAGTTCTCATATAAGTAATTAATCCGGTAGTTTCACCCTCGATATCTACTCCTTGATACAATCGTTGTGCAATTTGCATTGTTCTTGAAGCTCCAAACCCAAATCGCCCTGAAGCAGTTTGTTGTAAAGTTGAGGTTGTAAAAGGGGCTAGGGGGTTTCGCCTAAATATTTTTGTGTTCACATCAGCAATTTTAAATTTTGTTTTATTGATAAGATCAACTGCTTTTTGTATTTCCTCTTTACTTTTAAAAGAAAATTTTTCAATTTTTTCTCCATTAAATAAACTTAACTTTGAAAAAATATTTTTATTATCTTTGTTCGTAAAATCTGATGTAAGTGTCCAATACTCTTCTGGTTTAAATAACTCTATTTCTTTTTCTCTTTCAGTTATAAGCTTTAAGGCTACAGATTGAACCCTTCCTGCTGATTTTGATCCAGGAAGTTTAGTCCAAAGAATTGGAGAGATATTAAATCCAACAAGATAATCTAAGGCTCGTCTAGCTAAGTAAGCTTCAACTAAAGGTAAATGAATTTGCCTTGGATTTTTTATAGCATCAAGTATTGCTTTCTTAGTAATTTCATTAAAGACAACTCTTTCCAAATTTTTATCTTTGAGTAATTTCTTTTTCTCTAGAACTTCTTTTACATGCCAAGCGATAGCTTCACCTTCTCGATCTGGATCTGTTGCTAATATAATCTTATCAGAGTCTTCAGCAGCATTTGTAATTTCCTTTAAATATTTTTTTGAAAAAGAGTCAATTTCCCATTCCATTTGAAATTTATTGTCAGGATCTACCGACCCATTTTTTGAAGGCAAATCTCTTATATGACCATAACTTGCTAAAACTAAATAATCTTTTCCTAAATATTTATTTATAGTTTTTGCTTTAGCTGGACTTTCAACAATTACTAAGTTCATTAATTGTTTATTTTCAAAATAAAACGAGTTTGTCAAATTTATAATTAAAAAACTAGAAAAGACAGCACTTATAACTTAATTTTATTTTCTGTAGAACTTTTAAGTCTTAAAATATTTTCTTTATGAGTAAAAAGAATCATCACAAAAAAAATAAAAAGTATTAAGATATTGTTATTTATTTCGTAAAAATATGCATAGAGAAAAACTATTAAAGAAGAAATCATTGAAGATAATGATGCAAATCTAAATAATAACGATAAAGAAATCCACGCTATGATAAAAATTAAAAAAAATTTATTAGATAAAGCTAAAATTACTCCAAGGTAAGTTGCTACACCTTTTCCTCCTTTAAATTTTAACCAAACAGGAAAAATATGTCCGATAAAACAAATTAATGCAGATAGAGAGGTTAAGTCTTCAAAATAAAATATTGTTATATAAACTGAAATGTATCCTTTAAATAAATCAAGAGCTAACGTAGTTATTGCGAGAAATTTATTTCCGGTTCTAAGCACATTTGTAGTTCCGATATTGCCAGAGCCAACAGTTCTAATATCTTTTTTTAGAAATATCCTAGTTAAGAGTAATCCAAATGGTATTGATCCCAAAAAGTATGAGTAAATTGCTACAATAATTAAATCTATGTCCATTAATTTGAATATACCACTTCGCCTTGAAGCAAAGTCATTTTCACTTTACCTTGTAATTTTCTATTTTCAATCGCAGTATTTTTTGATTTTGATTTAAGTTCTTCAGCTTTCACTACCCATGGTTTTTCCAGATCAAATATACAAATATCTGCGTCCGATCCTTCTTTAAGGGATCCTTTATCTATTTTTAGTATCTTAGCTGGATTAATCGTTAAGCACTTAATTATTTTTTCCAAAGGCAATGATTCATTATGGTAAAGCTCTAAAGATAAAGATAGCAAAGTCTCTATACCGATAGAACCTGTCGCTGCTTGTGCAAACGGAAGTCTTTTACTTTCCTCATCTTCAGGAATGTGATCAGATACAATAACATTAATGAGATCATTCTTTATTCCTTCTATTAATGAAAGTCTATCCTCCTCGCTTCTAAGAGGGGGAGATAATTTTAAAAAAGTTCTAAATTCTCCGATGTCATTTTGATTTAACGATAAATTGTTAATAGAAACCCCTGTGCTGAATTTTATTCCATTAGATTTATTTTTTTTAATAACATTAAGAGAATTTTTTGAGGAAATTTGATTAATATGATATCTGCAAGGAAATTCACTTAATAAAGATAAATCCCTTTCAATAATAATCTTTTCAGCAATATCTGAGACACCTTGTAAACCTAATCTTGTTGCCACTTCGCCCTGATTAATGCATGAATTTTTAGCTAATTCATAATCCTCGGCATGTTGCATAATCAGAACATCAATGTCTGAAGCATAGTTCATTATTCTAGACATCAACTCAGAATTTTGGATAGTTTTAATAACATCACTAAACCCAATAATTCCTCTTGCTTTTAACAAACCAAATTCAGTCATCTGATTACCCTCCATCTGTCTAGTAATCGAAGCACATGGAAAAAGATTTACCTTAGCTTTATCTCTACCCCTTCTAATTATAAAGTCCACCATAGATACGTTGTCTATAACCGGCTTAGTATTTGGCATGGTTACTATTGAAGTTACTCCACCTGCCAAAGCTGCTTGGCTTAATGT
>CACIYA010000029.1 GCA_902590755.1 uncultured Pelagibacteraceae bacterium | reverse complement strand
AAATATAAATTTAAAATTTTATTATCATAATAGTTTATCCAAATACGCCAAATTGCTACTGACATTAAGATATATAAAACTGTCCATACAGGTCCAAACACCCAGCTCGGAGGATTAAAACTTGGAAGAATTATCTGAGAATACCAAGGCTCTTTAAAAGTAGCAGTAGTAAATCCACCAATTCCAGATGCCAAAAATGTTATTAAAAGAATGAATGTAAGAGATAAATATTTATTCTTAGTCATAAATTAAGGTATAACTAATTTATGTCTGAAAATCAGAAAAAAATATGGATTACAGGTGCAAGTACCGGAATTGGAAAGGCAGTAGCTGAAAAATTTGCTAACGAGGGATGGAAAGTTGCAGTATCTGCAAGAAGAAAAGAACTTTTGGATGATTTAGCTGAACATAACAACATAAGTTCATTTCCTCTAGATGTAACAAACCAATCCCAAATAAATAATGTTTTTAAAGATGTTTTAAATACTTTTGGTGATATTGACATTTGTTTGTTCTCCAGTGGAACTTACGAGCCAAAAGATGAGCAAAATATAGATCCAGATAAAATTAAAAATGTAATTAATGTTAATTTTTTAGGGGTTATTGATTGCGTAAAAGTTGTTGAAGATTATTTTAAAAATAAGAAATCTGGACACATTTCAATAGTTTCTTCGATTGCAGGTTACAGAGGTCTGCCCAATTCAAGCGGTTATGGTCCTTCAAAAGCTGCTCTAACTAATTTTAGCGAAAGTATTTACTTTGATTTTAAAAAATTTGGAGTGAGGGTGTCAGTTGTATCACCAGGTTTCATTAAAACTCCTTTGACCGATAAAAATGAGTTTCCTATGCCATTTTTAAAAACTCCTGAATATGCTGCAGAAAAAATTTATAATGGCTTAGTGAAAGGAAATGCTTTTGAAATTCACTTCCCAAAAGGATTAACTTTAACTTTAAAATTTTTAAGAATATTACCTTATAGACTTTATTTATTTTTAGTTGATAAACTTGTTAAACGATAATTAAAGAAGAGAATTAACGTATTCCCAATTGATTAATTTATCAAAAAAATTTTCTAAATAAGCTGGTCTTTTATTTCTGTAATCTAAGTAATAAGAGTGCTCCCACACATCACAACCTAATATAGGTTTCATATTATGAATTATTGGGTTTTCAGCATTTGGTGATTTAGTTACTACAAGCTTATCTTCTTTTAAAGACAACCAACACCATCCAGATCCAAACTGAGTAACTCCTGCATTGATAAATTCCTCCCTAAATTTTTCAAAGCCGCCAAAATCTTCTTTAATCTTATTTTCAAGCTTGGATGGAACATTTCCACCGCCATTAGGTTTCATGCACTTCCAAAAAAGATTATGATTCCAATGTTGGCTTGCATTGTTGAAAATTCCTGCTTTTTTTTCATTTGATGATTTTTTAATTATATCTTCCAAAGATAATTTTTCATAATCAGAACCTTTTATAAAGTTATTAAGATTTGTAATATATGTTTGATGATGTTTGCCATGATGTAAATCCAAAGTTTGCTCTGACATTATTGGAGAAAGAGCAGAATTATTGTAATCTAATTTAGGAAGCTCAAACATATCAATCTTTTACAAACATTACAGTTAATTCTGCTACCTTAATTCCAAATTTAGTCATTGTCGCTCTGTTTATTGCCACGCGATCATCTTGCATGAAAATCCAATCATCGAAAGTGATTTTAATATTTTTGCCTTTGACCGGCACCAGCAATACATATTCAAATTTAAAAGCTGGACCATACGAGTATCCTTTAGCTGTTCCAACTACATCAGAGGCTGTTCCCTCGTAGTTATGTTCATCAATTTTTTTAATAGTCCATTGACGAGTTTGTCTTTCCCCATCATTCCAATCAAAAACTTCGTCTAAAATTAATTGAGAACCATCCCATTTTCCGTTTAAATCAGCTTTAAATTGTCTTGTAACTTTTCCAGATCTATTTTGTAAAACTCCCCAAGCTTTGACATTACCCGATAAATAATTTTCGATGACTAGTCTTGGTTTTTGATCTTTAAAATCTGTCGGTTTCATTTTATTTGCACATCCTGTTGTTAAAATTAGTAAAAATAGTACTATAAATTTTTTCATGACGAATATCTATTAGACATAGAGAATTGAATCAAGTTAATGTTTCTAGACTTAAAACCGCCTTCACAATAAGATAAGTAAAATTCCCACATACGTTTGAAATATTCATCAAAACCAAGTGGGCTAATTTTTTCCCAAGCACCTAAAAAATTTTTTCTCCAAGTAGCTAAAGTTCTGGCATAATCGTCGGAGTATGTATTAATTTTTTCCAGTTTTAGATCATTTTTTTTAATTAGATTTTCTATAAATTGAATTGAGGGTAAAAACCCACCTGGAAATATATATTTTTGAATAAAATCCTCATTTGCTCTGTATCTTTCAAATAAATCATCTTTTATCACGATGCCTTGAATTGCAGCAGTTCCCCCATAATTAAGAACATTTTTAATTGTACCAAAATATTGGTCCATGTATTTTTCACCAACAGCTTCTATCATTTCTATCGAAGCTACGTGATCATATTTTTCCTTGAGATCTCTGTAATCTAAAAATTTAACATTAACTTTATTGTTTAGTCCTGAGTTGAAAATCTTCTTTTTAGTAAACTCATATTGATTTTTAGAAATTGTAATACAGTCTACACTCACATCATAATTTTTAGCTAAAAATTCAGCAAATCCGCCCCAACCACACCCTATCTCTAAAACCTTGTTTCCATCTTTAATATTCATTAAATTTATAAGCTCTTGAAATTTATTTCTTTGAGCGATTTCTAAATCATCTTTCTCGTTTTTATAGACTGCGCTTGAATAAGTAAGAGATTTATCAAGCCACGAAGAAAAAAATTCATCCCCTAAATCATAGTGTTTTGAAATATATTTTTTACTTTTAGATTTTGTATTTGATGCAAATATTTTTTTTAGAAAATTTTTGATTTTTTGTAATTTTAAACTTCCTGAAAAAGAATAGATTGTATTAATATTTCTCGCTGTAAGTTCGATTAAATTTGTTAAATTTGAGGAATAAAAATCTTTTTTCATGTGAGCTTCACCTAAAGCTGAGCTTCCACCCATAATAACATTTAGGTAAAAATTAGGTTTATTAATTTTAATATCTGAAGATAATTTACTCTCTAAGTCACCAAAATGAAAAACTTTTCCATCATAATTTATGAGCTTAAGATTTCCTTGTGAGATTTTTTTCAATTTATTAAGGACGAATCTTTCTGAAATTTTTATTAAACTCATTAATATTCCTCGTAACTTAAATTATTTTTTAATTTAGTATTTCTTTTTCTGTATATTGCCCCTTTTTTCCATAAAAGTAATGCTTCAAAATGTATCGAACTAATAATTTTAATTGTCATGAAGGGATACTTAAAAAAATTAAGCATGAGTTGTTTTGGGCTGAATTCTTTTCTTTCTCCTGTTTGAGTAGCTGTTAAAACTGTTCCTTTCGTGTCTGTTTGTTTTATAAAGACCGAGAGTTTATCACTGGGGTTAAGTAATTTAAAATTATAGTAAGTTTCCATATCCATAAATGGTGAAACGTAAAACTTTTTTCTGCATTTTTGTGCTATTTCCTCATTATCTTTAATTTTAAAAATATATGTGTGCTGCTCATTAAAAGTATTTTTTACTTCGTAAAAAATTGCCTTCAATTGATTATCCTCGTAGCAGTAAAAAATACTTAAAGGGTTGAACACATAGCCAAAAATTCTTGGATAACAAAGTATTTTAACTTTATTAATTTCACCTTTTATATTGAACTTACTAATGTTTTTAAGAACCCACTCTTTTAAATCACTTCCGTCACGTTCACCATGATCTTTATCGTAAAAGCTAAAAATATTAAATTTATTATGAGAGAAAATATTTATTGAACTGTCTAATTGATTGATTTCATCTAAATCAATTAAAAATGAAAAAGTTTTATATTTTAAAAAATGTCTTACAGGTTTAAATCTTGTATGAGTTACTTCACCGTTGTAAATACAGGAATTCATCAAATTTTAAAATTATTTATCAAATCTATAGATGATTTTAATCCATCTTCATGAAATCCGTAACCAAAATAACTTCCACAAAACCAAGTCCTTTTTTTTCCTTGTATTAATCTAAGATCTTTTTGAAGTGCGGTATTCTTTGAATTCAAATAGGGGTGGGTAAAATCAACTTTTTTTATAACAGAATTTTCGTTAATTTTACAAATAGGGTTTAAAGTTAAAAAATAGTCTTTAGATGTATCTAAATTTTGTAGTCTATTTAACCAATAGGTAATACATGTCTTTTCTCCATCTGAAACAGAATTCCAACTGGACCAAGCCCTTTTTTTGCGAGGCATTAATCTCTTATCAGTATGTAAATAAGCCTCATTCTTCACGTAATTAAATTTTTCCAATATATTTTTTTCCTGTTCCGTTGGTTTTTCTATCATTCTTAAACTTTGGTCTGCATGGGACGCTAGAACTACTTGATCATAATCAACATATTCATTACCAATAATAACCCTGATATTGTCATCGCTTCTAATTAATTTATCCACTTTATAATTTTTAAAAATTTCTCCACTAATTTTATCTGTTACTTTTTTTACATAAGCTCTACTTCTATTTGAAACTGTGTACCATTGCGGTCTGTTTTTAAATTTAAATAAACCATGATTAGTAAAAAAATTTAAAAAAAATTTTAATGGCATTTCCTTTGCCTTATTAAATGGCATTGACCAGATAGCAGCAACCATGGGAATTAAGTGATACTCGATAAAGTATTTTGATAACTTTTTTTTATTAAGAAAATTTCCTAGAGTCTCTTCTTTTATTTCACTTTCAAGTAATTTTGGAGCAGTTTTATAAAATGAAATTATCTCTCTAATCATATATAAAAATTTAAAATTAAGAAGATTTAATTTATTAGCAAAAATACCTCTTAAACCACTTCCGCTATATTCAACATTGCTATTCTTAATTGATACAGAAAATGACATGTCGCTCTTTTCATAAGGAACTTTTAATTCATTAAAAAAATTTACTAAATTTGGATAAGTAACCTCATTAAAAACAATAAAGCCTAGATCTACTGGAACAATCCTATCATCTTCTTTTATCTCGTAGGTAAAAGAATGACCTCCAAAGTGATCTTCTTTTTCGTATAGGTCAACTTTATATTTTTTTGAGAGAAAATATGCGGAAGATAATCCAGAGATACCTGAGCCGATAACAGCGATTTTCATTAAAAGAAATTAAGCAGCTTCATCTTTATATTCATCCATTGAAGGACATGAACATACTAAATTTCTATCTCCAAAAACGTTATCTACTCTAGCAACTGGTGCCCAATATTTATTATTTTTTACATACTCAGTGGGAAAAGCCGCTTCCTCTCTTGAGTAAGCATGCTTCCACTCGCTGGAAGCTAATTCGACATAAGTATGAGGTGCGTTTTTCAGCGGATTATCAATTTTATCAAACTTTGATGACTCCACTAAATTAATTTCTTTTTTAATTTTTATAAGCGCATTACAAAATTTATCAATCTCTTCCAAATTTTCACTTTCAGTCGGCTCAATCATAATTGTGCCAGCAACAGGCCATGACATTGTTGGGGCATGGTAGCCAAAGTCAATCAGTCTTTTTGCTAAATCCTCCTCAGAGATTCCTGAACTTGCTTTTATTGGTCGGATATCAATTATACATTCATGTGCAACATTTCCATTTTTACCAGTATAAAGAACTTTGTAATCTTTGGATAATTTTTTTGAAATGTAATTTGCATTTAAAATTGAAACTTGTGAAGCTTTTTTCAATCCCTCAGCACCCATCATCTTTATATACATCCAGGATATTGGAAGTATGCTTGAACTACCCCAAGGTGCAGCTGATACAGCTCCCATTCCATTCTTAGGGCCTGCCTCTTTAATAATCTCATGTGTTGGTAAAAAATCAGCTAGATGCTTAGCGCAAGCGATTGGGCCCATCCCTGGTCCGCCTCCACCGTGCGGTATGCAAAATGTTTTATGTAAATTAATATGACAAACATCTGGTCCAAATTTCCCTGGTTTTGCAACACCTACAAGCGCGTTTAAATTTGCTCCATCCATATAAACTTGTCCGCCGTACTTGTGAATTACTTCACAAATATCCATGATTTTTTCTTCAAATACTCCATGTGTAGATGGGTAAGTAACCATTAAAGCAGCTAAATCTTTTGAGTGTTTTTCAGCTTTATTTTTAAGGTCGTCTATGTCCACGTTTCCATCGTTGTCACAATTGACTACAACCACTTTCATCCCACACATTTGGGCACTTGCTGGATTAGTTCCATGAGCTGAGTCCGGAATTAAACAAACGTTACGATTTTCTTGTTTATTATTTCTATGGAATTTTCTTATAGTCATTAGACCTGCATACTCTCCTTGAGCCCCAGAGTTAGGTTGTAAAGAAACTGCGTCATATCCAGTAATTTCTTTCAGATCGTTTATTAGATCATTAAAAAGAATCTTGTAACCTTCCATTTGATTTGTAGGAACAAAAGGATGTGGAAGTGAAAACTCTTTCCAGGTAATAGGAATCAATTCTGCTGTTGCATTGAGCTTCATTGTACAAGATCCTAAAGCAATCATTGATCTATTAAGTGCAATATCACAATCTTCTAGTTTCTTTAGATATCTTAGCATCTCAGTTTCAGAATGGTATTTGTTAAAAACCGGATGAGTTAAGAATTTTGAAGTTCTTAAAAGATTTTTTGGAAGATTATCCAGTTCAACCTTAACGTCTTGTTTAATTACTCTAGATATTCCAAATATTTTTAACAATAAGTTTACATCATCAAGTTTTTTTGCTTCATCAAACGCAACAGATAAATGATCTTTATCAACTTTTCTAAGGTTTATATTCTCTTTTAGTGCAGCCTCAAAAATAGGATTTGTTTTTTCATTGGTTTTAATCGTAACGGTATCGAAGAAATGATCTGATAAAATTTTATAACCGCTTGCTTTAATATTATCAGCAAAGATTTTTGCTAATTTAGAAGTTCTATTCGCAATTTTAAGTATTCCTTCAGGTCCATGATAAATTGCAAAAGCAGCAGAAATGATAGCTAATAAAGCTTGAGCAGTACAAATATTGCTTGTTGCTTTATCTCTTCGAATGTGTTGCTCCCTAGTTTGTAAAGAAAGCCTGTAAGCTTTTTTTCCGTGTCTATCTTTTGAAACGCCTATTATTCTTCCTGGCATTGATCTTTTAAATTCCTCTTTTGTAGCAAAAAATGCAGCATGAGGCCCGCCGTAACCCATCGGGATACCAAATCTTTGAGCACTACCGACAGCAATGTCAGCTCCAAGTTCAGCTGGAGTTTTTAATCTAGCTAAAGCCAATAAGTCACAAACCAAAATAGCTTTTCCGTTTTTTTTGTGAATTTGACTAATGCTTTCACTAGGATCGCTTATCTCACCTAAAGTTCCCGGATATGATAAAACACCGCAAATTATATCTTCATTAATTTTTGAAAGTTCTTTTTTTTCATCACCAATGATCAATTCTAAACCAAAAGGATTTGTTCTAGTCCTTATGAGATCAATTGTCTGAGGATTACAATTGCTTGAAATAAATATTTTTTTTGAATTAGTCTTATCTAATCTCTGGCTTAATCCTACTGCCTCTGCTGTTGCTGTTGCTTCATCTAACAAAGAAGCATTAGCTATATCCATGCCCGTTAAGTCAATTATTGATTGTTGAAAATTTAAAAGCATTTCAAGACGACCTTGCGCCACTTCAGGTTGGTAAGGTGTATAAGATGTATACCATCCTGGATTTTCTAAAATATTTCTAA
>CACIYA010000028.1 GCA_902590755.1 uncultured Pelagibacteraceae bacterium | reverse complement strand
CAGCTAAGGTCTTTGAAGCTTCATCAACTTTCTCCTGAATGTTTTGGAATATTTTTTTATTCCAAACTTTACTCATTACTGATCCGAAAGGAATATTCTTTTGCTGGAAGTATGAATGTAATCCCATAACCCCAAGACCAACACTTCTTTCTCTCATTGCTGAGTATTTTGCGTGAGCAAATTCATCTGGTGCTCTATTGATAAAATCAGTCATAACGTTATCTAAAAATCTCATTACGTCTTCAACAAATTGAGGGTCATCTTTCCATTGATCGTAAGTATCAAGGTTTAATGATGACAAACAACAAACTGCTGTTCTTTGATTTCCTTCATTATCAATTCCAGTCGGTAAAGTAATTTCACTGCATAGATTAGATGTTTTAACTTTTAAACCAGCAAGCTTGTGATGTTGAGGAATTTGTCTGTTGACTGTATCAATATATACAATGTAAGGCTCTCCTGTTTCAATTCTCGCAGTCAATAATCTTATCCATAAATTTCTTGCCGGTATAGTCTGTTGAACAGATCCATCATAAGGACTTCTCAATGCCCATTGACCATCTGTTTCTACTGCTCTCATGAATTCATCCGTTACTAAGACTCCATGATGCAAATTAAGTGATCTCCTATTTACATCTCCACCAGTTGGTCTTCTCATTTCGATAAACTCTTCAATTTCAGGATGATCAATTTGTAAATAACATGCTGCTGAACCTCTTCTTAAAGAACCTTGACTTATCGCCAAAGTCAAAGAATCCATAACTTTGATGAATGGAATTATTCCAGAAGTTTTTCCAACTTTTCCTATCTTTTCTCCAATAGATCGTAGATTTCCCCAATAACTTCCAATACCACCGCCTCTTGCTGCAAGCCAAACATTTTCTTCCCAAAGATTTGTTATTCCTTCTAGGCTATCGCTAGCTTCATTTAAAAAACATGAAATTGGCAATCCTCTTTCTGTGCCACCGTTAGATAAAACAGGCGTGGCAGGCATAAACCACAAATTGCTTATGTAATTGTAAATTCTTTGTGCGTGTAAATTATCATCAGCGTAAACACTTGCAACTCTTGCAAATAAATCTTGAAAACTTTCGCTCTGACCTAAATATCTATCAGTTAATGTGGCTTTACCAAAATCGGTTAAATTGTCATCTTTAGATCTATCAATCTTGATAGTGATGCCCTTCTCGTTTTGAAATAGTTCTGTCTCTCCAGATAAAGAGAACAAATCAGGTTTTTTAGGTCCGTTATTCTTTAGTTCGTTTTGGTTTTTTTGGCTTATTGAGCCGACAGCTTTCTCTATTGCCAATGATACACTTTTATTCATATTTTCCTTGTTTTTCGTCGATTTGATAACAAAACAACTACATGTTGTGTTACAGTTATGTTAATATACTATATAACAACGAAATCAATAGAACATTATAAGAACATCTGATTAATTTTGCAAGTGGAAAGTTTTGTTAATAAACATTTAATAACAAATGCCTATATTCTCTAGTATTTATTACTAATGAAAATCAACCCGAATGGTTTTAGAGAGTACGACGCAAGGTGGGTCTTTGAAAAAGAGATCGATATTGAGGGAATCATTAATTTGGGCAAAGGCCTAGGAACTCAAATAATAAGCCATACCAAAAAAAATAATCCAAGGGTGACAGTGGGTCATGATTATAGGTCATACAGTGAGAAAATTAAAGAAGCTTTGACTGAGGGTTTAATTTCAACTGGATGTAATGTTGAAGATATAGGTTTGTCTCTTTCTCCAATGGTTTATTTTGCTCAGTTTAATTTAAACTCAGACGCAATAGCTATGGTAACTGCTAGTCATAATGAAAACGGTTGGACAGGTGTTAAAATGGGTATTCAAAAAGGTTTAACACATGCGCCTGAAGAAATGGCAAACTTGAAAGATATTACTTTAAATAAAAAATTTTTAAATGGAAATGGATCATTAAAAAAGATTAATGATTTTAAAAAGGTATATATTCAAGACTTAATTAAAAAAAATAAGATAAATAAAAAAATAAAAGCTGTAGTTGCTTGTGGAAATGGGACGGCGGGAATATTTGCGCCAAAAATTTTAAAAGGTATTGGATGTGAAGTAATAGAGTTAGATTGTAATTTAGATTGGTCATTTCCTAAATATAATCCAAATCCTGAAGATCTTGAAATGCTTCATGCTATAGCAAAAGCTGTAAAAGATAATAAAGCCGATATTGGATTTGGTTTTGATGGTGATGGAGATAGATGTGGGGTAATAGATGAACAAGGAAATGAAATATTCTCAGATAAAATTGGGTTGCTAATTGCAAGAAATCTCTCTGTTAAACATAAATATTCAAAATTTGTAGTTGATGTTAAATCAACTGGACTATTTAAAAATGATAAAGTCCTAAGTAAAAATGGATGCGAAACTATATATTGGAAAACTGGTCATTCACATATTAAAAGGAAAGTTAATAGAGAAAAAGCATTAGCTGGCTTTGAAAAGAGTGGACATTTTTTCTTTAATGACCCTTTGGGCTATGGTTATGATGATGGGATCAATTCAGCAATACAAGTTTGTCATCTCATTGAAAATCAAAACAAAAAAATGAGTGAAATTATTAAATCATTACCTACAACTTATCAAACTCCAACTATGGCTCCTTATTGTAAAGATGAACAAAAATATAAAGTAGTTGATGATATGGTAAAAGAGGTGAAGAAATTAAAAAATGCAGGTATAAAAATTGATAATCAAAATATAACTGAAGTATTGACAATTAATGGTGTGAGATTTTCTCTTGAGGATGGATCATGGGGTTTAATTAGAGCATCATCTAATAAGCCCTCTTTAGTAATTGTAACTGAAAGTACCAAGTCGAATGAAAGAAAGAAAAAAATATTTGAATTTATAGATAATCTTTTACAAAAAACTGGAAAGATTGGAGACTACGACCAAAAAATTTAAAGTTTAAAATATTCGTATAAGAATCTGGTTCCAATAACTATAAGAAACAATCCAAAATATTTAGTCATTCTCATTTTATCTACTCTATGGCTAGCTTTTGCTCCTAATCTTGCCATAAAAGCGGTAATTGGGAAAAACACTAAAAAGGCTGGAATATTCAAAAAGCCAATGCTCAAAGGTAAATCAGCTTTAAGATATGAGCCAGAAATTAAAAAACCTCCTGCACCAAATAAAGCAATAATAAACCCAATTGCAGCCGCACTACCAATGGCTTTATTTATTGGATAACCAAAAAATTTTAAAATCGGAACGTTCATCACGGCTCCACCAATTCCCATTGGTGCAGAAATAAAGCCACTAACTATTCCTGAAATTGCTTTCGGAAATAATCCAATTTTGATTTCTATATTTGTCTCTTTTTCTTTTAAAAATAGTAAGTAAAACGCAAGAATATATACAATAATTGTAAAAAAAAGTATCAAAGGTTTTGTTTCTAAGCTTGCAGCGAAAATTGTTCCCAGAATTACTCCAGTAGCAACAAAAAAACCAAAACCTTTTACAATATTAAAATCTACAGCTTTATGCTGATGGTGAGTTAAAACAGAAACAGTTGAAGTGGGTATGATAATTCCAAACGAGGTTCCTACTGCTAAGTGCATAACATAAGCTGTTTCTATCCCAGAAAAGCTAAATATATAAAATAAAATAGGAACTGTAACTAACCCTCCCCCAATACCAAATAATCCAGCAGCAAACCCTGCTGGTATTGCTGTAGCAATCATTATTAAAACTAAATAAATTATTTCTGATTGAGAAAGAATATCCAAAACTATCTCTCTAAAGAAACAGGATTAGTTTTTCTAACTTGATCCATAATATGATTTACTTTTTGTAAATCTGCATTTCTTATACACATATTTTTAGATAAATATTGCTTCCAAGTTTTTGAGCCATTTTGTCCATGAAACAATCCTACTGTGTGTCTCATTATATGATTTAATTGTACACCTTTTGAAGTTTGCTCTTGAATATAAGGTATAAGATTTTCCATTACTTCTGTTCTTGTTGGTGCTTTATCATTTTTAAAAATTTCTCTTTCAATATCTGCTAAAAAATAAGGTGAGTGATAAATAGCTCTGCCAATCATCACACCATCTACTTTTATTAAATGATTTTTAATTTCATCTGTTGTTTTTACTCCCCCATTTATTATTATTTCATCCTCTTTAAAATAATCTTTCAACTTATAAACAAAATCATATTTCAAAGGTGGAATATTTAAATTTTCTTTTGGAGTGAGTTTTTTAAGCAAAGCTTTTCTTGCATGAATAATGAATTTTTTTGAACCCGCGTCTTTAGTTGTCTGAATAAAAGATTTTAAAAACTCAAAATTTTCAACATCGTTGTAACCAATTCTAGTTTTTATTGTTACAGGTAATTTAGTTGCTTTAGTCATTGCCTCAATACATTTTGCTACAAGGTCTGGTTCCTGCATCAGACATGCACCAAATTTATTTTTTTGTACTTTTTTACTTGGACATCCTAAGTTTAAATTTATTTCTTTATAGCCATAATCTTCTGAAATCTTGCATGCTTCGGCTAATTCGTGTGGACTCGATCCCCCAACTTGAAGCGTTACCGGATTATTTATCTTTTTAAAAGAAAGGAGTTTTGATCTATCTCCTCTAATAATTGCATTAGCAACAATCATCTCAGTGTACAAATGTACATTTTTACTTATAAGACTAAGAAAATAAATTTCGTGCTTATCAGTGCAATCCATCATAGGTGCAACTGAAACAGTTTTTTTCATAATTTACTCTGATTTGTTTTCTTCTTCTACTGGAGCTTCTTCACTTAGTTCAAGTGGAGTTTCTTCTGTATCTAAGTTTTCTTCTTTTATTTCTGGCTGCTCTGCTTTTAATTCTGAAAGGGCTTCGTCAGCTAAGCTTGGTTTTTTTACCTCTGGAATTCTTCTTGTTCTTTTTGAAGGTAATATAGCTACACCGCTCTTAGAAACTTGTCCTTTATATAAATTTTCAAAATCGTCGTTAGTTTCCTCTTCGATTTCTTCTTGTTCCTGTGACTCGTCTGGCTCTTTTCTTAATCTTTTAATGGCACTTGCCTCTACTTCTTTAACGTCTATTTTGCCGTCTCCAATTTCTCTTAATGATATAATTGTTCGTTTGTCGTTATCTTCTTCAACTAACATTGGAGCGCCAGCATTTAATTGAACTGTTCTTTCTTTAGCTAACAAAACTAAATCGTATTGATTATCAACTTTTTCTAAACAGTCTTCTACGGTAATTCTTGCCATGATGCAGAGTATATATTCAAATAATCCTAAGAAATCAATTATTTTCTAAGCTTAACAGGTTCAAGCTTATTTCTTATTAATATTAAAAGAAATAACGAAATAACTATGTATATTCCTGATACAAAAGCAATATTTTCAATTGAAAATCCATTATCAATCATTAAACCAAACACTGCTGTTCCAAAAGCAGTTGAAAACACCATAAAAGCTGTAGTCAAAGCTTTGATAGATCCAATAAATTTTACTCCATATATTTCTGCCCAAGTAGATGACCCAAGCACGTTAGCTAATCCATTTGAAATACCTACTAAACCTAAAAAAATAAATGCCGAAATTTCATGTTGATAATAAAAGAGCACAAACATTGATATTAAAAGAGGTATATTCATAATAGGAATTAATTTTCTACTTGTAAACTTATCGACTAAAAAACCTGAGAAGAATAAAGTGATAATTGAAGCTAATGAATAAACCATAAATGCTTTTGGTATTGTGTAAATATTCCACATTTTCGATTCTGAAATAAATGACTGATAAACAAATACACCAGTGGCTACCCAAGGCATCGCGAGCATATTGAGTGAGACAATATAAAATCTATAATCTTTAATTACTTCTCTTCTTTTCCAGCTTTTTATTTTAAAATTTTTTTTAGGATTTAGATCTTTTTCTCTAGAGTCTAATTTGATCTTTTTAATTGTATTTAAAACTACAAACGGCAAAAATATAATTATAATAATTGCTATTCCTTGCCAAACTGATCTCCAAGAATAAATTACAAACAGATAAGTTATTAATATAGGTAGAATAAATTCTGCAGATGATAATCCAAACCAAATTGTGCTTAGAGCTTTACCTCTAGACTTTTCAAAAAACCTTGAGATTGTAGTCGTAGAAGTATGGCTCATTAAACCTTGACCGGAAAATCTCATTAAAAATATACCAATTGATAAAAGAATAATACTATTGATAAAAGAAAAAAATAAAGATGAAAAAAATAATAATAGAATTACAAAAAATGAGTAATAGATTATTTGATATTCATCGATTTTCTTTCCAACCCATATAAGTAAGAGACTAGAAAATATTGTTGCAGTAGCATAAATATTTCCAAATTGTCCGTGGGTAATACCTAATTCATTTCTAATTGGTGCGTTAAACAATCCCAAAAAAAAGCTCTGTCCAAAACTTGAAAAAAATGTAAATATAAAACCAAATATTATTACTTTTTTATTTATCGAGAGGTTAATCATTTATGAGTAAAGTTGCTTTCATAGGTTTGGGTGTAATGGGCTTCCCCATGGCAGGTTATATATCAAAAGGTGGTCACGATGTAACTGTTTATAATCGAACTAAAGCTAAAGCAGAAAAATGGGTTAAAGAATATAAAGGTAAAACGGCAGATACGCCGATGGAAGCTGCAAAAGACTGTGATTTTATTTTTACATGTGTTGGTAACGATAATGATTTAAGAGAGGTAACTTTAGGTGATAAAGGTTTGTTTAAAACTGCAAAAAAAGGTGCGATCTACGTAGATAATACTACTGCATCTGCAAATATTGCTAGAGAACTTTACACAGAAGCAAAATCAAAAGGATTTGACTTCTTGGACGCGCCTATTTCAGGTGGACAAGCTGGAGCTGAAGGTGGAATTTTAACTGTCATGGTTGGAGGAGATGAAGCTCCGTATAAAAAGGCTGAACCAGTTATTGATTGCTATAGTAAAAAGATAAAACTTCTTGGTCCATCGGGCAGCGGTCAGTTAACGAAGATGGTAAATCAAATTTGTATTGCAGGCTTAGTACAAGGTTTATCTGAAGCAATAAATTTTGGGATGAATGCAGGATTAAATATGCATGATGTAATTGAAGTAATTTCAAAAGGTGCCGCACAATCTTGGCAAATGGAAAATAGACATAAAACAATGATTGAAGATAAATTTGACTATGGTTTTGCAGTTGATTGGATGAGAAAAGATTTAAAAATCGCTATGGATGAGGCTAAAAAAAATAACTCACCTTTACCTATCACAAAACTAATTGATCAATATTATGCAGAAGTCCAAAAAATGGGTGGTCAAAGATGGGATACTTCAAGTTTAATTAAAAGATTTAGAAAATAAATCGTGTCAGAAATAGTAAGTTACTACGAAAATTCAAAAGAAATCGAAAAAAAAATTTGGGATTTATTATCAAAAGCTGTCAAAGATAGATCTTCTGAATTCAGAACTCCAGTTTTTATTTGTGGAAATGATAAAGATCTTGATGGAAGAGTCGTTGTTCTCAGGAAGGCAGATCAACAAAATAATTTTATTCAGTATCATAGCGATATTAGATCTTCAAAAATTGAGAAAATAAAAAAAAATCCTAAGTGCTCAATTTTATTTTATGGTAAAGAGGAAAAAATACAGCTTAGAATTAAGGCTGATTGCGAAGTAAATTACAACAATGATGTTACAAAAGAGTCTTGGGAAAAAACTGGCCATATTAGTAGGAAATGTTACTTAGTTACTAATGGACCTGGTACAGAATCTAAAAAACCAACCTCAGGGTTAGATAAAAAGTTTGATAATTTTGATTTTACTAAAGAAGAAAGTGAAGCGGGCTATAAAAACTTTTGTGTGATAAAATGTAAAATTCAAAGTATTGAGTGGCTTTACTTAGCAGCTAAAGGTCATCGAAGAGCGCTAATTGATCTCAGCGGTTCTAAAAAGTTTACCTGGTTGGTTCCTTAATCTATTTTTTATATTTTTTAATATTTTCAACGTAGTCTCTTGCGTTTTCTTTAATGTGTTCTATTTCTTCATCTGTAACTTGCCTAACCACTTTACCAGGACTTCCTAGAACTAACGATCTGTCTGGAATAACTTTATTTTCTGTGACCAATGAGTTTGCTCCGATAATACAATTTTTTCCAATCTTTGCTTTATTTAAAATTGTTGAACCTATTCCAATAATACAATCATCTGAAATTTCACATCCATGTAGCATTACCATATGCCCTACTGTAACACCCTTACCTACTATTGTTGGGCAACCTGGGTCTGTGTGTATTACACTACCATCTTGAATGTTCGAACCTTCACCAATAATAATTGGTTCTAAATCACCTCTTAAAGTTGCATTAAACCAAATATTTGAATTTTTTTTTAATTCAACTCTGCCGATGATAACTGCATTAGAAGCAACCCAGCTATCTGGATCCATTTTAGGAGTGTGACCGTTAACATCGTAAATCATAAATTTGCTGTAATGTATTATTAATTATCTTATAATATATTATGGCTTTAACAAAAACACCAGTATGCGATTTTGGAAAAAAAGCTGAGGATTTCAAATTAAAATCAATAGAAAATAAAATAATCTCTCTAAATGATGTTAAAGGTGAAAAAGCAACACTAATTATGTTTATTTGTAATCACTGTCCTTATGTAAAAGCTATTATTCGTGATTTAGCTAAGGAATGTAACGAATTAAAAAAAGATGGAATTAATTCTATTGCAATTATGTCTAATGATACTGAAAATTATCCAGAGGACTCGTTTGATAATATGATAAAATTTGCAAAAGCAAATAACTTTGGTGAAATTAATTATTTAATAGATGAAACACAAGAGATTGCTAAGAAATATGGTGCTGTTTGTACACCTGATTTCTTTGGTTTCAATAAAGAATTAAAACTTCAGTATCGAGGTAGATTTAGAGAACTTAAGGATTTAAAACCTATTTCAAGTGGAGATAGCGATTTAAAAATAGCAATGAAAATGATCTCTAAAACACAAGATGGTCCAAAAAAGCAAATTCCTAGTATGGGATGTAATATAAAGTGGTTTAATTAATGTTTTTAGTTTCTACAAGAAATTTTCCTCCTGAGCT
>CACIYA010000027.1 GCA_902590755.1 uncultured Pelagibacteraceae bacterium | reverse complement strand
GATGCGTTATAAAGGGTCAAACTCCTCATTTTAATTTAATTTGTAAGTCAGTATTTGACTCAATTTTAAAATTATCAATAGATTATAATAAACCTATTGGTAACGGAATAATTACAGCTTTAAATATTGTACAAGCAAAAGAGAGATGCGGACTTATAAAATCAAAGAAACCAAATAAAGGATTGGAATCTGCCCGTGCAGTATTGTCCATTTTAGAAAATGGACCAAAAAAAATTTAAAAATCCATCACCACGAATTAAAGTTATTCAAAAAATTTATAATTCTTTAATGAATCCAAACACAAGTATTGAGTATCCAAAGAATCAATATAGAAAATTTATCAAGGATGTAGTTACGGGAACTTTAGAAAGATCAGAATTAATAGAGGAAACAATTAATAAGCATCTAACAAAAGACATTGACTTAAAAAGAACGGATAAGATACTTAAGATAATACTTTTTGCTGCTATTTTTGAGCTTATGTTTAAGCATAATAACCCCAAAAAGGTTATTATAAGTGAGTATTTATTAGCTTCTGAGTTTTTTCTAGAAAAAGTTCAAATTGGTTATTTAAATGCTATTTTAGATAAAATAGCGTTAGTTCTAAGAAAAGACGAGTAAAATACATAAAAATATAATAACTTTTTCTTGCGTTTTTAATACTTTTTTGGCATCTATCCGATTATTATAATGATAAACTATTTAGAACTTCTATATCTTATATCATTTACTGGAATTCTGGCTGTTGCCTATAGCTATCTATTATCTGGTCAAATAATTTCATCTAGTGCAGGAAACGCACGAATGCAAGAAATAGCTGAAGCAATTCAAATAGGTGCAAAAGCTTACTTAAATCGCCAATATAAAACAATTGCATTAGTGGGTATCATTGTATTAGCCATAGTAACTTATTTTTTTAGTTACTTAGTTGGTTTAGGGTATTTTATTGGAGCATTTCTCTCCGGTGTTGCTGGGTATGTAGGTATGCTTATTTCAGTTAAAGCTAATGTAAGAACCGCTGAGGCATCAAGAAAAAGTCTACAATCTGGCTTAACAATTGCTTTTAAATCTGGAGCAATCACAGGTTTATTAGTTGCTGGTTTAGCTCTATTAGCAATAACGATCTATTATATCATTTTAATTAATTTAAATATAGACAACAGAGAAATAATAAACGCTCTTGTTGCTCTAGGTTTTGGCGCATCTTTAATTTCTATTTTTGCAAGGTTGGGCGGTGGTATTTTTACCAAAGGAGCAGATGTAGGCGCAGACTTAGTTGGTAAAGTCGAGGCTGGAATACCCGAAGATGATCCGAGAAACCCTGCTGTTATAGCTGATAATGTTGGGGATAATGTTGGAGACTGTGCTGGGATGGCTGCAGATTTGTTTGAGACATACGCTGTTACGATTGTAGCAACAATGGTTTTAGCATCAATTTTTTCTCCACAAGATCCAAATTTAATGATTTACCCTTTAGCAATTGGGGGTGCATGTATAATTACTTCTATAATTGGAACTTGGTTTGTAAAACTTGGCAAAAGCAAAAGTATTATGGGTGCTTTATACAAAGGCTTTATTGTTACTGCAGTTACTTCACTTATTATTATGTATCCTGTAACAGACTCGATCATTGGTTTTCAAAATACGTATAGTAATAATGCTGGGGCAATGTTTTCAGGCTTAGATTTATACGTTTGCGGCGTAGTTGGCTTCGTGATTACCGGATTACTTATCTGGGTAACGGAATATTATACTGGAACAGATTATAGACCAGTAAAGTCAGTAGCAAAATCTTCAACTACCGGACATGGAACTAATGTAATTCAAGGTTTAGCAGTTTCAATGGAAGCAACAGCAATACCTGCTTTAATTATAGTTTCAGGTATTCTCTATACTAACAGTTTAGCAGGTCTCTATGGAATAGCTATTGCAGTCACTGCAATGTTAGCTTTAACTGGAATGGTAGTAGCTTTAGATGCATACGGACCGGTAACAGATAATGCCGGAGGTATTGCCGAAATGTCTAAGTTGCCAAAAAATGTAAGAAAAACTACGGATGCTTTAGATGCAGTTGGCAATACAACAAAAGCAGTGACTAAAGGTTATGCTATTGGTTCTGCTGGTCTTGGAGCATTAGTTTTGTTTGCAGCATACACTGAAGATATAAAATATTTCTCTAAAGTCAAAGGTTCAGCATTAGAAGGTGTAAATGTTACATTTGATTTATCAAATCCTTTTGTAGTTGCAGGTCTATTAATTGGTGGAATGTTACCTTACTTATTCGGTTCAATGGGTATGCAAGCAGTCGGTAGAGCTGGAGGATCTGTTGTAATTGAAGTAAGACGACAGTTTAAAAAGATTCCAGGAATCATGAAAGGAAAAAGAAAACCAGATTACGGCAGATTAGTAGACCTACTTACAAAAGCAGCAATTAAAGAAATGATAATCCCATCTCTTTTACCAGTTTTATCACCTATTATTCTTTACTTTATAATTTTGCAAATAGGCGGGACTGAAGCAGCTCTATCATCTTTAGGCGCAATGTTATTAGGAGTAATAATAACTGGCTTATTTGTAGCAGTTTCGATGACTGCTGGAGGAGGTGCTTGGGATAATGCAAAAAAATATATTGAGGATGGAAATTTTGGAGGGAAAGGTTCTGAAGCACATAAATCTGCAGTAACAGGCGACACAGTTGGAGATCCTTACAAAGATACTGCGGGACCAGCAGTAAACCCTATGATAAAAATAACAAATATTGTTGCTTTGTTGTTGTTAGCAGTTATAGCTCACTAATAAGTCTTTATTTACTTCCATACATTTTTTCTCTTATACTAGTAAGAAATTTTTCTACAAAGCTTTTCTGAGTAATCTCATTGGTAGTTTCTTTTTCTGAAAATTTTAATTTATTTTTACTATTTTTATCTAAAAAGTTTTTATTTTTTAAGATGCCATATTTATCAAATTTTAAAACTAAAACGTTGTTTGTTTTTAAAATATTTTGACCTAATTTGTGATACTCACCTTTGGTTAAAACTCTCTCTATATAAATCCATTCATTTTCATTATTAATTGATTTAGAATGTGGTTGTCCAATTATCTTAATGACATCATTTTTATTTGATGAATCAATTACAAGTTTATCCGATCTATTTTTGAGGAATATAATACCATGATTTTTTGATGGCTCTTGTAATTGACAAGACGATAAAAAAATGGAAGTAAATAAGAATAGAAAAATTTTATGATATTGAACTTTAAAAAACATAATTATACTCTTTATAATACACTACTTAATTTATCTAGAAATATCTTTTTCTACAAAAATATCAAACTTTTAGACAATTTTGAAACACGCATATATTTAATGTTTATACATTTCTCTGTAATGATGATTATTTTTAAAAAGAAAGGTAAAAAATTTGATCAACACTCATATGATTTATTTTTCCATAATATTGAAAATAATTTGAGAGAGAGCGGTCTTGGAGATGTATCTGTTAATAAAAAAATGAAAGACTTTAATAAAATTTTATATGATATTTTACTAAAACTAGAAATTGAAAAAAGTGATAAAGATTTCCAAATAAATCACCTTCTAATATCAAAGTATTTTGTTGAATTAAATGACCCTAAAAGTAAGAGTTTTAAAGAATTCGAAACTTATTTTTCTGATTTTTTTCGCTTTTGTTTTGATATACCCCTTGATAATATGTTAGAAGGAGCAATAAAATTTAAATATTAAAATGGCTGTACCTAAAAGAAAAACTTCAATTTCCAAAAAAAAAATGAGAAGATCTCATCACAGGCTTTCTTCAATTAATATAATTGAGGATAAAAAAAGTGGTGAATACAAACTTTCTCACCACGTAGATCTTAAGTCTGGTTACTACAACGGAAAAAAAATTTTAGATATTTAATTACCATTGATGAAAAAAAAAAATAACTATTGCTATTGATGCAATGGGTGGAGACAATTCACCTGACAAAACAATTGAAGGAGTTAAAATATTTTTAAATAAATACAAGTCATTAGACGACTTTGAACTTAAATTATATGGAGACAAAAATAAGATTTACGAGAAACTAGTTCAATATAAAGTTTCTAATAAATTTATTAATATTATTCATACAAAATCAGTAGTTGCAGATAACGAAACCCCTTTAACAGCAATTAAAAATTCCAAAAATACAAGTATGTGGAATTGTATTAAGTCACAAATTGAAGGAGAATCAGACATAAGTCTTTCTGCCGGTAACACCGGAGTCTTATTAGTGGTATCTAGAATGATTTTAAAAATGATTGATAAAGTCAGTAAACCGGCTTTAGCTGGTCTATGGCCAAATAAAAAAGGTATGAACGTTGTCTTAGACTTAGGAGCTAACATTGAATGTAATGATAGAAATCTTATTGATTTTGCAGAAATGGGGAGTGCGTTATACAAATCGTTATTTCCAAAAGATCAACCAATTGTAGCATTATTAAACGTGGGATCAGAAGAAATCAAAGGAACAGAGATTTTAAAAATTGCATATAAAAAATTAAGAGAGTTGAGTGGAGAAAATAATTTTAATTTCAATGGTTATATTGAAGGCACAAGAATTATGAGCGGTGACTCAAATGTTATTGTAACTGATGGATTTACAGGAAATATAGCATTAAAGACAGCTGAAGGAACAGCAAAATTTATAACAGACAATTTAAAAAAATCTTTACAAAAAAATCTTTTTTCAAAAATTTCAATCTTATTTTCTTATTTTTCCCTAAAAAGTTTTAAAGAAAAACTTGATCCAAGAAAATATAATGGTGCAATATTTTTAGGATTAAATGGACCTGTCGTTAAAAGTCACGGCGGAACAGATGCAGTTGGATTTTTTTACTCTATAGACTTGTGTTATAAAATAGTAAAAGGCAATTTAATGCAACAAATTAAAAATAACTTAGATCACCTAAATGAAAATCAAGAATAATTTAACAAGAATGGATTTGGCAAAGAGCTTAAGTCAAAAAAAAGGTTTCTCAATATTATTTTCTAAAAAAATAATAGATAATTTAATTCAAATTCTAATTAGTAATATAAAACAAGAAACCTTTTTACTTAAAAACATAGGAACCTTTAAAGTTCTTAAAAAAAAACAAAGAGAGGGTAGAAATCCTAAAACTGGCGAAATTCATACAATTTATCCCAGGAAATCTATAAGCTTTGTTGCTTCAAAGTCTCTGACAAAAACATTAAATAATTAACATTGGATAAGTTAATAAATATAAGCCAATTATCAAAACTTCTAAATTTAGTTGATAAAAATTCAAATAAACCTTTGAATTATATTTTGAGATATTGGGAGAAAGAGTTCAAACAAATTAATCCTAAAATAATTAATAATAGAAGATATTATGGTTTAAACCAAGTAAAGATAATAAAAAAAATTAAATATTTGCTAAAAGATAAAGGTCTTACTGTTACTGGTGTTAAAAAAGTATTAAATTCAAAAAGAAATGATCTTGACTATAGAAATAATTTAGAAGATAAGACTAAATTATTATTAAAAAAAATTAATAAACTTAGAAAATATGGCAAAAAAAACTCACGTAAAAGTTAGAATGGTCCCTGAGTCAAATCCAGATAGCAAATTCATTTACTATGCAAAGAAACCCACAAAAGGTGAAAAAGCAAAAGATAAACTAAAGCTAAAAAAATATAATCCAAACACAAGGAAGCACGAAATATTTGTTGAAAAAAAGTTGCCACCTCATAGCAAATAACTACTTTTTGTCAAAGTTTCTATATTCATAATCTATAAAAGATCTTATCATTGATTTCCAAATTTTTTCTGTAACTATTACGTCGATCTTTTTTTTTCGAGATTTTTTTTTAATATTTTTAAGAATTACTGAAATTCTTTTGTTATCTACAATCTCATTTTTAAATTTTTTATTTTTAAGAATTAAACTGACTAATTTTGTTCTTTTTTTAATAAGATTTAATAAATCATCATCAATACTATCTAGCTGTTTCCTTATTTTAAGTATATTTCTATTTACCATCGCGACATTTTTAAAATTTAGATTAATTTGATAATATATATATTATTTGAATGATCAAACACGATAAAATTGGAAAATTATTCTATTATTGGCTATCACTATCGTTAATTTTAGTATTTATCATAATAATTGTTGGTGGTTTAACTAGATTAACAAATTCAGGTTTATCGATTACAGAGTGGGAACTATTTAGTGGAATTTTGCCACCACTAAATCAATCCCAATGGATTAATTATTTTGATGCATATAAAAGTATTCCACAATTTAAAATTTTGAACCCTGATATGAGTTTAAATGAATTTAAAGTAATTTTTTATTGGGAGTATTTTCATAGAGTTCTTGCTAGAACTATTGGAATTTTTTTCCTTATTCCATTGATTTATTTTTATTTTACGAAAAAAATAGATAAATACTTCATGAACAAATCTTTAATTATTTTTTCTTTGATAGTTCTTCAAGGTTTTGTAGGTTGGTATATGGTTATGAGTGGTTTGGTAAACGATGTTACAGTTAGCCATTATAGATTGTCTCTTCACTTGTCATTAGCTTTAATAATAATATCAATGATTTTTTGGATGATGGCAAATATTAAAAATAGAACATTCAAAACTTTTTTTAGTTTTTCCAAAAATAATTTACCATATCTGATTTTGATTATTATAATTTTCTTTCAAATTATTATGGGAGCTTTTGTATCTGGTTTAGATGCTGGTCTATTACATCAAACTTGGCCCTTGATGGGAAATAATTTTTTTCCAGATGATATAAATTTAATAGATTTAAAGAGTCTTTTAAATTTTAACGAGCATTCATTAGTTCAGTTTTATCATAGAAATTTAGCTTACTTAATATCGGTTTACATAATTTTATTTAGTATTTATATTTTTAGAAAAAAAATAGTTAAACTATATAAACCCTTAAAGATCTTAGTATTTGCATTAGTATTACAAATTTCATTAGGAATTTTTACATTGCTAAGCGGATTAAATATTTATCTAGCTTCTGCCCATCAAATTATAAGCGTTGTGTTAGTTTTTAGCTCTATAAACCTATACTATCACCATATTAAATAAATTGACTTTATTTATTATTATATGTATTTATCGCGAACAATGATGACACCATTTACTAAAAAGAAAGATATAAAAAAAGATTGGTATTTAATTAATGCAGAAAATGCTGCTGTTGGTAGATTGGCATCTTATATCTCAAAAGTATTAAGAGGTAAAAACAAAGCATCTTATAACCCTCACATTGATAATGGAGATTTTGTAGTGGTGACAAATATTGATAAAATCAAATTTACAGGTAAAAAATTTAACGAAAAAAAATATTTTAGACATACAGGACACCCAGGAGGTATAAAAGAATTTACGCCATTAACTTTAAAAAATAAAAATAAAATTCAAGATATTTTGAAACTTGCAGTTAAAAGGATGCTTCCTGGTGGACCATTAGCAAAAAAACAACTTACAAAGTTAAAAATCTATAGTGGGGAGCAACATCCTCATAATGTGCAAAATCCGAAGATAATTGATTTTGAAAAATTGAACAGAAAAAATATTGTTAAATAATGGAAAACCTAAATTCTAATATTCAAAAAAAAAAAAGAATTAAATTAGATTTTAAAGATAGTAAATATGCTACTGGTAAAAGGAAAAGATCTATAGCAAAAGTTTGGGTAAAGAAAGGATCTGGTAATATTTATGTAAATGGATTGAAAATGAATGAATATTTTAAAAGACCAGTACATCAAATAATAGTTACTAGACCTTTGGAAATTACAAATGTTGCCTCTAATTACGACGTAAAATGTTCTGTGACGGGAGGCGGATTATCAGGTCAAGCAGGAGCAATAATACTCGGAATTTCTAAAGCTTTAATCTCACATGATGAAAATCTTAAGAAAAGTCTAAAAAAAGATAAACTCACCACCCGAGACTCAAGGGTTGTTGAAAGAAAAAAATACGGTCATCGGAAAGCAAGAAGAAGCTTCCAATTTTCTAAACGATAATCATTTAATTTTAATATCATTTAAGACAATGATATAAATCACTATGCCTATGAAAAACAAAATTAAAGTAGCTGTAATTGGTGCAACTGGTTATACTGGATTAGATTTAGTTTATTTTTTATCTAAACATCCAAAAGTAAATATTATAAATTTATGTGCTACTAAAAATTTAGGAAAAAAAATTTCTCTCTTTGATAAAAGAATAAAAAAGAAATTACCAAAAATTAATCATATTAATAGTATTAATTGGGAAAAAATTGATTTAGTTTTTTTATCTTTACCTAATGGGGAAGCTCAAAAAATAATAAAAAAAACATTTCATAAGTATCATAAACTAAAATATATTGATCTTTCTGGAGATTTTAGAATAAAAAATAAGTCTATCTATTTTAAAAATTATAACTTTAAACATAAAGCACCAGAATTTTTAAATAAATCTTTGTACTCAATTAGTGAATTTCAAAAAAAGAACATAATCAATTATAGGATAATCGCTAATCCAGGGTGTTACCCTACATCGATACAATTACCACTGGTTCCGCTAATAAAGAAAAACCTAATAAGTTTGAAAGATATAACTATAGACTCTAAATCCGGTTATTCAGGTGCAGGAAAAAATCTAAGAAAGAAATTTTTACATAAAAATCTTTTTAGCTCAACTCATGCCTATGGAATTCAAAATCATAAACATATTTGCGAAATAGATCAGGAAATTTTTAAATACACCAAAAAGAAAGTTCACTTTACTTTTAATCCTCATTTATTACCAACTTTTAGAGGTATACTTTCAACTATATATGTTAAGGCTAATAAAGGTATAACTGCTGAAAAATTGAGGAAATATCTCGCTGATTATTACAGAAGTTCAATATTTGTCAAAATTCTAAAATTAAATTCTTCTATTGGATCAGGCAATGTTTTAAATACAAATAATTGTGAAATATCGATTTGTAATACAAGAATAAAACAAAAATTTATTATTTTTTCCGCAATTGATAATTTAGTCAAAGGAGCTTCAGGACAAGCAATTCAAAATATGAATTTACTTTATAGATTGCCAGAATCATCAGGTCTTAAATGAAAAAAATATTATTAATAGCATTTTTAATTGTAATTGGTTGTTCAAAGCCTAAAACTGTTTTTATTTGTGGTGATCATGTATGTGTTAATAATGCTGAAGCGGAACAATTCTTTG
>CACIYA010000026.1 GCA_902590755.1 uncultured Pelagibacteraceae bacterium | reverse complement strand
AAATTCAATTAAGAGATCTAAATATTTTAGCCTCAAAAAATGAATTCGAGAAAATAGTAAGTGTTAAAGTAAGATCAACTGGAAAACTTTTAAAAGCAAAAATAAATTTTGTTAACGATATAGCTAAAGTAGAAATTTTAGAAAAAGAAACAGGAATTTCTCCTGGTCAAGCTTGTGTTTTTTACTCAAAAGACGAAGTTGGGGATAAAGTTTTGGGTGGAGGCTGGATTGATAAGACTTACAATAATAATTTATCCACTTAATTAACAATCTAAAAACAGACACGTATTAAGTGATACCTTTAAATTTTTTCTATGATTTAATGAAATTAATTAAGAGGCAACTCTTAACTGGCCATTTAAGGAAAAACCGAGAGGTTCAAGCTTAAAGGGCAGAAAGGTGGACCTAGTAGCGCTAGAATAGTTCACCGGGATGGCTTGGCGGTAGCGCCTAAAACGACGAGCCAAAACTACTAAATTTCTAGGCGAAAGCCTGGAAATTTAAGTGGTTCTTCTCCAAAAAAATCTTGAAAATAAATAAAATAAAATAACTCCTACAAAATAATTCCATTCTAAAGCATGTTTAAAGTGAATATTTCCCTTGGTTATCAAAATTGGCAAACTTAGAATAGCTACAGACGCTAGAATTGAAACTAAAATTATTTTCATTATCAAGATTTTTTTATTTATCATTTTTTCTAATTTTAATTTCAATTTATACAAATGATAAACCAAATACCCTTGGGCGATAATTTCAAAAATTATAAATAGTAATAAGACTACTCGTCTTAATAGTTTGTAAATCTGTATATCAAATTTAATTCCAAGAAAAATTGAATGTATCGCTAAAAAAACTGCTGATAAAACACCAAATGTTTTAAATTTATAATTAAAGCTTGTTGAGTACAGTTTGTTTACTAAATCATTATTATTCTTCCAATAAAAATATAAAAAGAAAGCAGTGATTATCATTGCAGGTTTAAAAATAAGGTACTGTGGAAAAGTTCTAGAAGCTCTACTTATAGACAAACTACCATCCAAGTAGGGAATAGAAAAACCTGAACGCCCAATCATATCAACACTAAAAAATGTATTATCTAAAAATTCAGGATTTTGAGAGATGATTAGACACAAGTTTATAGCAATTAATGGAATAAAAAAAATCCATAAACTCAATTTTCTAATTTGAGTTACTTCTTTCATAAGATTTAATTAAATTATTTTCTTTTATTTCTTTTTCTTGCTCTTCTTTTCTTTGAACCAATTTTTCTTCTACCACGGTGCTTTTTTGGATAACCCATATTTTTTTCTCCTTTTTTCTATCTTAATATGTAAAGTAATATAAAGTTCAATTATACTTATTTTATGAAAAAGTCTATACGCACATTCCTGAAACATCCAACAAAAGACTCTTCTAATAGATCTGCAAACCCTCCTGTTACTCGGGCTTCTACTATATTATTCAATTCAATGCAGGAAATGTATCAACATGAACGTAAAATCAAAAAACATAAGAAAGTATCTCATTACACTTATGGCAGATATGGCAGCACGACTACGATAGAGCTAGAAAATATTTTAAAAGAGTTAGAGCAAGCATATCATGTTTTTTTAACAGGTACAGGATTTGGTGGAATAGCTTTAGCACTGATGTCTCTTTGTCGGCCTGGAGATGAAATATTAGTTTCCGATAATGTATACGGTCCAACTAAAGAAATTTCCCAGGAACTCATGAAAGAATTTGATATTAATGCGAAGTTTTATAATCCTGAGTCTTTTGATGATCTAAAAGAAAAAATATCAAAGAAAACAAAAATGATTTTGGTTGAAAATCCAGGCAGTAACACTTTTGAATTTCAAGACCTATCAAAAATAATTCAATTAGCTAAAAGAAAAAAAATTTATACCTTGCTTGATAATACATGGGGGACACCACTTTATCTTAAACCATTAAAGTTGGGTTTTGATATGTCTTTTTGCTCTGCTACAAAATACTTTTCAGGACACTCAGATGCTATGGGAGGATCATTGGCTGTAAATCAAAAAGTTTATAAAAAAATAATGTTTTTTTATAAACTATCTGGCTATCGTATGTCAGCTGATGAAGCTTACTTGATTATCAGGGGTTTAAGAACTTTAGATACAAGATTAAAGCAACATAGCGAGAATACAAAAATTGTAATTAAATTTTTAAAAAAACAAAAAAAAATAAAGGAAATTTTATATCCTCATAACCCTTCAAGTAAAAATTATAAACTTTGGAAAAAATATTATTCCGGCGCTACTGGATTACTTTCAATTGTAATAAAAAGTAAAAAAAAATCCTCTGTAATTGCCTTTGTTAATTCTCTTGAATTATTTGGAATAGGTTATAGCTGGGGTGGTTTTGAAAGTTTAGCTATTCTTCAAGAAATTAAAAGCTCTAAAAAAGATGAATATTTAAAAGGGCGCCAATTTTATCGATTTAATAATGATGAATTTATTGTAAGACTTCATATTGGTTTAGAAGATCCTAAAGACTTAATAGAAGATTTAAGAAAAGGTTTAAAAAAGATTAAATGATAAAAAATTTTTTTCCTAATAAAATTGCCTTATACGCTTTGGTGGCTGCTTGTTTCATTGTATGTACCACAATGGGAGTTAGACAGACTTTTGGACTCTACTCCAATCAATTCGAGACATCTGCAGGAACCTCTAATACTGAGTTTGGATTAGCAATAGCAGTTCATGCTATATTTTGGGGAATATTTACTCCAATATTTGGAAGAATTTCCGATAGGCTAGGAGGATACGTGGTGATTGTTCCTGCTCTAATTTTTTATTCAATGGCAATGTTATTGATGGGTAATAATTTTATTTCGGGCATGTGGTTACAAATTAATCTTGGTTTATTTGTTGGTTTAGGTTTAGCTGGAGCGGCAGGTACAATACTTACTCCAATGATATCTAAGCATTTTCCAAATGAAAATAGAAGTAAAGCTGCAGGCCTTGTTACAGCTAGTGGAGGTTTAGGAATGTTTATTTTTCCAATATTAGCAACAGTCTTTGAAAATATTTCTACTTGGCAAGTTTCTTTTATTATTTTTTCAATAATATTATTTTTGATGTGTATACCAGGGTTTTTTGTAAAACTTCCTCAAAATAAAGTAACGACAGTAAATACTAACCTGGATAATCGAAGTCTTAGCGAGGTATTAAAAGAGTCTTTTGCACACAAAGGCTTTCGGTTACTGATTATCGGATTTTTTGTATGCGGGTTTCAAATTACTTTGATAGCTACTCATGTACCAAGATATGTTCAAGATAAAGGTTTAGCGGACTGGACAGGAATGGCTATTTTAGCCTTGATAGGATTTTTTAATATTATTGGTACACTTATAATGGGTTATTTAGGAGACAAATATAGCAAGAAAATTCTTTTAAGCGGTTTATATTTTTTAAGGGGAATTACACTAATATTGTTCATTTTTTTACCAGCCTCAAATTTATCAGCAGTGTTATTTGGAACCTCTTTCGGATTGCTTTGGCTTGCAACAGTTCCAGCAACAAATGGTATCGTTGCTCAAATATTTGGAACGAAAAATTTAACACTTCTTTTTGGTATAGTATTTCTGAACCATCAATTCGGATCATTTTTGGGAGCATATTTAGGAGGATATTTTTACGATCAATTTGGAAACTTTGACTATGCTTGGTACCTTGCTATAGTTCTTTCTTTTATTGCATCAGCTTTACATTTACCCATAGACGAAAGACCTTTGGCCACTGTGGATAAAACTATCTGAGGTTGTAATTTGAGTCTTAAAGTGAATCAAAAGTGAATCAAAACGTGAACATTTTGTATTCCACAACCTTTAATTGTGGATAATTTTTTTATTTCAAAACTTTGATATTTTTAATAGGCTAAACCTAACAAGGAGCAAAAATGTTTTCATCAGATTTAGGAAAAAAATTAGACAAATATCACTTACTAAAGCACCCATTTTATCAAATTTATTGGAACGAAGGAAAGTTAAATAGAGAAATAATCAAAGACTATGCTGAGCAGTATTATCAACACGTAAAAGCATTTCCAAGATATATCAGCGCAACACATTCAATTTGTGAAGATATAGAAAAAAGAAGAATTCTTCTTGAAAACCTTCAAGATGAGGAAAACAAAGACGGAGATCATCCGAAACTTTGGAAAAATTTTGCTAAATCTTTGGGTGCAGACGAGTCTATTGAAAATGTTAAACTTGATTGGTTTACCAAAGACATGATAGAAAATTTTTTCTCTCAAGCTAGAAAATCATATGCTGAAGGTTTAGCTTCTCTTTACACTTATGAGAGACAAATTCCTGAAATAGCTGAAACCAAAATTCAAGGTTTGAAGAAATTTTACGGAGTAAGTTCAAAAGAAGGATTAGAATTTTTTGAGGCTCACAAATCAGCTGATGTAATACATAGAGCAGAGTGTGAAAAGCTTTTAGATGGTCTGTCAAAAGAGGAGCAAAAAAAGGCTGAAAACGCATCTTTACTTACTGCTAGATACCTCTGGAATTTTTTGAGTGGAATGGTCTCAAAGCATAAACTTAGTCAGGTAGCCGCATAATTTTAAAGTCTAGATTGACAATTTAATCTAAGAGGAATACCTATAAATTAGGTATGGAAATATATCTTCCAATTGTACAAGTTCATATAGATGTAATTTTTATACTTTTTATAAGTTTCGCTGTTGGTGTCCTATCAGGATTATTTGGAGTTGGAGGTGGATTTTTAATGACACCATTTTTAATATTTTTAGGGATACCTCCAATTTATGCAGTGCCAAATGAAATAAATAATATTTTAGCTACATCAGTTTCAGGATCAATAACTCATTGGTTTAAAAACACGTTAGATTATAAAATGGGATTAATGATAATTATTGGAGGTATTATTGGAACAGTAGTTGGCATTGTAACATTTACTTTTTTTAAAGAAACTGGAAAATTAAGTTTAATTATCTCTCTCTCTTATATGTATTTACTCGCAATAATAGGAACTTTGATGCTAATTGAGGGTGCTAGCGAAATAGATCGAGCTAGAAAAAAAATTATTTTCAAAAAAAAACTTCATACTCATTACTGGATACATGGTTTACCATTAAAATTAAGATTTCAAAAATCTAGACTTTACGAGAGTGCTTTTACTCCAATTTTTTTAGGAATAATTGTAGGATTTGTGGCAGCTCTGATTGGGGTAGGAGGTGCTTTTTTAATGGTGCCCGCAATGATTTACTTAATCGGTATGCCAATTAGATTAATTCCAGGAACTTCATTATTTGTAACCGTTTTTATTAGCGCTTTAGTAACTGTTCTTCACGCTTTTAATTATGGATCTATCGATCTTGTTTTAGTAATAATTTTAATCATAGGTTCGATTATAGGTGTTCAGGTAGGTCAAAAGATTGGTCAGTATTTAGATAGTTCGCACCTGAAAACTTTATTTGCGATGTTGCTTTGTGCTGTAGCGGTAGCTATTGCTTATGATACTTTCTTTTATGATGGTGTTAGACAGCTCGAAAAATCTGAAATCGTTAATATGGAAAATTTAAATTTCTTTTCAAAATTCATTTCTAAGCTTTCTGAAAACAATCCTCTTTTATACGGCTCTTTTGCAATTATAATAGCAATTACTCTCGGCTCTTTTGGGGCAGGAGCAAGAAGATTATTGAGTAGATATAAATATTTATTTTTAATAAAAAAGAATTAAACTAAAGATCTTATTAAACCAAAAATTGAAATAATTATTAAAAAATAAAGAACATATTTTTTATAACTTTCTTTAGAGCTTTCTTTAAAAAATTTAGTTCCAATAGATACACCGATTGGAACAATAAATATAAGAGCAAGTGTTCTATATAACACTTCGAATTTTAAAATATTATTGAAATAAGCTAAAATTAACGCATAAAAATCAGTAAAGAAAAATAACGCAGCAAGTGAAGCTCTGATTACAGCTGGCTCAGCAGCGATAATCAAAAAATACAATGCAATTGGTAACCCAGCTAAGGTTCCAAATCCATTAACAATTCCTGCAACTGTACCAACAAAAAATTTAGAAATATTAAGGTTTAGTTTTGTATTTTTGTATCCACTAAGTAATAACCCTGCAAAAACTAAAACTGTAGCTGATATTATAAAGTGGGTAATGTTTTGTTCGAGTTTAGATAAAAGGTAAACTCCATAAGGCGTTCCTAGAGCAACTCCAAGAAGTAAGTAGACCACAAATTTCCAATTAATTTTTTTCCAAATACTTGGAATCATCAAAAAACTTGCAATAATTTCCAGCAAAAGAATAATTGGAACAATTTCTTTTGCAGGCAATATAAATGAGAGTAAAGAAACACTAGAGGCTGAAAATCCAAATCCACTAAAGCCTCTTACAATCGAAGCAAACAAAATTACGCTACAAAAAAATGTAAATTCGATTAATCCTAAATCAATGCTATCTAAAAATGCCATAAATCTATTTTAAATTGAATTTACTTTACATGAAACCAATTTAAATGATAAGAAACTCAAAAGTTAAGGTTAAATAATATTTTATGCACAACAAGACAAATAATAGAAGTTTTGGAATATTGTTTTTCATAGTTTTCTTAATAATTGGATTATGGCCATTATTGAGTGGAGAAATATTAAGATTATGGTCTGTAATTTTATCTTTAATTTTTCTTTTACTTGGTCTTATCAACTCAAAACTTTTAACCCCATTACACAAGGCTTGGATTCAATTGGGAATTACGCTTGGAAAAGTAATCGCACCATTAGTAATGTTAGTAATCTTTTTTGCAATTGTAACGCCAATCGGTCTTTTGCTTAAAATTTTTGGAAAAGATTTATTAAAAATAAAAAAAAATAAATTAGCAAAGACTTACTGGACACTTCGAGAAAATATTAAATCCATGGATAGACAATTTTAGTTTCACTGATGGAATATTTGAAAAGTTTTTTTAAATCAAGCTTAATTGTTTTAATATCATTACTATTAGGTATCTTTTTTTGTGAAGCAATTTTAAGAATTAAACATAGTTTTATTATTAATTATGATATTGAAATGTGGAAATACGCAAAAAAATTAAAAATTAAAGTTAATAATGCTAAGATTAATCATGTTCATTTAAGAAATAGCTCTGCAAATCTTCAAAATGTAGAAATCAAAATTAATAGATATGGCCAAAGAGATATTGATTTCGAACCTTCCTATCTTAAAAAATTTGATCGATCTTTTTTAATTCTTGGAAGTTCAGTTGCGATGGGCTGGGGTGTAGAATCTGAAAACGTTTTTTCAAATAGATTAAATAGAGAAGCAGCTGAAGATGATAAAAATTGGATCTTCATTAACGGTGGAGTGGGTAATTATAATGCTGAAAGATACATTAATAATTACTTTGAAAATTGGGAAAAATTGAATTTTTCTGACATTATAATTCATTTTTTTGTAAACGACACAGAAGTTATTGAACCAGCAAAAGTAAATTTTTTTACTAATAATTTTCACTTAGGTGTTGTTACATGGAAATTATTAAATTCTTATTTATCTATATTCAACCCTGAGAATATCGAAAATTATTATAAAATTCGATATCAAAACGATTACGAAGGATATCAAATTACCAAAAAAGAATTAGCTAGATTAAATAAACATTGTAAAAAAAATTCTATTAATTGTCATATTATTTTGATGCCAGATATTCATAAATTAAACCCCTACAAATTAAATTTTATAAATAAAAAAATTAAAAAATTAGCTAGTGATTTAAATTATAATTTTTTTGATTTAACAGGAACTTTTGAAGGACGAGATGAAAAAAAAATTTGGAATAGATATGGCGATCCTCATCCAAATGGATTCGCTAATTCTCTTATGAGCAAAAGTATTTATAATTATTTAAATAAATGATTTTTTCATCCATACAATTTCTAATTTTTTTCTTTGTATTTATAATATTCATCTACTTCCTTAAAAGAAGTCAAAGAAGTTTAATTATAATATTTAGTTTATTTTTTTACGGCTACTGGAATCCAACATTTGTTCCATTGATATTGTTTTTTATGCTCTCAAGTTATTATTTTATTAAAAACGATGTAAATCTTAAGATTTCAATTCCCATAACTCTGATACCGTTATTTTACTTTAAATATTCTTTATTTATATCCAATATTTTAAGTTCAGATTTTTTAATCGAACTAAGTTATAAAAATAGCTTACCCCTAGCTATTTCTTTCATAACATTTACTGCTATCGCAATTTTAGTTGATATAAAAACGAAAAAATTTAATGAAAAAATAAATTTTTTCTCTTTATCTGAATTTTTAGTTTATTTTCCACAATTGATTGCTGGACCTATCCTAAGAGCCAATGAATTAATACCTTTACTTAAAAATAAGATTAATTTTTCCAATGAAAATATCAGATTTGGAATTCTTTTATTTACCGTTGGATTTATAAAAAAAATATTTCTTGCCGACAGTATAGCTTTTTTAATAGATCCTATATTCGAAAACCCAAACTCAGTTAACCCTGGTGATCACTTAAAAGCTTTTTTATTATTTCCACTACAAATTTATTTTGATTTTAGTGGCTACGTTGATATGGCTTTAGGTACCTCAAAAATACTCAGTATAAATTTACCTATTAATTTTAATAAACCTTATTTAAGCAAGTCATTAACTGAGTTCTGGAGAAATTGGCATATCACTTTATCAAGTTGGTTTAGAGATTACGTGTATATACCTCTCGGTGGATCTAAAAAGGGTTCTAATAAGCTTTTCATGAACTTAATTTTAACAATGTCAGTTGCCGGACTTTGGCATGGAGCTAGTGTAAATTTTATTCTTTGGGGAGCTTTAAATGGCTTGTTTTTATTTTTGGAAAAAAAAATTAAGTTAAATCTAAATTTCAATGATTTTATAAAAATATTCATTACTTGTTTTATAATTTTTAACTTATGGGTTGTTTTCCGTATAAACGAGTTACAATTTATCTTCGATTTCTATACAAGACTTTATTCTGATTTTATTGAAATATTTCAAATAAATAATTTAATTTTAATTTTTATAATTGTTATATCTGTTTACTCTCAAAAGTATGATAATTTTAATTTTATAGAGGAATTTTCAAAAAAAACTAAACTTTCCGTGTTAATACCTTTAGTAATAGTGATAATTCTGACCGGACTTGCTATTAATACAGGAACTTCAGAAAAGTTCATTTATTTTGATTTTTAATTATTTTAGCAAAATATTTAAAGATGTAGTTATGCCCTTTTTTATTTAAATGAACTGGGTCATTTTTTAAAAAAAGTTCTACAGGTTTTTTATTTTTACACATG
>CACIYA010000025.1 GCA_902590755.1 uncultured Pelagibacteraceae bacterium | reverse complement strand
TATTGCAACATTTTGGACTGATCTTCTTCAGAAGGACCAATATGTCTTTTAATAAATTCTTTTGAATTATCGTCAATCATTTAGCTAGGGTTCTCCTTACAAAATTTATCATATTCGTCTTTTGACATTAGGGAGTCATACTCACCTTTGTCTTTTATCTTTAACTTAAAAAACCAGCTGGCACCTTCAGGGTCAGTATTTACGCTGCCGGGATCATCTGCAATGGCTTTATTTCCCTCAGTAATTTCTCCAGAAATAGGAGAATAAACATCACTCGCGGCTTTAGTAGACTCTACAACAGCTGCTTGACCTTCTTTTTCTACAGCTTTACCTGCATCAGGAACCTCCACAAAAACAATGTCACCGAGCATTTCTGTTGCATGCTTAGTTATTCCTACTGTAGCAACGTCTCCATCTAGTGAAACCCATTCATGTTTTTTAGAAAATTTTTTTTCACTCATATTTGTCTCCCCTTATTTAACATAACTTTTTTTATAAAATGGAAGTTCAGAAATCTTACCCCCATATTTTTTTCCTCTTACTTCAAGCTGAATAGATGTACCTACTTCAGAAAATTCTGATTTAACATATCCCATTGCAACTGGAGCGTTCACACTCGGGCCAAAAGTACCGCTAGTAACGAATCCTATTTCATTATTATCTGACGAAAAGATTTTCGTATTTTCTCTAGCTATAACTTTTCCATCTGGCTTTATACCAACTCTAATTTTTTCACTTCCGTTTGCTAATAAATTTTTTATTTTTTCCCATCCATTAAAGCCGCCAACTTCTTTCCTTTTTTTTGCTATAGCCCATTTTAAATTAGCCTCTACTGGATTTATTTTTTCATTTAAATCATGACCATATAAACACAGACCTGCCTCTAATCTTAATGTATCTCTAGCTCCTAAACCTATCGGTTTAACTTCATTAGAAATTAAGTAATCTATAAGCTTTTCAACTTTTGTATTTGAAATTGAGATTTCAAAACCATCCTCACCTGTATATCCAGATCTTGTTACATAAAGATTTTCACCTTCATACTCAAAATTGTTTCCTGTCATAAATTTTAAATTAGCAACTCCTGGAATTAATTTTTCTAAAATCTCTACAGATTTAGGTCCTTGTAACGCTATTAAAGATAAATCGTTATTTAAAAGATGTTTATGGTGTTCTTTTAAAAATTGAGAAATTTGTTTTATATCATTTTCCTTACAAGCTGCGTTTAAGATTATACAAAAACCTTTTTCTGTTCTCGTAATAATTAAATCATCAATTATTCCACCTTCATTATTAAGTAAAAAAGAATATTTTGAATGATTAATTTTCAAATTTTTTAAATCTGCTGGTATAATTTTCTCTAACGACTCTATTAATGTTTCATCCCCTTCTAAAAAAAATTGCCCCATGTGTGAGACGTCAAAAAATCCAGCATGTGTTCTTGTAGAAATATGTTCTTTAACAATGCCATCTTTATATTGAATAGGCATTTCATAACCAGCAAACGAAACAAACTTTGCTCCTAAATTTTTATGATAGTTGTATAAAGCTGTTTTTTGTACTTCCATAATAACTCTGATCTAACCCCATCTGTCTATGTACCTGAGAGATTTAATCCTTCGGTGAGGCTTTCGCCTGCTTTCCAGAGTTATTACGGTAACGGTCCTTTTGCCTGAGAGTTTCCGGGGTGGTTGCTCCTTCGGCGCCTAAATGGTCTCTCCCGTTACGCAAGGGACTCTCCTCTAAATACAGTAAAAAGTCAAATGCAAATTATTCAAGTCTTGCTATGTTTTTTATCGAAACCCTTCAATATTATTGCCGAAATAATGACTGCGCCACCTATAAATACACTAATTGGAGGAATTTCATTTAAAAATAACCATACCCAAAGAGGCGCACATAAAGTTTCCATCAACATCAAAATTCCAACTGTTGCTGACTCAACTGTTCTTGATCCAATTGTTATACAAACAAAGCTAACTGCTAATTGCGGAACTCCAAGAAGAAAACCCATCCATAGATCATGTTTAGTGAATTCAAAGGACTCTGCTAAGAAAAAACCGTAAATCAAACTAAATATTCCTGAATAAAAAATTGCTGGAACCATATCAACTTTGGTATTTTTTCTAATTATCATTACTAAAATCGCAAAATTAATTGGGATTGCTAACGCCACTATGTTTCCAAATAATGATCCGCCTGAAATAGAGTCTCCAACCATTATAATAATACCACTCATAGCAAGAAGAATTGATATTAAGCCGATTAAAGAAACTTTTTCTTTTAGATAAAAATATCCAAATATTGCCAGAAACATAGTTTGTGTGCTTATAATAAAAACAACATTTGCTACTGTTGTATTGCTCATCGCAACTACAAAAGCTACAAAGCTAAATGATAAAACGAAGCCGCCTACTAATCCCGGAAGGCCAGACTCTTTAATAATATTAAAGGTATTTTTTTTATAAGTTACTAAAAGAAACGCTATTAAAGCTAAAAGGAAAAAAAAAGATCTTAAAAATAATATTTGCCAGATACTTGCCTCTTCAAAAGATCTAATAATAAATCCTCCCCAGCTTAAACAAAAACCGCCAAATAAGAGAAGAATATAACCCGGTATTTTATATAAAAATTGCATTTAGAATTTTTTTAAAATATTTTTAAAATAATATTGTAAAGTCAAAGACCTGAATATCATAAATAATAAAAGAGATAACCAAATACCGTGATTGTCTAGATATTTTGTTAAGAAGATCGATACTCCAATATAACTCAAAACAGATACTATCATTGCATTTCTAATTTCTTTTGTTTGTGATGCTCCGATAAATATTCCATCTAATTGATAACAAAAACATGCAATTGGTGGAATTATAATTACCCATAAGATATGTTGAAAAGAAATAAATCTCAAAATCTCTATATCAGTAATTATGTATATTATTTCTTTAAAAAATATTAAATAAATTATTGATATAATAATAGCAGTGGTAAAGCTTACCTGAATAGAATTTTTTACAACTTCTAAAAAAGATTTTCGGTTTCTTCTCCCTACAGCGAAACCTATAATCCCTTCAGTGGAAAATGCATAAGCATCTAAAAAGAATGATGATAAAATTATAAATTGCATTAATATTGTATTAACTGCTAAATAATCTTCTCCAATTTTTGAACCAAGATAAGTTACCCATAGAAAAGCAAATGTGAGAAATAAAGTTCTTATAAAAATATCTAAATTTATATTTAAAAGTTTGAGTAATTTAGATCTTACTACTAAATTTTCAAATTTAGGAATTACTTTGAATTTTTGAATAATAAAATTGTAGGTAAATATCGTGAAAATAATTAAGGTTATATAACTCGAAATTAACGTTCCTAGAGCTACACCAAAAACTTTAAAATCATATGTTAAAACTAGAAGAGAACTAAAAATGATATTTAAACTTGATAGAACAATTATTAATAAACTTGAAATTTTAGTTTTTTGTATACCTAGATAAAAACCCACTAAAACATAAATAATTAATTCTGCAGGAATTGAAAAAATTCTAACATTTAAATAAGTTTTTATTAATACCTCTGTTTCATCAGAGGGTGAGAAAAAATAACTTATCGCAATTTTTAAAGCTGGAAAAAAAATAATTATTATAAATGCTGCAATTAGAGCAAGGGCTATATTTCTTAAAATCGTTTTTACTATCTCTCTATAATCGCTTCTACCGTAAGCCTGTGCAACTATTCCAACTGTCCCCATTCTTAAAAAACCAAAACTCCAAACAATCATAGTCATAACGGATGTAGCTATACTGGTTGCAGCTAAATACTTAGTTTCGCTTAGATTGCCCATCAAACCTGTATCAACCATTCCTACTAATGGAATAGCCATGTTTGAAAAAAAAACCGGTATGGACAACAAAATTATTTGTTTTTTTGAAAATTTTGATGAGCTTTTGAACAGTTCCATTTTATTCTTTAATATATCTTAATAACCTTATATACATTGATTCTCGAATGTTAGAGCAAGTAATTATCTCAGTACAAATAATCCTCATAGATATAGTTATGGCTGCGGATAACGCGATCATAATAGGTTTAATCGCTGCGGGATTTGCAACAGAAAATAGAAGAAAAATTATAGCATGGGGTGTTGCTGCAGCATTCTTGTTCAGAATTGTTTTTGCATCCGGAGCTAATTATCTGTTTGAATTTGCTTGGATAAAAATCCTTGGCGGAGTTCTGCTTTTATGGGTAATTAACAATTTAAGACAAGACTTTTTTGGTAAAAATAAAATTAAAACACCTCAACTAAAATCTGCTGAGACCAAAAGCTTTAGTGTTGGGGTTTATCAAGTTTTAATTGCTGATCTTACATTAAGTTTTGATAATACTATTGCAGTAGTAGCCGCTTCGAAAGGGAATTTTCATTTAATGGTAATAGGTTTATTATTATCAGTATTTTTGATTGCCACTCTTGCTAGTTATTTTGCTGAATATATCAAAAAACATATGTGGCTTGGATATTTAGGTTTATTTGTAATTTTAGTAATTTCAATACAATTAATAATTGGAGGACTTGTTAGTTATGAAGTTCTCTCAATTAATGAAAAATATAAATTTTTATTCTTATAATGTTAGACTTTTGTATTATAGGGTCAGGTGTATCTGGCTCTACAATAGCTTACCTTCTATCAAAAAAGTACTCTGTACATATTCTTGATAAAGCAAGAGGTCCGGGCGGACGTGCATCAAATAAAAGATTTAAACAAAATTTAAGTTTTGACCATGGAGTTCAATATATTTCTCCAAAATCTAAAGAATTTTTAAAGTTTATAAAAACTCTTTGTAAAAAAAAAGAAGCAAAAATTTGGACTGGAAATCATTTAGATTTTACATTTGAAAAAAAGGAAATTTCAGAAAAATTTATTGGTATGAAAGGCAACAATTTTATTTCTAAATTTTATACCAAAAAAATAAAAAAAAGTTTTCAATCTTCAGTCAAATCAATTTTTAATAGTAAATACTTCTGGGAAATAAAACTAGATAATGGTGAAAATATTCAAGCTAAGTCGATAATATTAACTTGTCCATTCCCTCAATCAAAAAAAATAGCAGGTAAATATTTAGAAAAAAAAATATCGAATTTAAAGATAAATATGGAGCCAAACATTACAACAATGTTAGCTTTTAAAAATCAAAAAGCTGTTCCTGTGAGTAGTATAAAATTTAACGATGATATTTTAACTTGGGCAGCTCATGAAAATAGTAAAAGTAGATTTAACTCTTCAAATTCTCTTTGGACATTGCAGTCCTCTGTTGTGTGGGCAAAAAAAAACATAAATCATTATAAAAAAAGTAATAAAGCAGAAAATACTTTGATTTCAAAATTTTTAAACTTTACAGGGTATAAAAAAAATAAAATTATTTTCAAGAAAACACACGGATGGAAATATTCATATAATTTAAATGGTTCACCTCTAAAAAGTTATTGGAACAAAAAATTGAGGTTAGGATTGTGCGCAGATTGGTTTATCGGTCCTAAAGTTGAAAATGCTTGGTTAAGCGCTAATGATTTAGCAAAGAAAATCAAATAATTAAAAGATACCCTTACTGCTTTTGGATTTATTTTTCACTGATGAGTTAACCTCTACATTTAAACCTATTAAATCTTTTGCTTTTAATTTTGGGAGATTTTGCACACATCTTAAAAATCTATCCGACTCTTTTTTTGAAATAATGCCTTCAGTCAAACTTTTGAATTTATTTATATAATCTTTTCGTAAAAAAGGTCTTTTGCCAGCTGGATGTGCGTCTGCAACGTTAATTTCCTCTGATATTTTGGACCCATCTTTCATTGTAATAACTACTTTTCCACCAAAACATTTATTTTTAGGGTTAGGATCATGATATTTTTCAGTCCATTTTGGATCCTCTTTAGTTGAAATTTTTTGCCAAAGTTCAACAGTACTTTTTCTTTGCGCTCTTTTAGTAGCGTAGGATTTTACATGATGCCAAGCACCATCTTCTAGCGCTACTGCAAAAATATACATTATGGAATGATCTAAAGTTTCCCTGCTTGCTTTTGGATCCATTTTTTGAGGATCATTTGCTCCGGTACCAATTACGTAGTGAGTATGATGACTTGTTTCAATTAAAATATTTTCAATATCACCAACATTAGAAATTTTTTTATTTAGGCTCCTAGCTAGATCAATCAAAGCTTGGGATTGATATTCTGCTGAATGCTCTTTAGTATAAGTTTCAAGTATCGCTCGCTTGGGTTCATTAATATTTGGTAGTGGAACTGAGTATTCTTTATCTGGTCCAGATAAAACATAAGCTATAACACTATCCTCTCCCTCATAAATCGGTGAAGGAGCGCCCTCGCCTCTCATACATCTATCGACTGCCTCTACTGCAAGTTTACCAGCATGCGCTGGTGCAAAAGCTTTCCAACTAGATATTTCTCCTTTTCGAGATTGCCTCGTAGAGACAGTAATATGTAACGCTTGTTGAACAGATTGATAAATCACATCTGTTTTTAAATTTAACAAACTCCCTAAACCAGCTGCAACACTTGGGCCTAGGTGAGCTATATGATCAATTTTATGTTCATGTAAGCAAATGCCTTTTACTAAGTTTACTTGCACTTCATAACCGGTAAGTATTCCTCTTATTAAGTCTTTACCATTACATCCCTTTTGTTGTGCAACTGCTAAGATTGCAGGAATATTATCACCTGGATGACTGTAATCCGCTGCTAAAAAAGTATCATGATAATCTAATTCTCTCACAGCTGTTCCATTTGCCCATGCAGCCCACTCACAATCTACTTTAATTTTTGGATTTAGACCAAAAACTGTAGCACCTTTTTTTCTAGAATGTGCTAGAGCCATTGCTCTTGCTGATGTAACTGGTGCTCTATTAAAAGAGGCAATAGCTACTGATGCATTATCAATAATTCTATTTATTACCATATCAACTGCATCTTTATCTAATTTCGCTTGATCTGATGCAATCTCAGCAATTTTCCAAGCTAATTGATCTTCTTTTTTTAAATTTGATTTTGACGGATGAACTTTTACTTTTATATTTCTCATTTAATTAGCAAGCATATTTCTTAAAACATACTGTAAAATTCCTCCGTTTTTGTAGTACTCCACTTCATTAGCAGTATCAATTCTACAAAGCATTGGAATTTTTTTGCTAGTTCCGTCTAGATATTTTATTTCACAAGTCATCTCTTGTCTTGGCTTTACACCTTTGTCAATATCTACAACAGAAACTAACTCTGCTCCTGTAATATTCAATTTTTTTCGATCAAAACCCTCTTTAAACTGTAAGGGTAATACACCCATTCCAATTAAATTTGATCTATGAATTCTCTCAAAACTTTCTGCTAAAACAGCTTTAATTCCTAAAAGTTTAGTCCCTTTTGCTGCCCAGTCCCTAGACGAACCTGTTCCATATTCTTTACCGGCAATTACAACTAAATCATTTTTTCTTTTTTTATATTCCATTGCAGCTTCATAAACACTCATTACTTTTCCGTCTGGCTGCAAAGTTGTAAATCCACCTTCAGTACCAGGAGCCATTTCATTTCTAATTTTTATATTTCCAAAAGTTCCTCTCATCATTACTTCATGATTTCCTCTTCTCGCACCATAAGAGTTAAAATCTTTTTGTTGTATTTGATGCTTCATAAAATAATCGCCAGTTGGACTTTCTTTTTTAATACTTCCTGCTGGTGAAATATGATCGGTAGTTACTGTGTCAGCTAATAATAAAAGAATTCTTGCGTCATTAATTGGTTTAAAGCCCTCTGGTTGATCAGGTAAATCATCAAAAAATGGTGGTCTCTTTACATAAGTAGAATTAGCTTCCCAGTTATAAATATCACTATCTGTTGTGTTGATAGCTTGCCATTCTTTAGGTCCCTTTGAGACATTTGAATATCTTTGTTTAAACATTTCTGCGTTTAAAGAACTTAACATCAAATCTTCAATTTCTTTATTACTTGGCCAAATATCTTTTAAGAAAACATCTTTTCCATTTTTATCTTTACCGAGGGGTGACTTGTACATATCAAAATTCATATTACCTGCCAGAGCATAAGCAACTACAAGTGGAGGTGAAGCTAAGTAATTAGCTTTTACATCTGGATTAATTCTTCCTTCAAAGTTCCTATTTCCAGATAAAACTGAGACAGCATAAAGATCATTTTTATTTATTGCATCTGATATATTTTGATTTAAAGGTCCAGAGTTACCAATACAAGTTGTGCAGCCATAACCAACTAAATTAAAACCAAGTTCATCTAAATATTTATTTAAACCTGCTTTTTCTAAATAGTCAGTTACAACTTGTGATCCTGGTGCAAGTGAAGTTTTTACCCAAGGCTTAACTTTTAATCCTTTTTCATATGCTTTCTTCGCTAAAAGGCCTGCACCGAGCATTACACTTGGATTCGAAGTATTTGTGCAAGATGTTATCGCCGCAATAACAATATCACCATCTTTTATATTGAAGTCAGTACCTTCAACTTTAACTTCGATAGCTTTATCTCTTTTTGCATTTTCTCTGTAAACTTTTGCAAAAGCAGTTGAAGCCTCGGTAAGTAAAACTTTATCTTGGGGTCGTTTAGGTCCAGAAATGCTTGTTACTACACTGCTAACATCTAATGAGAGAGTATCTGTAAATACAACGTCATTGCTTGCCCAAAGACCTTGTTCTTTTGAGTAATTTTCGACTAAAGCTATTGTTCCTTGATCTCTTCCAGATAATTTTAAATATTTAAGAGTTTCATCATCAACTGGAAAGAAACCACATGTAGCTCCATATTCGGGAGCCATATTTGCAATTGTTGCTCTATCAGCTAAAGTTAAATTTTTTAAACCATCTCCATAAAATTCAACAAATTTTCCAACTACACCTTTTTTTCTTAGCATTTCAACAATGATTAAAACTAAGTCTGTTGCAGTTGTTCCTTCTTTTAATTTTCCTTTGAGCTCTACACCAATGACTTCTGGAATTAACATTGAAATAGGCTGGCCTAACATTGCGGCCTCAGCTTCTATTCCTCCAACGCCCCAACCTAGGACTGATAAACCATTCACCATTGTTGTATGACTATCAGTTCCAACTAGAGTATCTGGATAAGCGTACATATCATTTCCGCTTTTTGATGACCAAACTACTTTAGATAAATATTCTAAATTTACTTGATGACAAATTCCTGTTCCGGGTGGTACAACTCTAAAATTGTTAAATGCTTTTTGCCCCCATTTTAAAAAAGAGTATCGTTCGCCATTTCTTGAAAATTCTCTCTCAACATTTTGATTAAATGATTTTCCTGATGCATACTCGTCGACCATCACAGAATGATCTATAACTAAATCAACTGTAGATAATGGATTAATTTTGTCTGGGTTTTTATTTTTATCTTTTACCGCATCTCTCATAGCTGCAAGATCAGCAATTGCAGGAATTCCAGTATAATCCTGTAATAAAGTACGTGCAGGTCTGTAAGCTATTTCAGTGTTAGACTTTTTATTTTTTAACCATTCTTTTATTGCTAAAATCTGTTTTTTATCCACTGTTAAATCATCCTCATATCTAAGTAGATTTTCTAATAAAACTTTAAGAGATTTTGGTAGCTTTGAAATCCCGTCTAAGCCATTCTTTT
>CACIYA010000024.1 GCA_902590755.1 uncultured Pelagibacteraceae bacterium | reverse complement strand
TGGATAGGATTAAAAATTATAAAACTTTAGCTTACCCTGAGATCGATAGAAAGAGGGGTTTCGAGGAGATAATTAACAGCCCAATTTATAGGAATTATGTGATAAGTGAAGATGGGAAGACCTCTGGTATAGTAGTTTATTTAAAAAAAGATGAGAGATTATCAGAATATATAAAAGTTAAAGATCAATATTACAATCAATCCCAAGAAGAAGGTTTATCAAAGGAAGAGAGGTCTAATTATAAAATCTTTTTAAAAGAGTATGAGGACTATAAAAACTTATATAATATTCGAAATCAACAAAATATTGCAGAAATAAGAGATGTAATAAGTAAGTACGGTGAAAATGCAAAAATTCATTTAGGCGGGATACCTATGATCGCTGATGATATGATGAGTTATATTAAAAGTGATATTATTGTGTTTGGCATCGGAGTTTTTTTATTTATTATTTTAACTCTTTGGTTCATCTTCAGAAATATAAAATGGGTGATAATGCCTCTGATAGGATGTGCCACCTCAGTAATAATTATGATAGGGCTTTTAGGATTCATAGGATGGAAAGTCACAGTTATATCCTCAAATTTCATAGCTTTGATGCTTATTCTTAATATGGCAATGAATATCCATGTCACTGTAAGATTTCTTCAAATCAAAAAAGAGCAACCCGAACTTACTAAAAGTGAAGCTGTTTTAATTTCGTGCAAAAAAATGATGATGCCAATTCTTTATACAGTTTTAACTACAATATGTGCCTTTTTATCTTTAATTTTTAGTGAAATTAAACCAATCATTGATTTTGGTTTAATGATGACTTTAGGTTTAATTGTTTCATTAATAGTTACTTTTTTATTGCTACCTTCTTTATTAAGTGTTTTTTCTACAGAGAATGAAATTAATATAAAAGATACTGAAAAATCTTTGATTACTGCTGTTTTTGCATCTATAGCTAAAAAAAATTCGATATTTATATTTATTTTTACATTTTTAATAATTCTCGCAAGTATTGTTGGTGTCTTGAAGTTGGAAGTAGAAAATAGCTTTATAAATTATTTCGATAAAGAAACAGAAATTTATAAAGGTATGAAAAAAATAGATGAAGACTTAGGTGGAACTACTCCACTTAATATTATAGTAAAATTTCCCACTAAACAAAAAGAGGACATTAATATAGAAGAAGATGAATTTTCAGAGTGGGACGAAGATAATGAGGATAAAGAAACTAAGTCAAAGTACTGGTTTACAAGAGATAAAATGGATAAAATCATAAAGGTACATGACTATTTAAACTCATTGCCTGAAATAGGTAAAGTATTATCCTTTGGTTCAATTTTAAGAGTTGCTGAAGATTTAAATCAAAAAGAATTACAAAGTCTAGAAATAGCAGTATTATACAGCAAAATTCCAGAAGAAATAAAAAAAGAAATTGTAACTCCTTATATTTCTGTAGAAAAAGACGAGGCTAGAATAAGTGTAAGAATTAAAGACTCTCTTGAAAATTTAAGAAGAGATGAACTGATAAAGAGAATAAATTCAGATTTAAATTTAAAACTTGGATTAGAGAAAAATGAGTACCAGCTTGCAGGAGTTCTAATTTTATTTAACAATTTATTACAGAGTTTATTTAAATCTCAAATTCTAACTTTAGGTATAGTAATGATAGGGATATTAGGAATGTTTTTTATACTCTTCAGAAATTTATCTTTATCTTTAATAGGTGTTGTTCCAAATTTTTTAGCTGCATTTTTTATTTTAGGCATAATTGGATTAGCTGGTATTCCTTTAGATATGATGACAATAACTATAGCTGCTATAACTATTGGAATAGCTGTTGATAATAGTATACATTACATTTACAGATTTCGAGAAGAATATAAAAAATTTAATAATTATGAAAAAACATTAGACAGGTGTCATAGCACTGTAGGGATAGCAATATTAAATACATCTATCACCATTGTTTTTGGTTTTTCAATTTTAGTTCTCTCAAAGTTTATTCCTACAATTTACTTTGGAGTTTTTACTGGTATTGCAATGTTGCTTGCTATGATTTCAGTTCTTACTTTATTACCTAAATTACTTCTTGTATATAAACCATTTGGTAAAGAAATAACTAATTTAAATGATTGATGATATATTTGGAAATTTTTTAAATATCGTTAATGTATTTGATTTAGTCGTTATATTTATATTAATTTATTTTTCATTCCAGTGCTATTTAAAGGGTTTCTCATTAAGTTTAATATCTTTTATGAAATGGGTTTTGTCTACAGTAATAACAATTATTCTAGTTCCAAAATTACAACCTACTGTAAAAGATTATATTGAGTCCGAGTTTATTAATAATCTTGGCCTTGGTATATTAGTGTTTTTTGTAACACTTTTTGTATTGATAGTAATTGGAAAAACTTTAAGTAAAGCTATTACTTGGACTGGAGTTGGATCAATAGATAAAAGTTTTGGGTTTTTATTTGGTATATTTAAAGGTTACATAGTGGCAGTGTGTATATTTTCAATATTAAATTGGTTTTATCCTTATCAAAATTGGGGTATATCAGTTGAAAAGTCATTCTCGTTTAAATTTATTAACAATGGAAGTAAAGTTTTAATCGATGAGTTTCCTTCAAGTGATGACTTTTTAGATACGAAAGAGAAAATTGAGAAAATTTAAAACTGATAAGTTAAGAGAGGAATGTGGAGTTTTTGGTATTTCAAATCACGAGGATGCCTCCGCACTTGTAGCTCTAGGGTTGCATGCTTTACAACACAGAGGGCAAGAGGGATGTGGAATAGTTTCTTTTGATGGTAAAAATTACCACTCAGAAAAAAGACAAGGGTTAGTAGGTGATCATTTCACAAATCCAGACATATTAAATAAATTACCTGGTGCATTCGCAATAGGTCATAACCGTTACTCTACAACTGGCGAGACATCTCTTAGAAATATTCAACCATTTTTTGCAGATCTTCATATGGGTGGATTAAGTGTTTCACATAATGGAAATCTAACTAATGCGTTGCTATTAAGAGAAGCGTTGGTTAAAGATGGTGCAATTTTTAGAACTACAAGTGACACAGAAACTATAGTGCAACTTATTGCAAAATCCAGAAGAGAAAAATTTATAGATAAACTAATTGAAGCTTTATTTCAAATTCAAGGAGGATATTCATTAGTATTAATGACAAATAAAAAACTTGTAGGTGTGAGAGATCCATTCGGTATAAGACCTTTAGTAATAGGTAAATTAAAGAATTCGTATATATTTGCATCTGAAACTTGTGCATTAGACATTGTGGGAGCCGCTTTTTTAAGAGAGGTAGAAAATGGTGAAATCGTAATTATTGAGGATCATAAAATAAAAAGTATAAAACCATTTCCAAATCAAAAACCAAGACCTTGTGTTTTTGAGTATATTTATTTTGCAAGGCCTGATAGTTTAATTAATCAAAAATGTGCATATGAGTATAGAAAAAATCTAGGATCTGAGTTAGCTAAGGAAACAGATGTTGACGCTGATTTGGTTGTACCAGTTCCAGACTCAGGTGTTCCCGCTGCACTTGGTTTTGCCATGAAATCCAATAAAAAGTTTGATCTAGGTTTGATAAGAAATCATTATGTGGGGAGAACTTTTATTGAACCTACTCAAAATATACGTAGTTTAGGGGTAAAACTAAAATTAAGCCCTACAAAAACAATTGTCAAAAATAAATCTGTAATACTGATTGATGACTCAATTGTTAGAGGCACTACATGTCATAAAATTGTTAAAATGCTTTACGAGGCTGGAGCGAAAGAAGTCCACGTTAGAATTGCATGTCCAGAAATAAAATACCCAGATTTTTACGGCGTTGATATGCCAACAAAAGAAGAATTATTAGCTTATAAAAAAAGTAATCAAGAAATGTGTAATTATATTAGTGCTAAAACTTTAAAATTTTTGAGTTTAAACGGTCTTTATAAAGCTCTTATAGGTGAAAAAAGAAATGTAAACTATCCACAGTTTAGCGATCATTATTTTACAGGGGAATATCCTATAAAACCTTCAGATAATATTGAAGGTATTAAAGTAAAACAGTTGTCTTTATTAAGTGGTAAATCATCAAGTTAATTCAAAATTAAAAGCTTATTTTTATTATCTACGTATAGAAGAGAGTCATCAATAATTAAAATATTTGAAAGTATTTTTGGATTAATTTTTTCAATACTTTCTAGATTTCCTTTGGCATTATATTTTAATAAGTAAGAATTTTCTAAAAATATAAATATTTTATTATTTACAAACATCATATTTTTAAACTTTGCAGATCTTTCCTTAATATTGAAATAGTCAGAAATTTGTTCATTAATGTTATATGAATACACTAAACTTCCTTTTTTAAGATCAATACAAATTAATAAATTATTTTTTGTGACTAAAAAAAGGTAATCATTATAAATTATTGGTTTAATCGAAGACACGAAGTTATATCTGTATAAAATTGACCCACTGATAATGTCAATAATATAAGTAAATTGATTAGATGAAACTACAACAACTTTTTTATCATTAATAACTTTGCTGCCATTGAATAAGTTACTTGGATTTAAATCAACAGATTGATTTAAATTTAAAAACCATAGAATATTCATTGTACGGTTATTTAAAGCATATAAAGTCCCGTAAGTGTTCAAATAAATAACTATTTGCCCATTTAATGATAAATTGTTTGTAAATTCATTTTTAAATATTGTTTCCTCAGTTGGAATTAAATTTAACATTTCCCCATTAGATTTGTTAAAGTAATACAAATCGTTATTTTGGTTTGCAGCGATTAATTTTTTTTCGAAGATTTTTAAATTTGAGCTAAAGGGTATTTTGTAATTTTTTGCCCAGATAATATTACCTTTTTTTAAATCGTAGGCATATAAAAAGCCCATATTATCTGAAACATAAACAATAGAGTCTTCAACGATTAAATTTAAAAATTTTTTTATTTTTTTGAATTTATTTTTATAAAAGTTAAATTTCATTATTATCTTATTTTGATTTATTGAAAAAACTGTAATATTTCCTTTTATATCTGCCATTATGAGATTATTGTTTTCAAAAAGAATGGGTGCATTAATTTCAAATTTTGTAATTTTTTTACTTCTAAAAATTACCTCATTTAAGTCTTTATAGTTTAAATTTACAAGATTATTACTCTCACTGTAATAAATATCTTTCCATTCAAAGTTCTTAATAGGGTTTGATAAGTTTAAGCTTATTTTTTCATCAAAAATAATAGTTTTATTGAATGGTTGTTGTGTAGAAGTGAGTTTTTTAAATTCTTTAAATACACTTTTATTTTTTGCAATATTATCACTGTTATTCCAAATTCCAGATTTATCGTCAAAAGAACAATTTTGTAAAAAAATAAAAATAAAAATAAGAAAATAAATCTTCATTATTTATTCAAAATTTCTTGAGCTATTTTGGTTAAATGAGATTTTTTATTAATTAAACCTTGAAGTATTTCTTCACCCTCTTCATTTTTTGAAATTTTGATTAAAAATAGTGCTTTTTTGAGTTTTAATAAATCTTTGTTTTCTTCAGAAGAACTTACTTTTTCTACTAGGGTAAAATACTCTAAAACTTTACTATTTTCTTTTTCTAATTTTTTTTCAATTAAAGCAAAAAGAGCAAGAGAAGAATAAAATTTATTTTTGCTTTTTATAATTTCTTCATAAATTTTCTTTGATTTTTCATTTTCCTCTAAAGACAAAAAGATACCTGCTTGTATATATTTTTCTGCGATAAGTGAATTATTTTGCTTGCTTTGTGTATTAAAGAAAATAACAGAAACAGAAATGATAAGAATAAAAAGTAAAATTGTAAAAATTTTTTTCTTATTTTTTTTATAAAAATTTATCTGCTGGTTTCCTAAATCTTTATATTTATTGAAATTTTCTTCCATTTAAAAAATTTTTTTTTCCGGGAAATTTATTTAATTTGATATCTTTACTATATTTTTTTACAGCTTTTTCAATTACGTTGTTAAGATTTGCGTATTTTTTTACAAATTTAGGGTAAAAACCACTTATACCTAACATGTCATCTGTTACAAGTATTTGGCCATCGCAATAAGAAGAAGAACCTATTCCTATAGTAGGTATTTTTAAATCTTTTGTTATTAATTTTGATGCTTGGGGTGCTAAACATTCTAGAACAATTGAAAAAGCACCAGCTTGTTGAATTAAAAAAGCCTCTTTGTAAAGTTTGTTCGCTTTTTTTATTGTATCTCCCTCAATTTTAAAATTAATTTTAAATTGAGGTGTATAACCAATATGTCCCATAACAGGAATTTTTGCTTTTACTAATTCTTTAATAATTTTATAATTATTTCTATTACTCTCCAATTTTACTCCATCACATCCGGTTTTCTTAATTATCAATTTCGCATTTTTTCTTGCTAATTTTACATTTTGATAAGAGCCCTTAGGCATATCAACTATCAGTAAAGATTTTTTTACCCCTTTTTTAACGCTTAATGAGTGATCAATTATATTTTGTAAAGAAATTTTGTGAGTATTTTTTAGACCGTATAAAACATTTGCCATTGAGTCTCCAACTAAAATGATATCGCAATGTTTATCCAAAATCTTTGCTATATTTTTAGAATAAGCGGTTAAACATACAATCTTTGATTTATTTTTCTTATTTAAAATCTTTTTTATCTTATTATTCATTCAAGTTCTATTGTGCTAGGTGGTTTTGAGGTAATATCGAAAACAACTCTATTAATGCCTTTAACATTGTTTACAATTTTACTAGAGACTTTATCTAGAAAATACTTTTCAAAATTAAAATAATCTGCTGTCATTCCATCCTCAGAAGTAACGGCTCTTAACATACATGTATATTCATATGTTCTTGAGTCTCCCATGACTCCAACAGTTTTGAAAGGTAAAAGAGCAGCATATGCCTGCCAAATTTTATCGTATAAATTATTATTCACAAGTTCATTAATAAAAATATTATCAGCTTCTTGTAAAATTTTTACTTTTTCCTTTGTTATTTTTCCAATGATCCTTATTGCTAAACCAGGACCAGGAAATGGATGTTTAAAGTTTATATCTTTACTAAGACCTAATGTTTTACCTAGAATTCTCACTTCATCTTTAAAAAACTCTTTAAGAGGTTCAAGAAGCTTTAAATTCATTTTTTTAGGCAATCCTCCAACATTATGATGAGATTTTATCTTTGAAGTTTTGCTACCAGTAGAGGATCTACTTTCTATAATATCTGGATACAGAGTGCCTTGAGCAAGAAATTTTACATTATTAATTTTTTTAGCTTCTTTCTCAAAAATCTTAATAAATAAATTGCCAATAATTTTTCTTTTCTTCTCAGGGTCAGAAATATTTTTAAGTTTTTTTAAAAATAATTGTGAAGCATTTATAAGTTTGACATTTAAATTATATTTTTTTTTGAATTTTTTATAAGTAAATTTAAATTCATTTTTTCGCATTAAACCAGTATCGACCATAATACAAATTAAATTTTTTCTAATTGCTTTATGAATTAACAATGCAACTACGCTACTATCTACACCACCAGACAAAGCGCAAATTACTTTTTCCTTTTTGACAATTTTTTTTATTTCTTTAATTAAAAATTTTTTTTGTGACGAGATATTCCATTTTTTTTTAATTTTGCAAATTAGGAATACAAAATTTGCTAAAATTTTTTTTCCATTATCAGTATGAGTTACCTCTGGATGAAATTGTACTCCATATATTTTTTCTTTTGTGTTTTCAATTATTGTCAATTTTGAGTTTTTGGTTGATGCAATTATTTTAAAATTTTTTGGTAGTTTATAAACTGCATCTTCGTGGCTCATCCAAACCGATTGTTTAGTATTAAAAAAATTTTTAGTTAATAATGAAGGTTTTTTGTTAATTAAAAAAGCTCTTCCAAATTCCCTTCTTTTATTTGATGATTTTATTTTTCCCCCAAATATCTTTGAAATTAGTTGCAATCCATAGCAGATACCCAAAATGGGTATTTTTTGATCAAATATTTTTTTTGGAATGCTTTCATATTTTTTTTTTGTGACAGTAGAAGGTCCACCGGACAAAATTATTCCTTTTATTTGATCAAAATATTCTAATTTTGAAATTTGTTTTGGAGTTAATACTTCTGAGTATACTCCAATGTCTCTTATTCTTCTTGCAATTAACTTTGTTAATTGTGACCCGAAATCAATAATTAAAATTTTTTCCTTATTTTTTTGAAAGTCCATTACTTCTTAGATAGACTTTCAATTTCAGCTTTTAATTTTTTGCTTTTATTACAAAATTTATTGCAAATATTGATTAATTTTTCATTGAGCTCAAGACTTGTTTTATAATCAGAACTTTCTAATTTTAATTTTGCTAAACTATAAATAGCTTCCTCATTTTGTGGATTTAATAGAATAACAGTGTTTAAATTTTGCTCTTGGAGATCTTTTTTATCAAATTTTTTAAATATTTTTGATAAATATAAGTATGAATTTTCGCTTTTAGGATTAAAAACGATATCTTGCTCAAATTTAAACTTTGCTTTACTAAATTTTTTATCTTTAAAGAGGTTTATTCCTTCTTCATAAAATGAGGTATTTGCTTTTAAACTTCCTAATAAAAAAATGTACAATGTAATTATAGTAAAAATTTTTAATATCATAGCTTATAATTAGTTGTTTTTTCTGTCATTTCAACACTATGTACCATACTCTCATAGAACCCGGCTTTCGTAATTTTTATAAATTTAGCATTTTTTTTAATTTGATCTAATTTTTTTGCACCAATATATCCCATAGAAGAGCGTAACCCACCTTTAAGTTGATAAATTATTTTTGATACGTTTCCTTTATATTCTACTCTACCCTCAACTCCTTCGGGCACAAATTTTGATTTATCTTTGAAATTTTTTTGAAAATATCTATTTGCTGAACCCGAAGACATAGCCCCAATAGATCCCATGCCTCTATATTTTTTATAAATTTTACCTTTAAATTTAAATTTCTTTCCCGGGCTTTCATCCGTCCCGGCAAAAATTGAACCCATCATTATAGCATCAGCCCCGGCAGCTAAAGCTTTCGCTATATCACCTGAGAATTTAATACCTCCATCAGAAATAATTTTAATTTTTGTTTTTTTAAGGGACTCTTTTACTTCCATAATTGCCGAAACTTGTGGCACTCCAATTCCAGCTACCATTCGAGTAGTGCAGATCGATCCGGGTCCTATTCCAACTTTGATGATATCTGCTCCTGAATTGTGCAATCTTTTAGCAGCTTCAGCAGTTGCAATATTTCCTACACAAATAGGTATTTGTTTAATTATTTTCTTAAGTTTTGATAATGTATTTAGAACCTTTTTACTATGTCCGTGAGCAGTATCGATTACAATCAAATCGCATCCATTATTTATTAATGATTTTGCTCTTTCTAAATCTTCTTTGTTTGTTCCTACTGCAGCACCTACCATAAAATTTTTTTTTTTTACCTTAACTATTTCTCTGCTTTGATCTTTCACACTCATATTTCTATGAATTACTCCAATTCCTCCTGAAGAAGCTATAGCTATTGCCATTTTGGATTCTGTAACAGTATCCATTGCCGATGATAGAAAAGGAACTTTTAATGAAATTTTACTTGTTAAAGAAAGTGAAATGTCAGTTTCTGAAGGTAAAATATCCGAGTAACGCGGAAGTAATAGCACATCGTCAAAAGTTAAAGATTCTTTTATTGTTACCATATAAACTTATATACAATATTTAGAATTTATAAAGTCTTTAAAGTCTTACAATGTAAATAAGTTTCCTTAGATTCGTTACGGCTAGACTTAGGTTTAAAAAAATTTACATCTTTAAACACCGATTTAGCTAAATTTTTTACCTGTATAAAATCATCTCCCATAAATAGTTTTGAAACAAATACACCGTTATTTTTGAGTATTTTAGAGGAAAGTGCTATGGCTTCAGAACATAATTGATTGGTTCTAATGGAATCAAGAGATTTATTGCCCGTGGTATCTGCAGCCATATCAGAAATTACTATATCTAATCTACCATTAAAAAAATTGGTAATTTTAGACTCAGTATTTAAGTCAAAGATATCACAATTTAAAAATTTTACGTTATTGATTGGTTGCATCTGTTTAATATCAATAGAGAGAATTTTTCCTTTAGTGACTAATTGACTTGCAACTTGAGACCACCCACCCGGGAATGAACCTAAATCTAACAAGTTTGAATTTTTTTTTATAAATTTAAATTTATCGTTTAATTCTCTTAATTTAAAGGATGCCCTCGATCTATAACCTAGAGTTTTTGATCTTTTAAAAAACTGATCCCTATGTTGTTTAATCTTCCAGGTATTGGTTTTTTTTACTCTTTTTGATTTTTTCATTATAAAATA
>CACIYA010000023.1 GCA_902590755.1 uncultured Pelagibacteraceae bacterium | reverse complement strand
GCAATAACATTCCCGATTGGTTAAAACTTACAGCAGAGGGTAGGCTCAAAGAAGCTTATGAAATTTCACAAAGTACAAATAATATGCCAGAAGTTTGTGGAAGAATTTGTCCTCAAGACAGACTTTGTGAGGGAAATTGTGTAATTGAACAATCTGGTCATGGCACAGTTACAATTGGTTCTATTGAAAAATATATTAATGATAATGCATGGGAAAAAGGTTGGGTTAAACCTGTAAAGGTCAAGCGAGAGCTAAAACAATCAATCGGAATAATTGGAGCTGGCCCAGCGGGAATGGCGTGTGCTGAAGAATTAAGAAAATCTGGCTACCAAGTAACTATTTATGATAGATATGACAGACCGGGAGGTCTTTTAATTTACGGAATTCCTAATTTTAAACTCGAAAAATTTGTTGTAGAGAGAAGAACTCAGCTATTGAAAGATAGCGGAATTAAGTTTGTGCAAAATTTTGAAGTTGGAAAAGACAAAACTCTTTATGAACTTAAAGATAAACACGATGCCATTTTAATTGCCACTGGAGTTTATAAGGCTCGCGAGATTGATATCCCAGGCCATAATTTGAAAAATATCTTTCCAGCAATGGAATTTTTAACAGCCTCTAACAGAAAAGGCCTAGGTGATAAGGTTCACCTTTTTGATGACGGTACACTTAATGCAGAAGGTAAAAATGTGGTGGTAATTGGAGGCGGAGATACAGCTATGGATTGTGTTAGAACATCTATTAGGCAAAAAGCAAAAACAGTTAAATGTTTATATCGTAGAGATAGAGAAAATATGCCAGGATCTGCAAGAGAAGTTGGTAATGCAATTGAAGAGGGAGTGGAATTTATTTGGCTGACAAGTCCAAAAAGTTTTCTAGGGAGGACAAAAGTTGAAGCAGTTGAAGTTAATAAAATGAAACTTGGCGAACCAGACTCTTCAGGAAGAAGAAGGCCTGAAATAGAAAAAGGATCAGAATATAAAATTGAGGCTGATCTTGTCATTAAATCATTAGGATTTGATCCAGAAAACTTACCGAAACTATTTAACGCAAATGAATTATCTATCTCGCAGTGGGGTACAATAAAAATTGATCTTAAATCAATGCAGACAAATTTAGATGGAATATTTGCAGCCGGAGACATCGTTCGTGGAGCCTCACTGGTAGTTTGGGCGATAAGAGATGGAAGGGATGCTGCAGTTCAGATCGAAAAATATTTACAAACAAAATCGAATAAAAATAAGTCTGAAGAAGCGGCCTAAATGAACATCTATAAGAAAAATAAAATTTTATTAGAAAAGTCTCATAACTATAAAGAAGAGATGGAACACGATGCTTGTGGTGTAGGATTAGTTGCATCAACTAGTGGAAAAAAATCAAGAAAAGTTGTCGAGTATGGTATAGAAGCTTTAAAAGCTATTTGGCACCGAGGAGCAGTAGATGCTGATGGAAAATCAGGTGATGGTGCTGGTATCCAAATTGAAATTGCTCCAGAATTTTTTAAAGAAAAAATTCTAGCTACAGGTCACACTGTTGATGACGATAAAAGAATATGTGTTGGTATGGTTTTTTTACCGAGGACTGACTATTTAGAGCAAGAAAAATGTAGAGAAATTATAGAGTCAGCGCTTCTTCAGGGGAATTATTATATTTATGGGTGGAGACAGGTCCCTATTAACCCAAGTGTATTAGGAAAAACTGCAGACCAAAGTAGACCTGAAATTGCTCAAGTTATGTTCAAGAAAAATGAAAATTTAGCTACAAACGATCTTGAGAGAGATCTATTCGAAATAAGAAAGAAAATTGAAAAAATCTCAAGAGAAAGTCAATTGAAAGATTTTTATATTTGTTCTTTTAGCTCTAGATCAATTGTCTATAAAGGCATGTTTTTAGCGGAGATGCTCTCTGAATTTTATCCTGATCTTAACCACGAGAAATTAACTTCAAGATTTGCTGTATTTCATCAAAGATACTCAACAAACACTTTCCCGAGCTGGGATTTAGCTCAACCCTTTAGAACTTTGGCACACAATGGTGAAATTAACACTCTTAAAGGGAACATTAATTGGATGAAAATTCACGAACAAGATATGTCTAGCACTTTGTTTAAAAACTTAAAAGACCTCAAACCAGTAATTAGAAGTTCGTCTGATTCAGGAGCGCTGGATAACGTGTTTGAACTATTAGTACATTCTGGAAAACTAGCACCTTTAATAAAACTAATGATGATCCCTGATGCTTGGTCAAAAAGAAGTAAGACCGTTCCTAAAAATCATCAAGATCTTTTTAACTTTTTAAATAGCACTATTGAACCTTGGGACGGACCAGCTGCGATATGTGCTACTGACGCAAAATGGGTTTTAGCTTCCTCTGACAGGAACGGTTTAAGACCTTTAAGATATACTATTACTTCAGATGATTTATTTTACGCTGGATCTGAGACTGGAATGATAAAAATTCCTGAAGAAAAAATTATTGAAAAAGGAAAGTTAGGTCCAGGGGAGATTATTGCAATAGATTTAAAAAAGGGAAAATTATTCAAGGATAAAGCTATAAAAGATTTATTAGCTAACGATTATAAAAAATATAATAAACAGATCATCGATTTAGAAAAGAAAATTTCTAACGAAAATGAGAGACCAAATTTTACTAGCGAAGATTTACGTAAGAGACAATATTTATCAGGGTTAAGTGTAGAGGATTTAGAGTTAATATTACATCCTATGGCAGAAGAAGGCAAAGAAGCTTCAGGCTCAATGGGAGATGATACTCCTGTAGCAGTGCTTTCTAGTCATTTTAGACCAGTATCACATTACTTCAGACAAAATTTTAGTCAAGTTACAAATCCTCCTATCGATTCATTGAGAGAAAATAAAGTTATGAGTTTAAAAACAAGATTTGGGAATCTTGGTAACATTTTAGATTTTGATAATTTAACAGAAGAAAATATCTATGTTTTGGATAGTCCAATTTTAACAAATTCACAGTTCAAGAAATTTAAAAAATTTTTTTCAAAAAAAACAAAAGTTATTGATTGTACTTTTGATATTTCATCATCTTTGAAAGATAGAATAGAAGCAATTAGAGAAGAGGCAGAGACCTCAGTTAGAGAGGGAAGTACCTGCTTAATTTTATCTGATAAAAATATTACTAATCAAAAAGCAAGTATACCAAGTATTTTAACTGTTGGAGCTGTTCACTCTCACTTGGTGAAACATGGTTTGAGGGGATATTGCTCTTTAAATGTCGAATGTTCTGATGCTTTAGATACGCATTCTTTTGCAGTTTTAATTGGGGTGGGAGCAACAACTGTAAATCCTTACTTAGCTATAGATAGTATATATCAAAGATTTGAAAAAAAGTTATTCGGTCAAACTGATTTTGAAAGTTGTGTAATTAGGTTTAAAAAATCTATTGATGCTGGATTGTTAAAAATAATGTCTAAGATGGGAATATCTGTAATAAGTTCTTATAGAGGAGGATGTAACTTTGAGGCTGTAGGTCTTAGTAGAGCGATAGTTTCTGATTATTTTCCGGGAATGTCATCAAGAATTTCAGGAATAGGAGTAATAGGAATTGAGAAAAAAATTAAACAGCTTCACGAAAAATTTAATGCAAAAAACGTATTTACTTTACCTATTGGAGGTCTTTATAGATATAGAAAAAGTGGTGAAGACCACCAATATCAAGGCAGATTAATTCATTTACTCCAAAGCGCAGTGGGAAGCGGATCTTATGAGCAGTACAAAAAGTATTCTGATGGCATACATAATTTGCCGCCAATAAATATAAGGGACTTACTAGAATTTAAAAAATCTAAAAAAGAGGTTAACATAAATGATGTTGAGCCATTGGAAGATATACTTAAGAGATTTGGTAGCGGAAGCATGTCACATGGAGCTCTATCAGCTGAAGCACATGAAACATTGGCAATGGGCATGAATAGAATTAAGGGAGCCTCTTGTAGTGGTGAAGGAGGTGAAGATGCAAAAAGATTTAAAACTCTCTCTAATGGAGACAGCGCAAATTCAAGAGTAAAGCAAATCGCCTCAGCAAGATTTGGCGTTACAGTTGATTATCTCAATAATGCTAATGAGATAGAGATAAAAATTGCTCAAGGGGCGAAACCAGGAGAGGGTGGACAATTACCAGGTTTTAAAGTAACGGATGAAATTGCTAGACTTAGACACTCTACCCCTGGTGTAACTTTAATTTCTCCTCCACCCCATCACGACATTTATTCAATTGAGGATTTGGCTCAATTAATTTATGACCTCAAACAAATTAATCCTAAAGCGCGAGTAGGAGTGAAACTTGTTGCATCTACAGGAATAGGAACGATTGCTGCTGGAGTCGCAAAAGCAAAAGCAGATATAATTTTAATTTCTGGCCATTCAGGTGGAACTGGGGCCAGCCCTCAAACAAGTATTAAGTACGCAGGGATCCCTTGGGAGATGGGTTTGACGGAAGCTAATCAAATATTAACTTTAAACAATTTAAGACACAACGTTACTCTTAGAACTGACGGAGGATTAAAAACTGGAAGAGATGTAGTTATAGCTGCAATGATGGGTGCCGAGGAATACGGTATGGGAACTTCTTCCTTAGTTGCGATGGGTTGTATAATGGTGAGACAATGCCACTCTAATACTTGTCCAGTTGGAGTTTGTAGCCAAGACTCATCTTTAAGGGAGAAATTTACAGGGACGCCTGAAAAAGTAGTTAACTTATTTAAATTTGTAGCGACAGAGGTCAGAGAAATTTTAGCTTCCTTAGGATTTAAATCAATAAATGAAATTATTGGTAGAACTGATTTATTATCACAAGTTAACAAAGGTGCATCAAATTTGGATGATTTAGACTTAAATCCACTATTAGTTCAAGCAGACCCAGGTGAAAACCTAAGATATTGTAAAGATAATCATATAAACAAAGTACCTGAAACTTTGGACGAAAAAATTTGGTTTGATATTAAAGAAAAAATAAATCCTTCAGAAAAAAATAATTTTGAATATGAAATTGAAAATACATCAAGATCAGTTGGCACTAGACTTTCACATCATATTTATAAAAAATATGGAAATGAAAAATTAAATGAAGATACAATAAATATTAAATTAAAAGGTTCTGCAGGTCAGTCTTTAGGAGCATTTTTAACAAAAGGAATAAGCTTAACAGTTGAAGGTGACTGCAACGACTATGTTGGAAAAGGCTTATCGGGAGGTAAAATAATTGTTAAAACTTCTCAAAAAAGCAAGTTAATTTCTGATCAAAATACAATCATTGGTAACACTGTTTTATACGGAGCTACCTCAGGAAAGCTTTATGCTTCAGGCCAAGCCGGCGAGAGATTTGCAGTAAGAAATTCAGGAAGCTACGCTGTAGTAGAAGGTTGTGGTGCTCATGGATGTGAATATATGACAGGTGGAAATGCAATTATTTTAGGAGCAGTTGGTGATAATTTTGGAGCTGGGATGACAGGCGGTATGGCTTTTATTTATGACAAAAAGAATGAATTTGAAAACTATGCGAACCCTGCTTCAATAGTTTGGCAACCCGTCGAGACTGACTATTGGAAAAAATTTTTGAGAGAAAGTATTAAGGATTTTGAGGTTAAGACTTCTTCGCAGAAAGCAAAAAAAATATTAGAAAGTTTTGAAACTGAACTTAAATTTTTCAAACAAATTTGCCCGATTGAAATGTTAGATAAATTAGATAATCCGATTAGTTCAAAGCCCTACATCAAGAAAGCTGGTTAATGAGTAAACTTAAAATCTTTTGCTTTGGTTTTGGCCAAGTTGCAGAAAGTTTTGTTAATAAATTATTTTATGAAAAAAAAGATTTTGATTTAAGTATCACTTCTAGACAAGAAACTCATCAAATAGAATTGAATAATTTTAAAATAATATCATACCAATTTAATAACGAAAAATTTGATAAATCTCTCATTAAAAAGTTGGAAGAAGCGAACTTTATTTTAATTTCTATCCCACCTATTGATGGCAAAGATATCGTTGCGGATTTTTTTGATAAAAATTTAATAAATATAGAAAATTGTAAATGGATAACTTATTTATCAGCAACAAGTGTTTATGGAGATCATAAAGGTGATTGGGTAAATGAAGATAGTATTACTAAACCGACTTCCTCTAGTGGTTTGAGTAGATTAGAGGCAGAAAATAAATGGCAAAGATTATCTGATAAAAAAAATTATCCGCTCCAGATTTTTAGATTAGCTGGAATTTATTCCAATGAGTTTAATATTTTAAAGAGATTAAAAAATGGCAAGGCACAAATCGTAAAAAAAGATAATCATTTTTTTTCCAGAATTCATGTTGAAGATATTGCCAATGTCTTGTTGAAGTCTCTTGAAAAGTTTAAAAATAAGGAGATTTATAATATTTGCGACGACAAACCAGCGCCCCAATCAGAGGTGACAGCTTATGGAGCAAAACTGTTACAGATAGATCAACCAAATACAATTAAACCTGATGAAATTGAAAGTGAAATGCTTAAAAACTTTTATAAAGACTCCAAAAAAGTAGATAACAAAAAAATGAAAACTTTTTTTCAATATAATTTAAAATTTCCAACATACGTTGAAGGATTAGACTACATTTTTAATAATAATATCTAATTCTTTAATAATTCTTTTAAGCGGCTTTGTATCAGATAAGCTATGGTCACCATTTTTAATTATTACTATCTTTTTTGTTGCAAAAGGAAAAAGCGCTATTACTTTTTTTGAAAATGAAACTGGTACAACTTCATCTTTTTCTCCATGTATCATAGTTAAAATAATTTTTGATTTAATCTTTCTTGAAAGGACTTTATTTTTTCTTCCATCTTTTATTAATTGATATGTAATAGGATATTGATTTTGCTTTTGTTTAAATTTTGGGTCCCCATGAGTAATAGTGGTTATGCCTTTATTAATTATTTCTTTTTTAATTTTTTTTGTAAATTTCTTCCACATTAATCGATCAAGAAATTCAGGTGCTGATCCAATTCCTATAAAACCTAAAATTTGTTTTTTAAAATGTTTAAACTGGTTAAGTGCAATCCAAGCACCCATACTTGATCCAATTATTATAAATTTATTTTTTTTCACAATTTTTCTTATTGAATTTTTTGCATCATTAGACCATTTTGTAATATTTCCTTTTGTAAAATTACCTGAAGATTTTCCATGACCTGAATATTCAATCGCTAAATAACCTAACTTTTTCTTTACTGCGTATCTTTTAAAAGCCTGAGGTTTCTTTCCATCGATATCCGACATAAAACCTGGAAGAAAAATGATATAAAGGTTTTTTTGAAAATAATTGACCATATATCTCAGTTTTTTGGTATTCGAGATTTTTAGATACTTAAAATTTTTCATATTAGATCATCTTAATTTGCTATTATATATTAATTAATATGACATCTAAAATAAATGTTTTACAGGTTATCCCTAAATTAGGATACGGTGGAGCTGAAACAGGTTGTTATGACATTGCTCATTACTTGGCAGAGAAAGATTGCGGTTCCTTTATTGCTACATCAGGGGGAGAATTACTTAAATTTGTAAAAAAAAATAAAGTTGGAATTTTTAGGATACCTGTTCACAGCAAAAATCCTATTTTAATTATTTTAAATGCATTTCTTTTATCTTTCATCATTCTCATAAAAAAAATTAATATTGTACATGCGCGTAGTAGAGCACCAGCATGGTCGTGTTATTTAGCTTGTATACTCACCAACGTAAACTTTGTTACTACTTTTCATGGGACGTATAATTTTAAAAGTAAAATTAAAAAAATTTATAATAGTGTAATGCTAAGATCAAAGTTAACCATTGCTGGATCTAATTTTATTTTTGGACACATTAATGAAAATTATGAGGAGTATTTAAGTAAAAAGAAAAAATTAAGAGTAATATTTAGAGGAATAAATGTAGATTATTTTAATCAAAAAAATATTTCAATTTTGAAACGAGAAAAATTGAAAAAAATTTGGAATTTAGAGGAAAATAAATTTACAATTTTAATGCCAGGGAGATTAACTTATTGGAAAGGTCAAGAAAAGTTTATTGAGGCATTAAATATTCTCAAAGAAGATTACAACTATACCGACTTTCAGGCTATTTTACTTGGATCGGCTCAAGGACGAAAAGTTTATCTAAAAAAACTTTACAGTTTAGTTGAAAGGTACAGTTTAAGTAAAAAATTAAGATTTATAAATCATTGTGGAGAAATGCCATTAGCTTATTCATTAGCAGATGTTGTTGTATCTGCCTCAGTTGAACCGGAGGCTTTTGGACGAGTCGCAGTTGAGTCACAATCAATGGCCAAGCCTATAATAGCTAGTAATATTGGGGGTTCAAAAGAAACAATATTGAATAAAAAATCTGGTTTTCTATATAAACATGACGATCCAAGAGATCTTGCGAAAAATATAAATACTGTTATTCAATTAAATCAAGAAGAGTTGAAATTAATGGGAAACGAAGGTAGAAAAAACGTGACGAAAAAATTTGATGTTGAGGCAATGTGTGACTCAAATTTGAGGGAATATAAAAAACTATTAAAAAATTAATGCCTGATATTCAGTTACTAGACGGAAAAAAAATCCCATTTTCAAAATCTATTACTGGTTTTGAGCTTACTAAAAAAATAAGTAAATCTATTGAGAAGGCCGCTTTAATTATGGAAGTGGATGGAGATCTAAAAGATCTAAGTTTTGAAATCAATAAAGACTCAAAGGTAAGGATTATTACATCCAAAGATAAAGAGGGTTTAGAAGTATTAAGGCACGATGCAGCTCATATAATGGCAATGGCTGTTCAGGAATTATTTCCAGGTACGCAGGTTACCATCGGACCGGTAATTGAAAACGGCTTTTATTATGATTTCGCTAGGAAAGATCCATTTACTAGTGAGGACTTGAAAAAGATAGAAAAAAAAATGTCCGAGATAATAGATAGAGACGTTAAAACAAAAAGAGAGGTTTGGGAAAGAAAGACTGCAATTTCACATTTTAAAAAGATAGGAGAAAAATATAAAGCCGAAATAATCGAGAGTATTCCAGAAAGTGAAGAGCTTTCCGTCTATCACCATGGAGAAACATGGCACGATTTATGCAGGGGTCCTCATTTAGCCTCTTCTGGTAAAATTGGAAAGGCCTTTAAATTAACAAAAGTCTCAGGGGCTTACTGGAGAGGCGACTCAAAAAATGAGATGCTTCAAAGAATCTATGGTACTTGTTGGAGTTCCAAAAAAGATTTAGATGATTATTTACACCGTCTTGAGGAAGCAGAAAAAAGAGATCACCGAAAACTTGGAAAAGAAATGGATCTATTTCATTTTAGAGAAGAAAGTCCTGGCTCTGTTTTTTGGCATGAAAAAGGTTGGTTATTATTTCAAAGATTGGTTGAATATATGAGGATGAAACAAAGGTTAGCAGGCTATAAAGAAATAAATACTCCAGAACTTCTAGACAAAACGCTTTGGGAAAAATCTGGGCATTGGGATAAATTCGGAGAACATATGTTTACTTCTGAAACACCAGACGAAAAAACTTTTGCAGTCAAACCAATGAACTGCCCAGGATGTGTTCAAGTATTCAATCAAGGATTAAAAAGTTATCGAGACCTACCATTAAAACTTTCAGAGTTCGGTAAAGTTCATAGGTATGAACCATCTGGAGCACTTCACGGATTATTAAGGGTAAGAGCATTTACACAGGACGATGCCCACATCTTTTGTACTGAAGATCAAATAACTGAAGAATCATTAACAGTAACAAACTTGATTTTAGAAATTTATAAGGATTTAGGATTTAATGATATAATTCTAAAATACTCAGATAGACCGGAAAAAAGAGTTGGTGATGATAGTATTTGGGATAAATCAGAGGCAGCTCTTTTAACAGCTATTAAAAAGTCAAATCTTAAATACACTATCAATAAGGGCGAAGGAGCATTTTATGGACCTAAAATTGAGTTTGTTCTTAGAGATGCAATAGGTAGAGATTGGCAATGTGGTACTCTACAAGTTGATTTGAATTTACCTAAAAGACTTGGAGCCTCTTATGTGGCAAATGATGGTACAAAAAAAATTCCAGTTATGCTTCACAGAGCTTTATTTGGATCTTTGGAGAGATTTATTGGAATTTTAATTGAAAATTATGCTGGCAAGCTACCTTTTTGGTTGTCTCCAGCACAAGCTGTAGTGTGTCCTATAGCGGAAGAAAACAATAATTACGTTAAAAAATTATTTGAAGATCTATTCAAAGAAGGTATAAAATGCGAAATGGATTTAAGGAACGAAAAAATAAATTATAAAATTAGGGAGCATTCACTCGCCAAAATCCCTTATATTATTGTTTGTGGCAAAAAAGAAGAGAACGATAAAACTGTAACGGTGAGAAAATTAGGTTCAGATAAACAAGAAGTAATGAAAAGAGATAAATTAATAAAAAATATGTTAGATTTAAATAAGCTTCCATTAAATTAAGTGCCAAATTCCAAACCAAACTATTTTCAAAGAAGAACAAAACCTCAAGGTCCTAGATTTAATGAGCGCATCAGAGCTTTGGACGTTCAAGTAATCGGAAGTGACGGAATTAATCTTGGCGTACTTCCATTAAAAAAAGCTATAGAAATTGCTAAGCAAGAAGATTTAGATCTTATTGAAATTTCTCCTAATGTAAACCCACCAGTTTGCAAAGTAATGGATATGGGTAAATATAAATATGATCTACAAAAAAAAAGCGAATTTGGCTAAGAAAAAACAAAAAACAGTTTCATTAAAGGAAATTAAATTAAGACCAGGTACAGAAACTCACGATTATAATTTTAAAATTAAAAATGCAAAAAAATTCATCGGCAAAGGAGATAAAGTGAAATTTACAGTTAGATTTAAAGGTAGAGAGATGCAACATACCGAATTAGGAAAAGAATTAATGAATAAAATTATAGAGGAGACAAAGGATATAGCAAAAGTTGAAAGCCAACCAAAATTTGAAGGCAAACAAATGGTTATGATCATTCAACCCATTTAAATCAATAATATTAGCGACTTGCTAAGACTTAATATTGTCTATATAAAACCGAAATATTTATGCCAAAACTAAAAACCAAAAGCTCAGCTAAAAAAAGATTTAGATTTACAGCATCAGGCAAAATAAAAATGCCTCAAGCTGGAAAAAGACACGGCATGATTAAAAGA
>CACIYA010000022.1 GCA_902590755.1 uncultured Pelagibacteraceae bacterium | reverse complement strand
GGCTTGGATAAATTTCTCCTCGGGCGTTTCTTACAGTAGCTACATGATCAATGTTTACACCAAGTCTTATTTTTTTCATTAAAGATTTCTACTTCCAGGTTTAACAGCTTTTATAGCAGACAGATCATTAGGTAAATCATTTGATGAGTAAGTTGGAATATTTAATTTTACCTGTGAAACAATTTTTTGTTTTAACGAAGATTTACCATTTGACCTATCAATTATACAAGCAAACCCGACTAATTTTGCTTTACAACTTAATATAATTTCTGAACATTCTAAACTTGATTTTCCAGTTGTTATGACATCTTCAACTATAAGAACTTTTTGATTCTTTTTAATACTAAAATCTCTTCTTAGTATAAATTTACCATTCACTCTCTCAGAAAAAATAGTTTCTTTTTTAAGTATTCTTCCTATCTCATAACCAATTACTATTCCGCCCATTGCTGGGGAGAGAATTGTATCAAAATCATCAAATTCATTTTTAATTTTTTTTGATAAAGAAATGCATAAATCTTTAGCTTTATCAGGTTTACTCATTAATTGAGCACACTGAATATATTGAGGACTGTGTAATCCTGACGACAAGATAAAGTGACCCTCTAAAAGAGCATTAGTTTCTTTTAAAATTTTCAAAGATTCTTCTAATGAAAGCATTTTTTTTCTGTTTGTGTCGAATAATTTTAAAATTTAAATTACTTTGCTTTATCTGACTTATCAAGTTCGTAAAATTTTTCAAATCTTTAATTTGTAAATCAAAGGAAAAGGTTAAGTATTCTTTTTTTCTTTTAATTAATTCAATATTAATAATATTTCCTTTATTAATTCCTATTAACGAGCTTATGTTACCTAATGCCCCTGGTTTATGGGGTAAATCTACCTCAATTGTGCTAGAATAATTTTTTTCACTTTTATTAAGTTGTTCTGTAGATTTGTCTTGCCAGTATCTCCTTATAGCTGAGCGAGCTTTTCCAGTAGCTGAGGAAGAAAGCCAGTGAAGAGATGGAGAGGCATTTTTTGAGGTTTCAATATTAATTAAATCACCATTTTTTAAAATAGTTTGCAAAGTTGCTTGGCTCCCATTTATGGAACAGCCAATGGCATTATCTCCAATTTTTGTATGGACAGCATATGCAAAATCTATTGGCGTAGCATTTTTAGGTAATTTTATAACTGATCCCTTGGGTGTAAAACAAAAAACATTATCTTGAAACATTTGAAGTTTAGTAAATTCATAATAATGTTCGGGACTAGTACCGGCCTCAATGATTTCAACTAAATCTCTTAACCAGTCATATTCTTTCCAGGACAAATCAGAAAATTTTTCTGATGATTTATATTTCCAGTGTGAAGCTATACCTCTTTGCGCAAATTCGTTCATATCATGTGTTCTTATCTGTATTTCTATTCTATTTTTTTTTGGGCCTATTACTGCAGTATGAATTGACTTATAATTATTAATTTTTGGTGTAGAAATATAATCTTTAAACTTTCCAGGTATTGTTGGAAATTGAGTATGGAATATTCCTAGGGTTTTGTAACAATCTTCAACTTTGTTTACGATAACTCTAAAACCAATAATATCTGTGAGTTGCTCTAACGAAATTTTTTTATTTTGTATCTTTCTCCAAATTGAAAAGGGTGTCTTTTCTCTTCCAGTAATAGTAGCTGTAATCCCATTATTTTTTAAAAGGTTTATTAGATCTTGAGATATAGATTTAAAAGTATCGTCTCTATTATTTTTAATAAAATTCAATCTTTCCAAAATTAAATCTCTTGCTGGTTTATTAAGAACAGAGAACGAAAGATCTTCTAATTCATCTCTTATTCTATTCATTCCCATTCGATCAGCTAAAGGGGCATAAATTTCCATTGTCTCTTTTGCCTTTCTAATAATTTTTTCTTTATCTTTTAAAAATTGAATTGTTCTCATATTATGCAGTCTATCTGCGAGTTTTACTAGCAAAACCCTTATATCTTTTGAAGTAGCTAAGATTAATTTTCTAAAATTTTCTGCCTTTGACTCTTCAGAAGCTTTATCCTCTAAAGCTGATATTTTAGTTACACCTTCAACTAAATTTGCAACTTCTTCACCAAATTCTTTTTTCACAGTTTCATAAGTTACGTTGGTATCCTCAATAGTATCATGTAGTAACCCAGTTGTTATTGTTGCGCTATCAAGTTTTAATTCAGTTAATATTTTTGCAACAGCAACAGGGTGAATTATATAAGGAACCCCTTCATCTCTTTTTTGATTTTGATGGGCTTCTACAGCAAAATTATATGCTTTGTTAAGTGTGTCAGAGTTTAAAAACCTATTATATGACTTAATTTGATTGATTAATTCATTATTATTTAACATGATTTATTTTAACATTTTTATACAATCTTGTAATCTCAATCCGAGATTTTTGACTAAGATTATTTATAAGAAATTGGGCATTTTTCTTTAAAATTGGATGTGACCATTTAGGATCAATTTCTAAAATTGGGTATAAAACAAAATTTCTTAAATGAGCTCTTGGGTGTGGCAAAATAAGATTTTTTGAGTCTTTAATTTTTCCATTAAAATCAATGATATCAATGTCGATTACCCTAGGATCATTTTTCTTAGTTTTAATTCTTCCAATTTTTTTTTCGATTAGATTAATAGTTTTACATAATTTAGAAAGTTCATAGTTTTTTGCAGAAAGGCCAATGTTGATAAACTTTGGTAGTTTATGATTTGGATAAGAAGGAGTTTCATAAAAATTTGAAATTCCAACGATTTTTAATTTTGCCTCGAGTAATAATTTTATGGCAATTAAAATATTATCAAATCTGGAACCATGATTAGAATTTAAATTAGATCCAAGATTTAGATGTATCATTTATTATTTCTACTTAACAATCTTGCTTTTTCTCTGTTCCAATCTCTTTTTTTCTTTACTTGTCTTTTATCATAAAGTTTTTTTCCTTTTGCAACAGCAATTTCAATTTTTACTTTTCCTTTGATAAAATACATTTTGGTAGGAATAATAGTTAGACCCTCTTGATTAATTCTCCCTATTAACTTATTAATTTCTTTTCTTTTTAAAAGAAGTTTCCTTTCTCCTTTAGGATTATGATTGTTATAAGATGATTGTCGGTAAAGCGGGATGTGAGAATTAATTAAAAATAATTCACCATTGTTATCAATAGCGTAAGAGTCTGCAATGCTACCTTTCCCATCCCTTAATGATTTTACCTCAGATCCTTTTAAAGAAATACCTGCCTCCAAAGTTTCTAAAAAAAAATAATTAAAACTTGCCTTTCTATTTAAACAAATTATTTTTCTTCCAGGTACTATATTTTGTTTCATTAAAGTAATTTAGCTACTTTAAGTGCTTCTGAAACTTTCTTTTTTGTTTCTTCTCTAATTTCAACTAATGGCAACCTAACTGATGAATTGCACATACCTAATAATGATGCTGCATATTTTACTGGTGATGGATTGCTCTCAATAAATAATGCTGAGTGTAACGGTTGTAAAAGTTTATCCAGCGCTTCTGCTTCCCCTTTTTTTTCCTCACAAGCTTTTTGAAAATCAGATGACAATTTTGCAGCTATATTTGCAGTAACTCCTATAGCGCCCACTCCACCTCTTTTGTTAAACTCTAAAGAATTATCATCATTTCCGGTGAGTTGAATAAATTCTTTTCCCATGGCGTTTAATTGCTGATCTACTCTGTTTAGATCACCGGTTGCATCTTTTACACCAATTATATTTTTTAGCTCGTATAATTTACTCATAGTTTCCACAGACATGTCTATTACTGATCTAGATGGTATGTTGTAAATTATAATAGGGATACCAACATTATCATTTATTTTTTTGTAATGTTGATACAAACCTTCTTGAGTTGGTTTGTTATAATATGGTGTTACAATTAGCAGCGCGTCTGATCCTGCTTTCTCAGCAAATTTAGAAAGCTCAATAGCTTCATCTGTTGAATTGGATCCTGTGCCTGATATTACAGGTATTTTTCCATTACATTCTTTTACGGCTATTTCGATAATCCTTTTATGTTCACTATGAGATAAAGTAGGAGACTCCCCAGTAGTACCTCCAGGGACTACACCGTTAGTACCATTATTTAAGTGATAATCAATCAATCTACGATAAGTATTTTCATCAAGATCATCATCTTTAAATGGAGTTATTAATGCAACAATTGATCCTTTAAGCATAAAATAATATAAGGTAGATATCCTTAAACTTATGCTTAATAGATTAATTAGTCTAGTATTTTTATTATCATTTTTGAAAATTAACATCGTTTACTCTGAAACAGGTTTCTTATTACCGCAGAAAAAACCATCAATTTTTAAAAAGTCTGAAAAGCAGGTGCAAGAAAATATAAATAAAAATCTACCTGTGCCTAAACCTTTATTAGAAAAAAAAGATGAGGTTAAACCATCAATAGTTGAACAAAAAAAAGAGCCAAGTAAAAAAAAGGAAATAAGATTAGAACCTACAGAAAAGGTTGAAACACAAATATCTTCTACATTTATCTATCCTCAAAAAAAACCAATTACTTATAAAGTTTCTTCCAAAGAAGTAGAAAGCTCAAAAGTTCTAAACAAAAAAGATTTTGCAAGGGCAAAAGAAACTATTAGTTTTATCAAACAAAAAAAATGGAACAGTGCATTAAAAAGTGCCCAAAAAATAAAAGATAGTGAATTTAGAAAATTAATTACCTGGATGTATTTAAAAACTACAAGAAATGGAGCTTCATTTGATGAATATAAAAAATTTATAGAGCAAAATGATTATTATCCTAGAATTAATAGAATTCGATATTTAGCAGAAGAAAAAATATATTTGAGAAACAATTCACCTACATCTGTAATTAATTGGTTTGAAAAATATCCTCCGTTAGGTGGTTTAGGTAAAATAAAATTGGCTGAAGCCTATTTAGAACAAGGAAAATTAGAAAAAGTTGAAGAATTAGTTAAAGATGGCTGGATAACAGCTGAAATAAGAAAAAATGATTTAGGTTATTACAGAGCTAAATTTAAAAAATTTATTAACTCAGAGGATCATGTGAAAAGAGCTGATTATTTAGCATGGGAGAAAAAATATTGGGATTTAAAAAGGATGCTAAAATATTTACCTACAGATCAAAGAGCACTTTATAATGCAAGACAAATTTTAATGAGCAACTCTTATGGAGTAGATAATGCAATTGCTAAAGTTCCACAATATTTAAAAAAAGATCCTGGATTGGAGTTTGATAGATTAAGATGGAGAAACAGAAGAGGAAGATTAGAGGGATCATTAGAGATTTTATATCAAAATGGAAACAAAACTGAGTCCCAAATGGTAAGGCCAGATAAATGGTGGGAGCAGAGGGAAAGCGTTACAAGAAGTTTGATTTATAAAAAAAGATACAAAACAGCTTACAAAGTTGCTAGCGAACATTCACTTTCATCTGGACCATCCTTTGCTGAAGCTGAATGGTTGTCAGGTTGGATAGCCTTAACTTTTTTAAAATCTCCTGAATATGCAATTAATCACTTTAAGAATTTTTACAATAATGTTGGTTATCCTATTAGTTTGGCCAGAGGAGCTTATTGGTTAGGAGAGTCGTACGAAAAATTAAATGAAAAAGAAACTGCAAATAAATTTTTTTCAGAGGCAGCAAAATTTCCAATGACTTATTATGGACAACTAGCTTTTAATAAAATAAATCCTGGAGGAAATTTTGAACTAAAAGATGAAAGTAATTTTGATAAGGATTATGAAAAAGAGTTTAAAAAAAATAAACTTATCAAACACGTTATTCTACTCCATGAACTTGATGCAAGCCAATACGCGAAAGATATTCTAAAGCATTTAGCTGATTTAAATATTGAAAAAGGAAGTGAAGTATTAGCGGCAGAGTTATCAACGTCTGTTGAAAGATATGACTTTGCAATACAGATATCAAAAAAGGCTTCATATGAAAAAAGATTTTTAAATAAATATAATTATCCAGTTATAGCAACCCCAAAAATCGTAAATAATAAGCAAATGCCTAAACAAGAAATAGTACTGGCAATAATTAGACAGGAAAGTGAATTCGATCGAAAAGCTAATAGTTGGGCTGGAGCTAGAGGCATGATGCAGTTAATGAAGTACACTGCTAAGATAGTGGCTAAACAAGCTAAGCTACCATACAGTATTAGCAGATTAACTTCGGATCCTGAATATAACATTAAACTTGGTTCTTATTATTTTAATGGGTTACTTAACGATTATAATGGTGTTTTTCCGTTTGCTATTGCAGCATACAATGCAGGTCCTAATAGAGTCAAAACTTGGAGAAGAGTGAATGGTGACCCTTCTAAAGGTCAAATTTCATACATTAATTGGATTGAGCAAATTAGATTTGAAGAAACTAGAAATTACGTTCAGAGAGTTTTAGAAAACATCAATGTTTACAAATATATTTTAAGAAAAGAACCAGTTCAAATAGATAGCTATTTTAATTAAATGGCGGTGAGAGAGGGATTCGAACCCTCGGTAGCATAGTTAAATACTACGGAAGTTTAGCAAACTCCTGGTTTAAACCAACTCACCCATCTCACCACAAGCTTTACGTATCTTTATAAAGAAAATTAACTTATATTGCACCAAATTTGTAATGCAACAAAAACAATTATCAGGAATTTTTTATGCTGCTTTTGCATCTCTTTGGTGGGGTGTTGTAGGTACTATTTTTTTCAAATTTGTATCTTTTGCTTCATTTATTGAATTAACGGTTCACAGAACAATTTGGACAGCAGTTCTATTAATTCTGACAACGAGTTTTTATAAAAAATGGCCAGAATTTAATCAAATTTTCAAAAAGAGAAAAAATCAATTATTGCTTTTTTTATCAGGTTTATTGGTTAGTATAAATTGGGGAACCTGGCTTTATGCAGTCAGTGTTAATAGATTATTAGACTCAAGTTTAGGATATTATATCTACCCAATAATAAGTGTGTTTTTAGGAAGAGTATTTTTAAAAGAGAAGCTAAATAGAAATCAATTTATTGCGGTAATATTAGTAGTAATTTCTTTGTTTTACTTTTTAATAAAACTTGGTGAATTACCTTGGATTGGTCTTACTGTTGCAATAACTTTTAGTATTTATGGATTAATAAGAAAAAAAATCAAAGTTTCATCAGATATAGGTTTATTAATAGAAACATTGCTCATATCTCCTATAGCAATTGCATTATTTATTTATCTAATTAATTTTAACTTAAATATTTTTTCATATAAAGAACCTCTTTTATCTTTTTATTTGTTTTGGTCTGGCTTTATGACTTTAGTCCCTCTTTTTTTGTATACCTTAGGATTTAAAATTATTGGTATAGGTCCAGCAAGTATGATTTTATTTTTAACTCCAACATCCCAGTTTCTTTTGGGAATAACTTATTTTGATGAGATTCTTACTTTTGAAAAGTTTTTTGGTTTCGTAATAATCTGGATAGCTGTATCTATTTATCTCAATGAATTACGTAAAGAATAAGTCGTAATTATACCAAGTGGTACAATTAAAGCCACAAAAAATGAAATAAATAGTAAGTTTGATGAGATAATTGGACTAAAGTAATCTACAGACATAATATTACCTACTAAAAGACTTGATTGAAAATTCTGACTTGGAAAAAATAATAAACCTGAGCTTAAACCAAGAATTATTGATATTAAAGATAATCTTGTATTTATTTTTTTCTTAAAAAAACCATAGAAAATTGTTACAACTGCTGCACAACATAGAAGGTCTGCAAATAAGAATAAATATAAGATGCTATAGCCCTTAGAAGCAAAAATAAAAACAATTACACATAATAATAAAATTAATTTATTGGATTTACCTTTTATATCTCTGCCACTTAAAAACTTATTTATTTCTTTTCCATCAATAATTATTAGGCTTGAAACAGCATTTATTAATGTATCAATTGTACTTAATGTTAAAGCTAGGGCTAAAATTAAAATTAAAACAATTATTAAAAAATTATCATTAGATAAAATTATTTCAAAAAGAGCTAAATCGGGTTTTATTTTAGGGTCAAGAGAGAAGGATATAAGACCTATGTAGCCCATCCATAAAACAACAAAAAAAGAAATAATTGATGAATAAATTAAACTTTTTTTTAAGATAAAATTATTTTTAGCAGCAAAAACACGTTGCCAATTACCCTGGTGAAATAAATTCGTTGCTGCTACAGCAATAAAAAAAGTCAATCCTGCAGTGTAATTTGGAATATAATTTTTACTTAATAATTTAGCAGAATTTTTTTTAATTAGTTCATAACTATTTATTTCTAAGTTTCCTAAAATTAAAAATATAGAAAATAATATTATGCTTAAGATTATTATAAATTGATATTTATCAGTAATTATTGATAGCTTAAATCCACCTCTTAATATATACAAAAGACATATGATTAAAGTTAGTCCAGATGTTACCCACAAAGGCGTTTTTGAAATTAAATTTAATAAAAAAGCTATTGCTGTTACTTCGGCTATCAAAAAAATTGTTAAATAAAATAAAATTAAAATTAGTATTATCTTTAAGATTCTAGTTCCAAATCTTCTTTTTACAAACTCAGTTAAAGACACTCCATAAGGAAATTCTCTCCTTATTTTTGGTCCAAAATTTAATAGAAATAACATAGGCGCAGCCGTGCCTATAGCGTATCCAATTACTGCCCCTATTCCTCCCCAGGTAGCAGCTGAAGCTGGCCCAAATAATATCCAAGCTCCCAAAGCGGATGCTGATAAACTCGTTGTTAATGAAAAAATACTCTCATTTCTGTCACCTATTATGTGGCTTTTATTATCTGAAATTTTTTTTAAATTTATATAACCTAAAGTGATAAAAAAAACTCCTACCACTAGAGTGATAATTATCGTTGTTTGTGTTGATAGGTATATATCTTTCATTTATCCCTCACTGAATTACCGGTCAGGTTCTTTGGGTATAATCTCAGTCTTTGTGACACCCCTTATACAAATTATATATTTATTTTAGGCAAGAAGTCAAATGAAGCTGTATCTATTCTAGATGAGTGTTCTCTTCTCATTTTCCAATCGTTACTTATACCAGCCTGAGCTATACTGATTGCATTTCGTCCATATTTTGCATTGGTAAAATCGATTGCTCTCATTAATGGTTGAGATTTATTCTCTAAAATTGGTGCTAATAAATTTAGCTCTTTTTCAGAATCGTCTCTAAGCTTCGATAAAATGACTCCAGCTTTTTGGTAGAAGTAACCATTTTTATAAATCTTTACTAGTCCGTTAATCGCAGTTTTTACAAGTTCAATACTGTTATTAGTCGCCACCGGCAATTCAATGGTAATAGAATTCGAATAGTATTTTCTATTTTTATCAAATGGGCTTGTTCTTATAAATATAGTGACAGCTCTTGTAGTTTGTTTATCTGTTCTTATTTTTTCTGCCGCATTTAAACAATGAGTAGTTATAGACTCTTTTAATTTATCTAAACTCTCAATTTTTTTTCCAAACGATCTTGATACACAACAACTTTTTCTTCTTGTTTCCTCGGTTTCTAAATCTATACAAGGAATTCCTCTCAACTCCATTACTGTTTTTGCGCCTAAAACATTAGTACTTTTCTTAACCCATGTATTTGAGATATTTTTTAGTTTATAAGCATTGTCTATTCCATTTTTAATATATAGCTTTGATAATTGTCTTCCAACCCCCCATACATCTGCAACATCAAAATCTTTTAGTATATTATCAATATTTTCTTTCAGAAATATCACTCCTGCTTTATTTTTTTTAGCAATATGATTTGCAACTTTGCTTAAGGTTTTTGTATTTGAAATTCCTACACTTGTTGGTATTCCTGTCCATTTTAAAACTCTTTCTCTTATTTGTTTTCCATATTCTTCAACTTGTTCATCTTTGATGTGCGATAAATCTAAAAATGCTTCGTCTATAGAATAGATTTCAATTTTATCAGTAAAACCTTTTAAAACTTTCATCACTCGTCTAGAAAGATCTCCATATAGTGCATAGTTTGAAGAAAATATCTGAACGTTGTTCTTTTTAACTAAATCTTTAACTTTAAAATATGGTTCTCCCATTCTTATTCCAAGTTTTTTTGCTTCAGTAGATCTTGATATTACACATCCATCATTATTAGATAGCACTACGACTGGTATATTTTGTATTTTAGGATTAAATAATCTTTCGCAAGAAACATAAAATGAATTACAGTCAATTAATGCAACTTTTTTTCTACTGCTGTTTGTGTATGACATATGTTACTACTCCCCAAATTATTATTTCTGGATTATCTGTTAAATTAATTCGATCTGATGTGTTTTTTGAGCCTGATGTTAGGTAGTTGTTACCCTTACTTTTAATCAGAGTTTTGACTACAAGTTCTTCGTTGATATTTGCTATAACAGTGGAGAAATTTTTTGGGTTTAAGCTTTTATCCACTATTAATAGATCACCGTCATATATGCCTACATTAGTCATAGATTTACCCTGTACCCTAATGATGAAGGTAGCTGGTGCATTTGTTATGAGATGAGAGTTTAGATCTATATCGTCCTCGATATAGTCTGTTGCCGGAGAAGGAAAACCAGCTCCCACTTTGTGTAAATAATAAGGTATTGTTAACTTCATAAATGTTCTTGTTTTGTTCTTTATAGCTGATAAACTAAGACTTAGTCAACCCCTTTTCAAAAGATTGTTAAAGTGGGTCAAATTGCAAATCGAAAAAAAGAGAGAGATTAGCTAATAACATAATGTGATTAAAAAAATTTTTTCAATATTATTAGTATTACTTGTAGCAACAAGTGCTCAAGCAGCATCTAAACTAGATTCAATAAAAAAAAGTGGAGAGTTAAGAGTTGGTACGACTGGAGACTGGGATCCAATGTCAATGAAAGATCCAAAGACAAACAAGTACAAAGGATTTGATATTGATGTGATGAATGAATTAGCTAAAGATTTGGGCGTAAAAGTAAAGTTTGTGCCTGCAGAATGGAAAACTATTGTTGCAGGAATAACAGCCGATAGATACGATATATCGACAAGTGTAACCAAAACACCAAAAAGAGCAGAAGTAGCTGGGTTTACCGCTACATATTACAAGTACGCAACAGTCCCGCTTGTATTAAAAAAGAATTTAAAAAAGTTTTCAACATGGGAATCTTTAAACAATAACAATGTTACAATAGCTACAACGTTAGGGACATCTCAAGAGGAAAAAGCGAAGGAATTTTTTCCAAAGTCAAAACTTCAATCAGTTGAGGCACCAGCAAGAGATTTCCAAGAAGTTTTAGCAGGAAGAGCTGATGGAAATATTACAAGTTCAACAGAAGCAAACAAACTAGTTATTAAATATCCCCAATTAGCTATAGTTCCTGATGGAGGAAAAAATCCAGCATTTTTAGCCATGATGGTTCCAAAGGCTGATAAAGTATGGAATGATTACGTCAGCAATTGGATTAAGAAAAAACAATCATCCGGATTTTTTAAAACTTTACTGGCAAAGTACGATCTAAAAAGCTTATAATTTAAGTTTCAATACCTCCCATTTACAAATATAGTTAATTAGTGAAATTTTTAAAAATAATTTCTATTCTATTTTTACTTCAAGGATGTAGTTCTAACTATGAATGGGGTTGGTATATTCTAAGTCCAGATAATATAGATGGTTTAACTAATCTAAAATTTTTAATTAGTGGAATTACAACTACGATTTATATTTCAGTAATTTCAATAATTCTAGCTATGATTATCGGTTTGATAGTTGCTCTACCTTCATTGTCAAATAATAAATTCTTAACTTATTTTAACATAACATACGTAGAAATTGTTAGAGCTATCCCTTTATTAGTTTTAATTCTTTGGATTTATTATGGCCTTCCAATCATGATTGGAGTAAGTTTCTCACCATTCGTATCTGGAATAATAGCTTTGACCATTAGT
>CACIYA010000021.1 GCA_902590755.1 uncultured Pelagibacteraceae bacterium | reverse complement strand
CAAATTACAAATCCAGATTATGTTACAAATATTGAAAATGAAAGTTTTGTAACAAAAAAAATTCCAAAATATAACCTAACAAAGGGAATAAATGAGAAAAAATATAGATTTATAAGTGAACAAGTTACAAATAATTTACCTCATATAGAGGATTGGTTAGATAGTAGTTTCATTAAAAAAAATAACTTAATTTCATGGAATGAAGCTATTAAACGATTACATCACTCAACAGATAGTAAGAACAATAATTCTATAAGTTATAGGAGACTTGTTTTTGATGAAATATTTGCAAATTTTTTAACGTTGTCGGAAAATCGAAAGAGAATAAAAAGACAAAAAATTATTAAAAATTTTAAAAATAATGTATCTAATTCAATTATAGAAAAACTTCCATTTATTTTAACCAAAAGTCAAATAAAAGTTTTAAATGAAATTAATTTAGATTTAAGAAATTCAAAAAGGATGTTTCGGATAATACAAGGAGATGTTGGATCCGGTAAAACTATTATCTCTCTCCTAGCAGCAATTAATGTAGTTGAAAGTGGTTATCAATGTGCTTTTATGGCTCCAACTGAAATTTTAGCTTATCAACATTATAATTTAGCAAAAGAAATTTTTAAAAAATTAAATATAAATATAAATTTTTTGACTGGCAAAACTGAACAAAAAAATAAAAAAGAAATTAATATTAATCTTAAAAGTGGAAAGACTAACATAATATTCGGTACTCACTCATTATTTCAAAAAAAAATATCTTTTAAAAATTTAGGGTTAGTGGTCATAGATGAACAACATAAATTTGGAGTAAAACAAAGATCCGAACTAGCAAAAAAAGGTGGAAGAAACTGTGACGTTTTGTTGATGTCTGCTACACCTATCCCAAGAACAATGATGATGTCAATCTATGGTGATATGGATATTTCTAAAATTACTGAAAAGCCATCTTTTAGAAAAAAAATTAAGACTTTAAGTAAACCCGAAAAAAAGATTAAAGAGTTATGGCCTTTCATTAAAAAACAAATTAAAGAACAAAATCAGGTTTTTTGGGTTTGTCCATTGATTGAAGACTCAAAATTTCTAGATTTTGCTTCTGCAAAAAAAAAATTTGATATCATAAATAAAATATTTCCTGGTCAAGTAGGATTAATACATGGTGGTTTAGAAAAAGAAGAAAAAAATATTATTTTAAAAAAATTTTTGAAAAAAGAAATTTTTATCTTGGTGTCTACAACAGTGATAGAAGTTGGCATAGATTTTCCCAATGCTAATTTGATCATCATTGAAAACGCAAATAAATTCGGATTAGCTCAACTTCATCAGCTCAGGGGTAGAGTTGGGAGAGGAGAAAAACAAGCATTTTGTATTCTTTTGTTCAAAGAAAGTTTAAGTAAAAATGCTATTAAGAGAATTAAAATTTTGAGAGAGTCTAATGACGGTTTTTTTATTGCCGAAGAAGATCTCAATCTTAGAGGTTATGGAGATATAACTGGATTTCAACAAAGTGGACTAAAGAGTTTTCGTTTTGCAGATCCAATTATACACAAAGATTTATTTTTCTTAGCTGAAAAATATTTAAAAACTATAGAGAAAAAAATTAATCAAAAAAAATATAATTTTTTGTTAAAATTTTTCGATAGAGCTGAAATAATTAATAACGATGAAATTTAGTTTATATTTGTTGTTCCTGCCGATACTATAAACTTGGACGCCTGTTCAAAAGTAACATCTAGATAGATTAGATCTTTTTTAGGTACCATTAATAAAAAACCACTTGTGGGGTTAGGTGTTGTTGGTAGAAATACATTAATAACCTCTTCTTGAATTTTATCTTTAATAATACCCTTATTTTCTTTGGTAGCAAAACCAACGGCCCAAATACCTTTCCTAGGATATTCTAAAAGCACTACACTTTTTTGTTTATCATTCGATTTTGTAAAACTTTCTGTCATTTGACCTATTGCAGAATAGATTGTTCTTAAAATCGGAATTTTTTTTAAGACATTGTTAAAAATTTCAAAAAATTTTTTTCCAATAAACGAAAGTGAAAGCCATCCAATTAAAGTGATCACAAATAAAGCTATAAATATTTCAAGACCTGGAATATTAAAGGGTAAATAGTTATTTGGATTTATTTCTTTAGGTACTATATTACCGGAAATTCTTATTATAAAAAGTGTAAGATATAATGTAATACCAATAGGTATCAAAACCACAATACCAGCTATAAAGTTATTACGAATTTTACTAAATAAAGATTTTTTTATATTTTTATCTGACATCTTTTAAGAATAACTTGAATAAACTATAAAAATTATGATTAATATAAAAATTGCAATTAATAATTTATTATTTAAAATCATGAATCTACGAAATGTATAACATAAATAGAAGAAAATTTCTTGGCTTATTTGGATGTGGATGTTGCTCGATGTTTTTGCCATCCTGTTCAACTGTACCTATAACAGAGAGAAAACAATTAAGTATTATTCCTGAAGCTAGAATAAACAGACAGGCAGCTGTAGCTTATGAAAATTTCAGGAATAAAGCTAAAGTTATAAAATCAGGAAAAGATTTAAAAAATATTCTCGAAATAGGAAATAAAATGGAAAAGGCAGTATCTGCTTTCTTTTTAAACAAAGGGCAAGATGATCCAACAAAAAATTTTGAATGGGATTATATATTAGTAGAAAATGATAAAATGATTAACGCTTGGTGCATGCCAGGTGGTAAAATTGCTGTTTATACTGGACTACTAAAAGTAACCAAAAATAAAGATGCATTAGCGACTGTAATGGGACACGAAATTGCTCATGCTGTTGCACGACACTCAGTAGAAAGAATGAGTCACGCAATGACAATTAATTTAGGCACTACAGTAGCAGATATTTTTTTAGGGGGCGCTATTAATAGAACAAGAAATACTGTAGGTCAAAATACTGGTTTAGATATATTTCAACTTGGTATAATGAATCCCTTCGGTAGAAAACAAGAAACTGAAGCTGATTACTTAGGATTAATATTTTCATCACTATCTGGATATGACATAAGAGAGTCGGTTAAATTATGGGAGAGAATGTCAGAAAAAAATAAAGGAAAAGAACCGCCTGCTTTTTTGAGCACTCATCCAAGTAGTAAAAAAAGAATTGAAAATTTAAATAATTGGATCAATGAAGTAATCATCGAGTATCCACCAATTAAAGTCTAATAAATGGTGAGCCCTGATGGACTCGAACCATCGACACCCTCCTTAAAAGGGAGGTGCTCTACCAACTGAGCTAAGGGCCCTTAAGAAAATCCTTTTATATACTTATTTCTAAAAATACAATAATTAATCAAAAAATTTTATATATTTTTTATAGAACCGAGCAAATGTCCTATTTTTAATATTTTTTCTTATTTCTAGCATAAATTGTTGATAAAAATATAAATTGTTTAAAGAAATAAGCATTGAAGCTAGCATTTCATCGGCTTTGATTAAATGATTTAGATAACTTTTAGAATACTTATTTAGATCTCTTATGTCGCATTTCTGGTCTAGTGGTGAATTATCATTGGAAAATTTTGAATTTTTAAGGTTTAATTTACCCTGCCAGGTAAAAGCTAAACCAGTTCTACCAGACCTTGTAGGCATTACACAATCAAACATATCAATACCCTCATTTACTGCACCGAGTATATCAGAGGGGGTGCCAACTCCCATCAAATATCTAGGTTTATTTTTAGGCAAATAATCAGATGTATCACTTAAAATTTGAAACATATCAGATTGTTTCTCCCCAACTGCAAGACCACCCATAGCATATCCATCAAATTTTATTTCTTTCAATTTTTCTATACTCTCAATTCTCAAATTCTTATTAAGACCACCTTGTGCTATGCCAAACAAAGCTTTGTATTTATTGTTTCCAAACTCAATTTTGCTTCTTTTTGCCCATTCTGTGGACGTGTGTATGGCGCTTGATAATTTTTTTTGATCATATGTTAATTTTGGACATTCATCTAAAACCATTATTATATCTGAATTAATAGCTTTTTGAACTTGTATACTTTTTTCTGGACTTAAAATTATTTTTTTACCATCTAAATGTGATTTAAAAATTGCACCTAACTTTAAATCTATTTTATTTAATTTTGACAAAGACATTATTTGATATCCGCCAGAGTCAGTTAAAATCGGTTTTTGCCAATTCATAAAGTTATGTAATCCATTAAATTCTTTCAAAATTTTTATTCCAGGTCTGAGCATTAAATGATAAGTGTTTCCTAAAATAATTTGAGAATGAGTTTTAATAATATCATCTGTAAAAACTCCTTTTACAGTCCCTTGGGTGCCAACCGGCATAAAAGCAGGTGTTTCAATTATACCTCTTGAAGTATTAATTTTTCCAAGCCTTGCTTTATCATCTTGAGCAATTAACTCAAAAGAAAATTCAGTTTTTGACATCTAACTTATTTTGTTTTTAGAGATATAATTTTATCTGGATCTGAAACAGCACCTGATCTTGGATCACCTTTTTTAATTTGATCAACAAACTCCATTCCTTTTATTACTTTTCCAAAAACAGAATATTGCCTATCTAAATGAGGAGCGGAGTCAAAGCATATAAAAAATTGACTATTCGCACTATCTGGATCTGCAGATCTTGCAGCTGATAACACACCTCGTGTATGAGGTATATCTGAAAATTCTGCTTTTAAATCTGGCAAATCTGAACCACCAGTTCCCGCAAGGGATAAATTGAATTCTGAGTTTGTAGAATTTCCAAATTTAACATCACCAGATTGAGCCATAAAGCCATCAATAACTCTGTGAAATACTACGCCATCATACTTTCCACTGTTAGCAAGTTCTTTAAATCTCTTTACATGGTTTGGGGCTTTTTCTGGATAGAGTTCTATTTCAACTTCTCCATAAGATAATTTTAAAATCATATTATTTTCTGCCATTGTTTTAGTACTTATTAAACTAAAAAAAATTATAAATAAATATATATATTTTTTCATTAAAATTTACTTTTCAACATCCTTGAAGCATATTTTGTTACAAACCTATCTATATTTCCACCTAAATTAGCAATTTCTTTTACGAATTTAGAAGAAATTATTTGATTTTCAACATCAGACATTAAAAAAATTGTTTCAACTTTTGAATTAAGTTTTTTGTTCATTCCTGCAAGTTGAAATTCATATTCAAAATCGGATACAGCTCTTAATCCTCTTACAATTACTGAAGCTTTATATTTTTTACACAATTCTATAGTTAAATTATTAAAAGCTATTACTTTAATTTTTTTTTTACTAAATTTTAAATCTTTAAACAGCGAATTATGAATAATTTCAATTCTTTCCTCAATTGAGAAAAAATAATCTTTATCTGAATTGTCTGTCGTAGCAACTATAAGTTTGTCAAAGATATTTAATGATTTTTTTATGACGTCTATGTGCCCATATGTAATTGGATCAAATGTTCCAGGATAAACTGCAATTTTCATGTTATTGAATATTATCTTCTATCTTTATGACAGAAACAACTTTTTCTATGCCTGATAATTTTTTTATCCTTACACCTTGAGTGTTCCTTCCAGCTATTCTTATTTCTTTAACAGCGCATCTCATCATGCTTCCTTTATCAGTAGATAGTAAAATTTCATCAGACTCATTAACAACTAAAGATGATGCTATATTGCCGTTTCTAGGTGAGTTTATAATTCCTATTATTCCTTTTCCGCCACGATTAGTAACTCGATAATCGAGATATGATGATCTTTTTCCATATCCATTTTCAGAAACAGACAGTATAAATCTATCTACTGCATTTTTAATTTTTTTATCTTTATTTAACGTTTTATGGTTTATTTGGGTATTATCTAAAATTGATAAAGATATAACTTTATCTTTTTCATTTAACTGAATACCTTTTATTCCTTTTGAAGATCTTCCTTTAAATAATCTTAATTTTGTTGATTTGAATCTTATGCATTTTCCAAACTGAGTACTTAACAAAATATCTTGATCATTTTTGCAAATTTTGACACCTATGATTTTATCATCTTGATCGAGTTTCATAGCAATTTTTCCACTTGCATTAATATTAATAAAATCCTCTAGAGAATTTTTTCTCACATTGCCTTTTGATGTAGCAAATATGACCATTAAATTTTTCCACTCATTTTCATCTTCGGGCAGAGGCATTATTGAGCTTATAGAGTGATGGCTTTTTAAAGGGAGAATATTGAAAATTGATTTTCCTTTTGATGCTGCAGTGCCCTCTGGGATCTTATGTGCCTTAATTTTATAAACTAGTCCTTGAGTAGAAAAAAATAAGACTGGTGTATGAGTATTAGCTGTAAAAATTTGAACAACAAAATCATCTTCCCTTGTAGAAATTCCAGTTTTTCCTTTTCCACCTCTTTTTTGTGCTTTTAATGAGCTTAATGGACCTCTCTTGATATAACCTTGATTAGTAATATTAATTACGACTGACTCTTTTTGAATGGTTTCCTCAATATTATAATTTAACACGGCATCTATTATTTTTGTTTTTCTCGGTGTAGGAAATTTGTCTTTAATTTTACCAAGTTCATCAATGATTAAATTATACAAAGCTTTTTTTGAATTAATAATCTTTTTATATTCTAAAATTAATTTTGAAATTTTTGAAATTTCTGTTTCAATTTCTGTAATCCCATATGCTGTAAGTTTTTGAAGTCTCAGCTCAAGTATAGCATCAACTTGCTTATTAGATAGTTGATAGGTAGAAAAATTCTTCTTTTCAATAAGACTGATCATTTTGATACTTTTTTTAATCTTCCATTTTTTTGATAAAAGATTTTTTTTTGCTGAACTTGTGTCTTTTGAATTTTTAATAATTCTGATAATTTCATCAATATTTTCAACTGCAGTAGCTAAACCAATTAATATATGTGCACGCTCCTCAGCTTTTTTTAAATCAAATTTTACTCTTTTAATAACTGTATCTTCTCTAAATTTTAAAAATTCAGAAATAAATTCTTTTAGATTGAGTATTTTAGGTTTATTTTCAACAATTGCTAAAGTATTAAATCCAAATGAAGTTTCTATATTAGTTAATTTATACAATTGACGTCTTACAGTTTCTGGTTCAACACTTTTTCTTAATTCGATTACCACTCTAATGCCTTCTCTATTTGACTCATCTCTTAAATCTCTGATGCCCTCAATTTTTTTATCTCTTACTAACTGAGCAATTTTTTCAATCAATAGAGATTTATTAACCTGATAAGGTATAGATTTAATTATTAATAAATCCCTACCTCCTTTTTTTTGCTCAAATTCAATCTCACCTCTAATTTTAAACGACCCCCTTCCCTTGTTGTATCCTTGTTTAATTATGTCCTTACCAATTATTATTCCTCCAGTTGGGAAATCTGGACCTGGCACATGTTTCATTAATTGACTTACCGAAATTTCTTTGTTTTGAATAAGAGCTATAGTTGCATCAATTATTTCACCAAGATTGTGGGGCGGTATACTTGTTGCCATTCCAACGGCTATACCACCTGCTCCATTGACTAATATATTTGGATATTGCGAAGGTAAAACTTCGGGTTCTTTTTCAGTCTCATCGTAATTACTCCTAAAATCTACAGTGTCTTTTTCTAAATCTTCTGTTAAAAATTGTGAAATTTTACCTAACTTAGTCTCAGTATATCTCATTGCAGCGGGAGGATCACCATCAATAGAACCAAAATTACCTTGACCAGAGATAAGCGGAACACTCATTGAGAAATCTTGAACCAATCTTACTAATGCATCATATACAGATTGATCACCGTGAGGATGGTATTTACCAATAACATCTCCTACAATTCTTGCTGATTTTCTGAAAGGTTTAGACCAGTCATATCCTCCTTTATACATTGCATAAATTATTCTTCTGTGAACAGGTTTAAGTCCATCTCTTACGTCTGGAAGAGCTCTGCTTACAATTACGCTCATTGCATAAGACAAATAAGATGAACTCATTTCATCTTGTACAAAGATAGGTTTAAATGATTTATTATTTTCTACAGTGTTCTTTTCCATCTTCTATTAAAAAGGAATTTCATCATCTAAATCAGTATTTTCCTGACTAATATTATCATTAGGAAGGGAACTTTTATTTTCAGATACAATATTCGAATTATTTCCACTATTTCTACTATCCAGCATTGTCAAACTGGAGTTATATCCTTGAAGTACAATTTCTGTAGAATATTTATCTTGACCAGATGACTCGTCTTTCCATTTTCTAGTAGACAATTGACCTTCAATATAAACGTTTGCACCTTTTTTAAGATATTGTTGAACCACATTTACTAAGCCTTCATTAAAAATTACGATTCTATGCCATTCAGTTTTTTCTTTTCTTTCTCCGCTTGACTTATCTTTCCAAGACTGGCTTGTAGCAATACTTAATCTAGCTACACTTTTGCCATTAACCATTTGCTTTATTTCAGGATCTGCGCCTAAACGACCTATTAATTGTACTTTATTTAAACTTCCAGCCATAATATTTTGAATAAATTTTGATTTTATTATTAATAAAAGTCTTTAATCTATATCATATTTGATAAGTAAATATAAGATGATATTTTTTTGGAGTAAAAAAAATGTTGAAAAAAATCGTTGTAAAAGGGGCTAAAGAACACAACTTAAAAAATGTTTCTCTTGAAATACCAAAAGAGAAATTAGTTGTCATAACGGGTCTTTCTGGCTCTGGAAAATCATCTTTAGCATTTGATACAATTTATGCTGAGGGGCAGAGAAGATACGTTGAAAGTCTATCCTCTTACGCAAGGCAATTTTTAGATAAAATGAAAAAACCCAATGTGGATTTTATAGAAGGCTTAAGCCCTGCAATATCTATTGAACAGAAAAACACATCCAAAAATCCTAGATCAACAGTTGCAACTGTAACAGAGATTTATGATTATATGAGAGTTTTATTTGCTCGGGTTGGAATTCCATATTCGCCATTCACAGGAAAACCAATAAAATCACAATCAATTAGTGAAATGGTTGATAAAATAAATAAACTTCCAAAAAATAATACGATTTATATTTTAGCTCCGATTGTAAGAGGCAGAAAAGGTGAATACAAAAAAGAAATTTTAAATTTTAAAAAAAGAGGTTTTTCTAAGATTAAGGTTGATGGCAAATATTTAAATATTGATGAATTTCCAGATTTAAACAAAAAAATAAAACACGATATCTCCATTATTGTTGATAGAATTATACTGAATTCGAACCTTGGAAATAGGCTTGCTGATAGTGTTGAAACAGCTTTAAATTTATCAGACGGATTATTAGTTGTAGAATACGAAAATGAGACATTACCAAAAAAATTTAGAAAAAGAGAGATAATTACCTTTTCATCAAGATTTTCATGCCCTGAAAGTGGATTTACTATTGAAGAAGTAGAACCGAGATTGTTTTCATTTAATTCACCTTATGGTGCTTGTGAGGAATGTGAGGGGATTGGACATAATTTAAATGTAGATCCAAATTTAGTAATTTCAGACCCAAAAAAAAGCCTTCAAGATGGTGTGATTGAACCTTGGGCAAAATCCACATCTTTATACTACGCACAAACTTTAGCTTCAATTGCAAAGCATTATAAAATTTCACTTAGCGAACCTTGGAGAAAAATTCCAAAAAAAATTCAAGATATAATTTTATATGGATCAGATGATGAAGAAATAAAATTTTCATATGATGATGGTTATGAAGCTTATACCACAAAAAAAACTTTCGAGGGAGTAATTAATAATCTAGAAAGAAGATATCTTGAAACTGACAGTGAATGGAAAAGAGAAGAAATTTCACAATATCAAAGTGAGACTAATTGTGAAAAATGTAAAGGGATGAGATTAAAAGAGGAAGCACTGTGCGTAAAAATCAATAAATTAAATATAAGTGAAGTGACAGAAAAATCGATTGATGAAGCTCAAAAATGGTTTTCAAATTTAGAAAAAGTTTTGTCCGAGAAAGAGAATAAAATTGCTCAACATATTTTAAAGGAAATTAATGAAAGACTTATTTTTCTTCTAAACGTTGGATTAAATTACTTAACTTTATCAAGGGAGTCAGGAACATTATCAGGGGGTGAAGCCCAAAGAATTAGGCTTGCTTCTCAAATTGGATCTGGATTAACTGGAGTTTTATATGTTTTAGACGAACCCTCTATCGGTTTACATCAAAGAGATAACAAAAAATTAATTACAGCTTTAAAGAAATTAAGAGATTTAGGAAATACAGTAATAGTTGTTGAACATGATATTGAAACAATGGAAAGTTCAGATCATATTATTGATATTGGACCAGAGGCAGGATTAAACGGTGGTCAAATAGTTGCTGAGGGTGAAGTTTCTCAAATTATTAAAAATGGAAATAGTATTACTGGAGACTATTTATCAGGTAAGAAATTTATTTCTATTCCTAAAAAAAGACGGTCCGCAAAAAATGGAAGATTTATTGAAATAAGTGGTGCTTCGGGAAATAATCTAAAAAAAGTAAATTTAAAAATACCCGTTGGAACTTTCACTTGTGTTACTGGAGTTTCTGGAAGTGGTAAATCAACATTAATACTTCACACATTGTATAATGCATTTAATTTAATGTTGAATAAAAATAAAAGCAGAAAAGTTCCTAAAGCTTTTACTGGTTTCAAGGGGACAGAACTGATAGATAAAATTATTGATATAGATCAATCACCAATAGGAAGAACGCCAAGATCAAATCCAGCCACCTATACAGGTGCTTTTGGTCCAATAAGAGAATGGTTTGCTGCTCTACCTGAATCAAAAGCAAGAGGTTATAAAGTAGGAAGGTATTCTTTTAATGTTAAAGGTGGAAGATGCGAAACATGTGAGGGTGATGGAGTTTTAACTTACGAAATGCATTTTTTACCCGACGTTTTTATACCTTGTGATACGTGTAAGGGTGCTAGATATAATAGAGAGACATTAGAAATCAGGTTTAAGAATAAGAATATAGCAGATGTATTAAACATGACAGTTGACGAGGGTTGTGAATTTTTTGAGAATATTCAAAGCATAAGGTCTAAATTAATTACATTAAAACATGTTGGATTAGGATACATGAAAATTGGTCAACAAGCTACAACCTTGTCTGGTGGAGAGGCCCAAAGGATAAAATTAGCAAAGGAATTGTCTAAAAGACCAACCGGTAGAACTTTATATATTTTAGATGAACCAACTACTGGATTACATTCCCATGATATTAAAAAGTTACTGGAAATACTTCAAGCATTTGCTAACACTGGAAACACTGTAGTTGTGATTGAACATAATCTCGATGTAATTAAGACTGCAGATCATATAATTGATATGGGACCTGAGGGTGGTATAAATGGAGGTAGAATTATTGCCGAAGGTACACCAGAAAAAGTTTCAACAATTAAAGAAAGTTATACCGGTAAATTTATCAGAGAAATCATAACGAATGGCTCGATGAAAAAGACTGCTTAAAAATTAAATTTATGATATAAGGAATCATGACTGGTATCTTACAATCTCTTTCAAAAACAGTTCATCTTTCATTAGGTATAGCTATTTTATTACTTGTTGGTTTACATTTTTTTGGAGATGGGTTTGCGCTAGATAGATATTTCTTTAGTTGGTTATTTAGATATCTTCATGTTTTAACCGGAATAATGTGGATTGGTTTATTATGGTATTTTAATTTTGTTCAAATACCATCTATGCCTAATATTCCAGATGAACAAAAGCCTGCAATAGGGAAAGTCATAGCACCAAAAGCACTGTTTTGGTTTAGGTGGGCTGCGTTAGGAACAATTATTACGGGATTGATAGTATCATATCTTCAGGGATATGTGCATCAAGCTATGATTTTAGGAATCGGAAGCGGAGATCCTAAAACCACAGCAATAGGTATAGGAATGTGGCTTGGAATTATAATGGCTTATAATGTATGGTTCGTAATTTGGCCCAATCAAAAAAAAGCTTTAGGACTAGTAGATTGCAGCCCTGAAGAAAAAGCTAAATCAGCAAAAACAGCAATGCTTTTCTCTAGGACTAACACATTGTTGTCTTTTCCAATGTTGTTATCAATGGTAGCAGCACAAAACCTTTACTGATCATCAAGGAACTATTTTTTCATCCTCTTTTTCCAAAGTTTTGTAACTTACTTTAAAAAATTTAAGTACTGGCGAAGCTACAAAAATTG
>CACIYA010000020.1 GCA_902590755.1 uncultured Pelagibacteraceae bacterium | reverse complement strand
ATTTAACACTTTCAAAAACAAAAGCTGGCATCAAAGCAAATATAGATGCAATTAAACATTGAAGGCATGCAATAGTAATTGGATAATTAAATATTCTTAAAAATCTTGAAATAAAAACAATATGAAACGCCCAAAATAATGCATTAAAAACTGCAATACTATCTCCTATTCTTACTTGAATATTATCAAACTCGGTTAAAAGTATACCACCAAATAAACAAATAATAATAGATAGCCAAACAGAATTATGAATATTTTTTGAAAAAAAATAGTAAGCAACAAATGGAACTAAAACTACATAGAAAATTGTAAATACTGCTGTATTAGCTACATCTGTATAAAGTAGAGCATATTGTTGCAAAACATTTCCCATCGAAAGAAGAAATCCAATAAGCAATAGATTTAGAATGTTAACTTTTTTAAAAATTATTGAATTAACCTTTTTATATTCGAAAATATAAAAAAATGGGACTAGCGTTAAAAATCCGAGAAATAGCCTGCCAAAAGTAAAAGTAAAAGGTCCGTTATAATCCATTCCCATATCTTGAGCCACGAAAGCTGAACCCCAAATTAAAGAACAGCTGATAGCACAAATAAGAGAGAAAACTTTTTTACTCATGCCTTGTACTATTTTATAATTGATTAAACGGCAAGTTTAAAAGCGAAGTCTTTGCCAAGACATTTCCCAAGATAAACGCAGAACCTTGCACCCTCCGCACCATCAATTATTCTATGGTCATATGAGAGTGAAATAGGTAAAATTTTTCTTGAAATAAATTTGTCCTTAACCTTTACCAATCTATCAAAACTTTTTCCAACTCCAAGTATCGCTACTTCAGGAGGATTTATAATCGGTGTGAAGAAAGTGCCTCCGATGCCGCCCAAGCTTGATATCGTCATTGAACCACCAAAAAATTCCTTTTTATCAATTTTTAAGTCTCTGCAAAGTCTACTTGTTTTTCTTAAAGCGCTTCCAATTTCTTTTATACTCATTTGATCAACATCTCTTATTTTAGGCACCATTAGACCGTGAGGAGTATCTACTGCAAAACCAACATGAAAATATTTTTTATAAATAATTTTATCATTAGCACTATCAATTGAAGCATTAAAATTTGGAAATTTCTTCAAAGCACTGACAAGTGCTTTTGCTATAAAAGCAAGAGGTGTCACTTTTATTTTCTCACCAGTATAGTAATCATATAATGATGATCTAAATTGCTCCATTTCTGTTATATCAACTTCATCGTGCTGCGTTACATGGGGAATTTCAGTCCAAGATCTTACCAAGTGAGGACCAGATAATCTTTTCACTCTTGGTATATCTTTTAATTCTATTTCACCAAACTCTTCGTGCGGGTACTCTTCTTTATGAACTTTCTTTTCTACTTTCCCGCTGCTGACTGTTACTTGAGATCTTACAAAATTTTTAACATCCTCCTCGGAAACTCTACCACCTCTTTGAGAACCAGGTATTTCAACCACATTGGCACCTAACTCTCTTGCAAATTTTCTAACTTTTGGACTAGCTGACTTACTACCTGATTGTGATGTAGGCACTACAGGAATAATTTCTTTTGGTTTCTGAGGTTTGATCTCTTTTATTTCTGTCTTCACTTCTTTTTTTCGCTCACTTACTGCTTCCTTTTTTTCCTCAGTAGCACTCTCTGCATTCAGACTAAGAATTAAGTCTCCTTTGTTGACTTTATCACCTACTTTAACATTTATTTTTTCAATAATTCCCTCATGATTAGATGGCACTTCAACACTTGATTTGTCACTTTCCAATGTAATAAGAGAATCATTTTTTTTTATTTGTTGACCCTCTTTAACCAGAACTTCAATAATCTCTACGTCCTTGAAATCACCCATGTCTGGAACTAAAATTTTTGTACTAGCCATATTTATAAATTAGATGGAAAATCTCTATCTTTATCAATTTTAAACTTTTTAATTGCGTTTTCAGCTTTCTTTGTTTCAACTAACTGCTCTTTTGCTAAAGCGCTCAATGTATAGGCAACTATATGCTCTTTATCGACCTCGAAAAATTTTCTTAAATTTTTTCTGGTATCACTTCTCCCATAACCATCTGTCCCTAAAGAGTAAAAAGGTTTTTCGGTGTAAGGTCTTATTTGATCAGAAAATGATCTAGTGTAATCTGATGCAGCAATAACTGGTCCATCTGTTTTCTCTAAACACTTTTGGACATATGATTTTTTCTTTTTTTCATTTGGATTTAATAAGTTCCATCTCTCAGTTTCCATACCGTCTTTTCTTAATTCATTGAAGCTAGTTACACTCCAAACATCAGAGTCTACACCATAATCCTTTGATAAAATTGCTGCAGCAGCAATTATTTCTCTTAAAATTGTTCCTGAACCTAAAAGCTGCACTTTAGTTTTATTCTTGTTATTATTTTCTTTAAATAAATACATTCCCTTAAGAATTCCCTCATCTGAACCCTTTGGCTTCTCTGGGTGAGAATAATTTTCGTTCATTGCAGTGATGTAATAGAAAATATTTTCTTTTTTCTCATGCATTCGTTTTAGCCCATCTCTCAATATTACAGCCATCTCATAAGCAAAAGTAGGATCATAACTTATACAGTTTGGAATATTTGATGCTAATAAATGACTATGACCATCTTGGTGTTGAAGACCTTCACCTGCTAAAGTCGTTCTGCCAGCAGTAGCTCCGATTAAAAAACCTCTTGCCTGTGAGTCTCCTGCGGCCCAAGCTAAGTCACCAACTCTTTGAAAACCAAACATAGAGTAAAAAATATAAATCGGTATCATTTCTAAATCATGATTTGTGTAAGATGTACCAGCTGCAATCCAAGACGACATTGCTCCCGACTCGTTTATACCCTCTTCTAATACTTGACCACTTTTATCTTCCCTGTAAGAACTTAACTGTTCTGAGTCCACAGGCTCGTATTTTTGACCTTCATGCGCATATATTCCTATCTTTTGGAAGAATCCCTCCATACCAAAAGTTCTTGCTTCATCTGGGATAATAGGAACTAATCTTGGTGATATATTTTTATCTCTCAGTAATGCAGTTAGCATTCTAACTAATGCCATGGTAGTCGACATTTCTTTATCTCCTGTAGATTTCATAAAGTTATCGAAAATTTCCTTAGGAGGAGCTTTGATTTGTTTTGCAAAAGAGGATCTTTCTGGAATAAAACCGCCAAGCTTTATTCTTTGATCTTTTAGATATTTAATTTCTTCAGAGTTTTCATCTGGTTTGTAATACTCAATATTTTTTACCTGCTTGTCAGTAAGAGGAACACCAAATCTATCTCTATAATAAAGCAAATCCTCCTCATCTAATTTTTTTTGCTGATGTGTTGTATTAATACTTTCACCAGATTTTCCCATACCATAACCTTTTATGGTTTTGGCAAGAATGACAGTTGGAGAACCAGTATGTTGCATTGCTGAATGATAGGCAGCGTAAACTTTGTGAGGATCATGACCTCCTCTATTTAATCTCCAAATATCTTTATCTGTCATTGTAGAAACCATTTCTTTTAATTCAGGATACTTACCAAAAAATTTTTCCCTTACATATAAACCATCCTTAGCTTTAAAAGCTTGATACTCTCCATCGACACATTCATTCATTCTCTTTACAAGTAAGCCAGACTTATCTTTCATAAGAAGCTTATCCCAATAGGATCCCCAAATAACTTTGATAACATTCCAACCAGTTCCTCTAAAACTTCCCTCAAGTTCTTGAATAATTTTTCCATTACCTCTTACTGGCCCATCTAGTCTTTGAAGGTTACAATTAATTACAAAGATCAAATTATCTAATTTTTCTCTTGCAGCTAGACCGATTGCTCCCATAGACTCCGGTTCATCCATTTCTCCATCTCCTAAGAATACCCAAATTTTTCTACCCTCATCTTTGACTAAACCTCTATTGATTAGATATTTTAAGAACCGCGCTTGATAAATTGCCATGATAGGACCAAGACCCATCGACACAGTCGGAAACTGCCAAAAGTCGGGCATCAACCAAGGGTGAGGATAAGATGATAGACCATCTTTACCAACCTCTTGTCTAAATCCATCTAATTGTTTTGCTGAGAGTCTTCCCTCTAAGAATGCTCTTGCGTACATACCTGGAGCCGAGTGACCTTGAAAATATACTAAGTCACCACCAAATTTATTATTTTTCGCTCTCCAAAAATGATTCATACCAACGTCATACAATGTTGCTGCTGACGCAAAAGTTCCTATATGTCCACCTAGTTCAGAACTTTTCTTATTAGCTTTTACGACCATGGCAGCGGCATTCCATCTAATAATTGCTCTTAATTTCTTTTCAATATTTTGATCACCTGGAGATTTAGCCTCTGACTCGGGTGGAATAGTATTTATATATGGCGTTGTTCTAGTATCAGGTAAAACCAAACCAGACTTATAAGCTTGATCAATAACTTTATTTAACAAATAGCTTGCTCTTGGTGCTCCATCAGACTCAATTACAGAGTTTAATGACTCTATCCATTCATTAGTTTCAACTGGATCAATGTCATCCTTTGAAGCCGGTTCTGCAAAAACTTTTTTTACTTGTTTTATAGGATTTAAGTTACCATTAGATTTTGGTTGTTCTTTAACCACCTCCTCTCTCACTGCTTCTTTTTTTATTTCTTGTTTTGATGAAGAAGCTGCTTGGCCATTTTCAATAGTAGCTAATAAGCTTCCCTCTGATACTTTATCTCCTATCTTTACTTTTAAATCTTTTATTTGGCCAGCTGAAGGAGATGGAATTTCTACACTGGATTTATCACTTTCAATGGTAACTATAGGATCGTTTTTATTTATTTGGTCACCAGGTTTGACTAAAATTTCTATTACTTCTACGTCTTTAAAATCACCTATATCTGGGACTGAAATATTCTGAGCCATAACTCTATTATAAACTGGATGGAACATATAAAAAAGTTATTGAATAATAAACTAGAAAGAATAGCGCTTATAAGTTGAATAGTTCAATTTTTGACACATTTTTTGCCATTTTTTGTCACCTCTGAATGGTTCTATTAGATATGAAATGGCTAATTAATTTATTGTTTAAAAAGAAAGAAATAAGAAGCAATCAAGGTCAAATTGTTCAAAAATTTCTATTAAAAAAATATCTATTAAGATAATTTCATAAGAGCTAAATTAGCCCGTATGAATAAACCGCTATGGCAACCTTCTCAAAAATTAAAACAGGATTCTATCCTGCAAGATTTTTGCAAATTTATTGATTTTCCATCATCAGATAGTTTTAAAGAATTATGGCAATGGTCAGTAAAAAATCCCGAAGAGTTCTGGTCAAAGTTTTGGGATTACTCGAAAATTATAGGAGATAAAGGATCAGAAATAATTAAAAAAGATAAAATTTTCAATAAATCAAAATTTTTTCCAGACTCAAAATTAAACTATGCAGAAAATATTCTTAAGAAAAAAACAAATGATATAGCCATAAACTTTTTATCTGAAAAAGGTTTTGAAGAACATATCACTTGGAATCACTTATATGAAAAGGTTTGTAAGTTTTCTAATTATCTTAAAAAAATGAGTTTAAAAAAAGGTGATAGAGTTGCCGCTTATGTACCAAACAAAATAGAGACCATAATTTGTTTTTTAGCCTGTGCTAAAAATGGGATAATTTGGTCATCATGTTCTCCAGATTTTGGAGCTCAAGGTGTAGTTGATAGATTTAAACAAATCGAGCCAAAAGTTTTAATTACAAGTGATTATTACTTTTATAATGGAAAAAAAATTAATATTTTAGATAAAGTTGATGAAGTTCTCAAACAGATCCCATCGATTAAAAAAGTAATAGTTTATAATTACAACAAAAAAGAAAAAGAAAACTTAAAAAATTTTATTGATTTTGAAGAGACCTTAAAAATTGAGACAGATGAGTCTTTTGAAAGGTTTGAATTTAATCATCCAATTTATATTCTTTTTTCAAGTGGAACTACTGGAAAACCCAAATGTATTACCCATGGAACTGGAAATGTAATAATTGAACACAACAAAGAGTTCATGCTTCATTGTGATATAAGAGATAATGAAAAGTTGTTTTATTACACAACAACTGGTTGGATGATGTGGAATTGGTTGGTAGGTGGGCTTGCTACAGGATCATCAATTTTTCTTTTTGATGGAGCTCCAGTTTATCCAAAGATAGATGTTCTGCTTGAATATTGTCAAAACAAAAAAATCAATTTATTCGGTGTTAGTGCAAAATATATAGATCATTTAAAGAATGAAAATTACAACAGTAAAAATTTAGATTTAAGTTCTATTAAAATTATAACCTCGACAGGCTCCCCGTTAGCAGATGAAAGTTTTAAATATGTATACGATAATATTAAGAAAGATGTTCACCTTGCCTCCATTGCTGGAGGAACAGATTTAGTTGGATGTTTAGTACTTGGAAATCTTTTTTCTAATGTTCATAAAGGGGAAATTCAAGGTCAAAGTTTAGGTATTGACGTTGATGTCTTCACTGATGAGGGAAAAAGCGCAGTTGATGGAGATAAAGGAGAGTTAGTTGTAAAACAACCTTTTCCGTCTATGCCAGTAAAGTTTTGGGGAGATGATGATGGTCAAAAATATCACAAAGCATACTTCACAAGATTTAAAAATATTTGGCACCATGGGGATTTTATTGAGAGAACTAATAAGAATGGATTTATAATGCGAGGCAGATCGGATGCTACCTTAAATCCAGGAGGAGTAAGAATTGGAACCTCTGAAATTTACCAGCAAGTGGAAGATATAGATTTTATCACAGAGGGACTAGTTGTTGGTCAAGACTACGATGATGACGTAAGAATTATTTTATTTGTTACAACTAAAAATAACCAAGAAATAAATGACGAAAAATCTAAATTAATTAAATCAAGAATAAGAAAAAACTGTTCTCCTAAGCATGTTCCTGCAATAATCATTAAAGTTCCAGAGATCCCAAGAACAAAAAGCGGAAAAATTGTAGAGTTAGCAGTGAGAAAGATCATTAATGGAGAAAAAATAAATAATAAAGAGGCGATCGCAAACCCTGAAGCTCTTAAATTTTTTGAGAAACTGCCGCAGTTAAAATTGTAGCGCGTCAGTTTTATTAATTAATCTGTATTTAAAAAAAAGTTAAATTAACTTAAGTCCTGGCTTTAGTCCCTAAGTTTTCAATCATCTAGGGTCAGGACCAATTAAAAATATTCAGCGCAATTTTTATGAAGCATTGAGTGAAGTTCAATTAATTTATCAAAACTTTTATTATAACCACCTCCGAGAACACCACATAAAGGAATTTTTTTTGAATAAAAGTTTTCTATGACTATCTGATCCCTTTTATTGATACCATTGTCTGTTATCTTAAGTTTTCCTAGTCTATCTTCATGATGAATATCAACTCCTGCAACATAAAAAACAAAATCATAAGTGTTGTAATTTAGTTCCTTTAAATTTTTATTTAAAACATTTAAGTATTCACTATCTTCCATATTTTCTTTTAGTTCGATATCAATATCACTTTTAGATTTTTTTGCAGGATAATTTGAAACACAATGCATACTAAAAGTTAAAACATCTTTATCTTTTTGAAAAATTTCTGAATTTCCATTACCTTGATGCACATCTAAATCTAATATTAGGATTTTTTTTGCATATCCTTTACTTTTTAAATAATTAGCCGCAACAGCAGTATCATTAAAAACGCAATATCCTGCCCCATAATCAAATGTAGCATGATGACTACCACCAGCAGTATTACATGCAAGCCTCGACTCTAAAGCAAGTTTACTAGCTAGTACTGTCCCTCCGGTAGCAACGAAAGATCTTCTTACAACACTATCATTAATTGGAAAACCAATTTTTTTTTGAGCTTTTATATCTAGAGTCTTGTTTTTTATTTCATTAATATATTTTAATGAATGAGAAGTTTTCATTGTTTCAACTGAACATTCTTTAGGAATATAAAATTTCTGTACTACTTTAGCGTCTAAGAGATGATTTGCTAAGGCACCAAATTTCTTTATAGGAAATTTGTTATCATCATTTATTTTTGCAACGTAGTCAGGATGATTTACTACTGGAAGTTCCATTAAAAGATTATATTTTATCTTTCAACACACATTGCAATACCCATTCCACCTCCGATACAAAGAGTCGCTAAACCTTTATTTACGTCTCTTTTAATCATTTCGTGTATTAGAGTTACAAGAATTCTTGTTCCTGAAGCACCTATAGGATGACCTAAAGCAATAGCTCCACCATTAACATTTACTTTTTCTTCAGGAATAGAAAGAGTTTTTAAAACTGCTAAGCTTTGAGCTGCAAATGCCTCATTTATTTCGAAGAGGTCAACATCTTTTATTGACCAACCAGCTAAATCTAATGCCTTTTTTGAAGAGGGAATAGGACCAGTACCCATCAAAGAAGGTTCCACACCACAACTTGCCCAAGACTTAATTGAAACTAATTTTTGTAATTTTCGTTTCTCTGCTTCATCTTCAGACATCAAGGTTACGGCAGCAGCTCCATCATTAATACCTGACGCATTTCCAGCTGTTACAGTCCCCTCTTTTTTAAATACTGGTTTTAGTCTTTTTAGAGCTTCTAAATTTATACCATCTCTAGGATGTTCATCTTTTTCAAAATTTATCTCTGCTTTTTTTGATTTGATTTTAAAATTCACTATTTCATTTTTAAATTTATTTTCTTTTTGCGCCTTTATAGCTTTTTCTTGAGATTTCAAAGCAAACTTGTCTTGTTCTTCTCTAGTTACTTGAAACTTTTCAGCAACATTCTCAGCAGTTATTCCCATATGATAACCGTGAAAAGCGTCCCATAATCCGTCTTTGATCATTGTATCGGTCAACTCAGTATCACCAAGTTTCTTTCCATCTCTTAAATGTATAGCATGAGGAGCTAGCGACATACTTTCTTGACCTCCAGCTATAACAATATTTGAGTCACCGGATTTTATACTTTGAAAACCAGATGCTACAGATCTTATACCTGAACCACAGACTTGATTAACAATGTAAGCAGGTTTCTCCTTAGGTATACCAGAGTAAATAGAAGCTTGTCTTGCAGGATTTTGGCCAGTTCCACCAGTTAAGACTTGACCAAATATTACTTCATCAACTTCTTCATTCTTGATCTTAGATCTAATAATTGATTCTTTAATTACTGCTGAACCTAACTGGTATCCTTGTACATTTTTTAGACTTCTATTTAAAGAACCTACGGCTGTTCGGGTAGCTGACGTTATGACTATATTTTTCATTAAATCAAATTTATATATTTATATTTTCTTTTCAATTAAATTCTCTTTACAGTTCAAGCCTACAATTATAGCTAAAATTAAAAATAAGTAAGTAGTATTTCCTGTTGTAAAAAAGCTACCTGTACTTTTTAAAGGAAAAATTTCTGCTATGAACAAAAATATAAATGGCACTACAGTATTATTTGTAATGAAAGAACTTTTGGAAATATATTTTTTATAAAAAGATAAATACAATATTTGTAAAAAAATTAAAGAAATAATTAAAAAACCAACAATACCTGTTTCTGTTAAAATTTCTAAATAATAATTGTGCGGATGCATATTACAAATAAATTTGGAATTTTTTTCTAAATTTGGTCTAGTATGACAGTAGAACCTAAAATTTTTTACTCCTCCTCCGATATATTTATTCATTAGCCAAGTATCATAAAATGTTGCAAATTCTCTTAAGTATTGAGGAGCGTCTTTATCATTATAATTTCCCTTAGTTGCTATAACTATCATTTTTGATATTTGAATTTTAAATGTATCAAAGTTAGTTTTTACCTTATCATTTATGTTATAAACACTAATAAACAATAAAGAAAAAATAATTATAAAAGATATTAAATATTTTCTAGCTTGTTTTTGGAATAATACTATTAAAGAAATAGTAAAAACAAATAGTATGAACGGCATCCTATTTCCTGATAACATTAAAGCAGATATAAAAATTACAAAAAAGATCGGTATAAGATATTTTAAATATTTATTAGAAAATCTGTTTAAAAATAAAGGTATCAAAAAAAACGAAAATATAGAAAACCTTTGAAGATATCCTCCTGCAATTAATTCATCACCAAATGGCCCTGATAATCTTCTGCCAATAGGTTCAAAACCAAATAAATCTTTTCCAAAAATAAATTGGTAAAAAATATCAAAGCTCACAAACAATGTACACAATGTACAAGAAACAAAAAAATATTTTAAACCTATCATTCTATTTCCAATAAGAAATTTAATAGTTAAATATAAAAATAAATATTTAAGAAATAAAATTGATTTTAGAATTGTGTGATAGCCAGAGGGATAAAGATCATTAATTATAAAAAATATATCATTATAAGTAGCTGTAAACAAAATGAGTAGAAAGAATAATAGAATGAATTTGTCTAATATCTTAAATTGAAATTTAAATACTTCTTTTCCATAAAGGACTAATGTAGAAACGATTAATATTAAAACATTAATATTAATTATCATGTTTCCAGCAATAAAACTCACGGGTAAAAGTGCTAATAAAAAACTAAAGTACTTTTTAGTATTCTCAGTGTTTTTTAAAAATAAAAGCATGTGTTTTTTTTTAAATATGGTAGTTGTTTATATTATGAAATTTAATTTATTATTAAAATTAAAATTTATAATAATTTAGCGCCTGTGGCTCAATTGGATAGAGCGCTTGGCTACGGACCAGGAGGTTCTGGGTTCAAATCCTAGCAGGCGCACCAAAATTTATGAAAAGTATACACTCTATTAGTATAATGTTCCCACTTTACAAAGATAGGCGAACTGTGAAAAAAATGATTTTTAAAAGTCAAAAAGTATTAAAATCTTTAAACAAAAAAAGCGAAATAGTTATTGTCGATGACGGGTGCCCAGAGGGCTCAGGACTATTAGCCAAAAATATTTCAAAGTCTTTCAGAAATATAAAAGTAATTTTTCACAAAAAAAATTTGGGTTATGGATCTGCCTTAAAAACAGGTTTCAAAAATTGCAAAAGTCAATGGATCTTTCAAACTGACGGTGATGCTGAGTATGACGTAAATGATCTTAAAAAATTGATTAAACTATCTAATAAATCAGATTTAATAATTACTTATAGATTTAAAAAAAAATACAGAACAAGTAGGATTATAATTTCTTGGATTTATAATGCGTTATTAAGAGTTTTATTTTTGACAAATTTCAAGGATATATCTACTGGATCAAGACTAATTAAAAAGAAGATGCTTAAGAAGATAAAATTAAAATCAAAGAGCCCTTTTATTGGTGCAGAATTAGCTATTAAAAGTAAGTATTCAGGTTTAAAGGTTAGTGAAGTAGGGATACATACATATCCAAGAACTTTTGGAACAGGTTCTACTGTAAGTTTGAAAAATATCATACTTACAATCGAAGAAATGTTAAAAATGTATTTTAGTTATAAAAAGAATTAAAATGAATATTAATGGCTTAGAAAAAACAAAAACCTTTTCTTTTGATAGGAGTCATTCAGCAAAAGTTTTATTTAAGAGACCAGATAAATTCAGGGAAATTGAGGATCTTTCAAAGCATAATAGAACATTAATAAATACTGGCTCAAATCTTTCTTACAGCCCGCTAGGTTTTTACAAAGATAGTATTTCAGTGAAATTAAAAAAATTTAATAGAATAATTGACTTTAATTTAAAAAAAAAAGAAATAACTGTTGAGTCAGGTATTACGCTATCTCAACTTTTAAATTTTACATTATTATATGACCTATGGATACCCCAATTACCTGGATATCCATTTATTACTATTGGAGGAGCTATAGCATCTGATGCACATGGAAAATCTTGTGCATTACATGGAACAATAAAGAATTCAATTAAAGAGATGACAATTTTTCATATAAAAAATGGTTGGCTGAGTTTATCCGAAAAAGAAAATAAAGAGATTTATAATTTAACAATTGGAGGCATTGGTTTAACTGGCACAATAGTTAACGTTACTTTAAAACTTGAGGAATTTAAAAATAAAAATTTCATTACATATAAAACTAAAGTAAATTCAGTAAATGAATGTATAAGTGAGATTACTAAAAAAAGTAAAGAAAAGGACTCATTTGTTTATTCATGGAACATGGCAGAAAATTTAAAATCTCTCGGAAAAGGTTTCGTTTTTCAAAATAAAATAAATGATGATAATGTGGAAAATTTTAAATTTATACCAGAAGAGAAAAAAAATAAATTCTTACCCTTCCTACCTATTTGGAATAAGTTGACACTTAAAACAGCTAACTGGATCTTTTACTATTTAAACAACTCTTCTAATCATTTCCAAGAAGATGATTTTACAAGTGTTATCTTTCCTTTTTACGGAAAAGAGGCATATTTCAAGTTTTTTGGAAAAAAGGGCTTCTATGAAAGTCAATTACTAATTTCAGAAAACACAATTGAGGATTTTTTTGATGAATTTAAATTTATATACAAGAAATTCAATCCAACGATTTCACTTTTTTCTGTTAAAAATATGAGAGGAACGCAAGAATTCCTTAGATTTGAAGGTAATAAGATCTGCGTTACATTTGACTTTATCAATAACAAAAAAAACATTTTGTTTATGAGTGAATTAGATAAAATTTGTGTAAAATTAAAAATTATTCCTTCGATAATAAAAGATTCCCGACTAAGCAAAAAAATAGTTGAGCAATGTTATCCTGAATATTCAAGATTTAGAGATCTAATTAACAATTACGATAAAAAAAGAATTTACAAATCCGAAATTTCACAAAGATTAGAAATATGAAATATTTAATAGTTGGCGCAACTTCAGGACTAGGAAGAGAATTAGCTTATACATTTGCAGAGAAAAAAAATAACTTAGTTTTAGCAGCTCGAGATGATCGAGATCTCCAAGCAATAAAATCTGATTTGAGTTTAAAATTTCGTGTTGAGATAAAAACAATTAGTATTGATTTTTCTGATATCGAAGAAATAAATAATAAAATTCTTTATGATAAAGAGGTTCATAAAAATTTAAATGGCGTTTTATTCCCTATTGGTTTTATGGTTGATAAAGACAACTTACTATTAGATTTGAAAACTATTCAGAATATTATTTTCGCAAATTATGCTTCAACTAATTATTTGATCTCTAAGTTTTTTGAACTTTTTAAGAATCAAGAATTTACTATTGTTGGTTTTGGATCTGTTTCTGGATTATTAGGAAGAAACGTAAATATTAATTATGCAGCCGCAAAAAGAGCGCTCGAGTCTTTTTTTGAAAGTTTAGCTTTTCAAAATAAAAAAAAAAATTTTTTAATACAATTTTATACACTTGGTTATCTAGATACTAACTTATCTTTTGGAAAAAAACTAAACTTACCTAAAGGCAATGTAAAGAAAATTTCAGAAATAGTTTATAAAAACAGAAATAGAAAATTTCTTAAAAGATTTTATCCTTTTTATTGGAGAATAGTAAGTTTATTAATAAAAGTAATACCATTTAATTTAATTTTGAGTATAAAAAATTTAATTAGTAAAAATTAGATGACAAAACTTTCAAATAATTTTTTAATTCTTTTAATTCTCATTTTAGCCTCTGTAGCAAGATTAATTTCGATATATGTTTATGGCGATACAACTATTGATAAAGAATGGGGCATAATGCTCTATAATTTGGAGACTCATAACATTCTAAGTGTAAGATCGATTGATGGTGTGCCGGTACCAAATATTTTCATGCCACCATTATATCCAGTTTTCCTTTATGTAATAAAATTAATCTTCACAAGTTCTGAAATTTTTTTGAATGCAACTTTGATAATTCAAATGATATTATCAATTTTATCTATTATTTTAGTTTATAGAATATTATTAAATTTTTTCTCTGAAAGATTAACTTTATTAGGTTCTTTTGCATACTCTTTTTTTCCACTTAATGTTTATGCAGTATCCCAAATTTCATCAATAACTCTTCAAATGTTTTTAATAAATATTTTTTTATTTTTTTTTATAAAACTATTTAAAGACATGAAACTTATGGATTGTGTATTTTATTCTTTAGCTTCTGCATTATTAATTCTTCTAAGAGGAGAGTTTTTTGCTTTTGTTTTATTATCTCTTATATATTTATTGTTGAACAATTATAAAAAATTTGGAAAAATTTTCGGTATATTGGTTCTTATAATCCTAATAATCTCTCCATATTTATATCGAAATTATAATATTTTCGGAGTAATTACTTTAACTAAATCATCTGGATACAATTTATTAAAAGGAAATCATCCCGATACCACAGTAGAGGGTATAGGAATGTTTGGTGATGTAGGTTTAATAGTTCCAGCAGTAAAAAATGCTATGGAAGATTTAAAGAAAAAAGGTCCTATTAAAAATCATGATTTAATTAAAGACGAAATTTTGATGAGACAGGCAATAAAATTTATAAAGCAAGACCCAATTAGATATTTTAATTTGTACTGGAAAAAGTTTTTTTCATTTATGTTTTTTGACCTTAACTCTACTTATCCA
>CACIYA010000019.1 GCA_902590755.1 uncultured Pelagibacteraceae bacterium | reverse complement strand
AATTTGATTTTTTTCATCCTACATCTTTTTAAAATTTTTCTATGATACATCTCAGAAAGCTCGTATTTTTTCAATAGCTTGTACTGTGATGAAACTTGTTTGATATTTTTCTTTTGATAACTGGCAAGTTTTAATTTTTTTTGTACCAATTCATTTGTTGAATAAGTTTGAAATTTTATAAAGTCAGCTTTTGCTTTTGCAGCATAATCTACTAGCTTAAGTGCTAACTTGAGACTACCATTATGGTTCACTCCAGCCTCAGCAATAATTATTGTTTTCATTTTTGACTAAAATCTTGAATTATTTGGAATATTTTTTGAAACGATCGTACCCATTCTTATGAAGCAGTTATTGCCTACAATTATATTATTTTTGATTACTGATCCGCTTCCTATAAATGTATTAGATCCAATTTTTGTTGATCCATTTACAAGACACCCCGTTGAAATATGTGAGTTATCGCCTATTTTCACATCATGCTCTATTAGTGCTTTATTATTTATAATACAGTTTTTACCAATATTCACATTTGAATTAATAATTACATTATGAAATATCATAGTTCCAATTCCTATTTTTGAGTTTTTGGAAACTAAAGATAAGGGAGATGTGATAATGGGAATTTTAAATTTTAATTTTTCAATTTTATTAAACAATTTTTTTCTTATTAAAGGTTTTTCTATGTGTCCAATTGTTACTATTGCAAACCTTACTTTTTTTTTTAATTTTATTAAATTTAAATCTCGACCAAGGTACTTGTATTTCTGAAGTATACCTTTTCGAGGTTTTTTTTCGTCAATTATTCCTAGTATTGAATAAATATTTTCCTGCTCGATTAGTTCTGCGCAAGAATTGGCGTGACTTCCGCCACCTATTAAAATGATTTTTTTTTTCATTTTTAATTAATTTTTAAACCTTTGCTATTAAAAAAGGCTCTTTTGCTTTTTGAATAATTAAGTTTTTTAATATCAGTATAAAATCTTTGACCAGGCTTAATTTTTTGCAAAATATCTTTTTTTTTAAAATCAGTAACTGTCTCAATTATAAGACAATTATTATCTTTAGTTGCAACTACTACCCATCTTTTATCATGTCTTAAAATAAGCCCAGACATAAATGGATGATTTTTACCTTCGCCACCGTGCAACTGTGCATTTTTAATTCTACATTTTTGTTTTCCAATCATTGTTGAAGCCCCCTCATAAGGTTCATCAAATGCATTAATAAAGTTTAATATTTCCTCTGATGATTGACTCCAATCGATCCATCCGTCTTTCTTCGTAAATAGCCTAGGATTATATCTACCTATGTAATCAGGTTGTTTAATTAAATCATACTTTTTATTAGCTTTTAGATTTGTGATAAATTTCTTATAAAAAATCTTAAATTTATCATTATAGAAACTATAAAAATCTTGAGAAATTTTACAATTATATGGGAAAAGAAATTTTTCATAATTGATGATTGGTCCTTTATCTATTTCTTTGGTAACTAAATGAACCAACTGAACACCTATTCTATCATTTCGCATAATATTCCAAGAAAATCCACCTCCACCAGAGTCAAATGGAAGTCTAGCCCCGTGAAAATTTATTATATTTGTTTTAAAAAAATTCTTTATCAAAGACTCAGTGAATATCCACCTTGAGGCTACAGAAATAAACAAACTTTCCTCAATTTTGTATTTAGAACTAATATACCTTTGAAACTTTTTATCTAATTTTAAAAATTTTTTAAATTTGAGTGAAGGATCCAAACTTGATGCTTGACTGGGTGATGTTATGATTTCGCTTTTAATACCTAAATTATTATTAAATTTAATAAATTCTTTAAGACATTGATCTTCTCCTAAAAAGATAATATTTTTAAGTTTTTTAAAATTAAATTTATTATTTTTAATCATAATATTTTTAAAATTTCTTTTCCTAGACTTTTGTATGATGAAACAGACTTCCTTAACCATATTGGAATGGCTATAGATGTTTCCAAAAGATTTTTTGTTTTCTTTAACTTTTTAATTTGTTTAGATGTTAAAGCATGATCCCAATAATATGCGCAATGCCATTTTATTGCATCAGGTAAGTTTTTTGTTCCAAATCCTTTTTTATTTAATAATTTTACAATTTTTTTTCTTTTAGATTTATTTGAGCACTTAAAAATCAAGGTATCGAAAATTTGATCAGTATTATTCGGAATTTGCCTAAATTCAAGAGATGAATCTTTAATTTTGTTAAAGATGTTTTCATATCTTTTTTTATTTTCTTTAATTATATAGTCAAGTTTTTTAATTTGAACTTTCCCTATTGCCGCTTGAAGCTCAGTCATTCTATAATTAAAACCTGTTATACTTTTAGTATCCATTCCTCTAGGATATTTTGGGTTTAACTCATGTCCATGGTCATGATATTCCCTACAATATTTAAAAATTTTTTTATTGTTTGTAAAAATCATACCGCCCTCTCCAGTTGTAATAGTCTTGCCATAGTCATAGCTGACAACACCAACATCACCAACACAGCCTAAATATTTTTTTTTGTATTTAGCCCCCATTGATTCACAGTTGTCCTCTAAAACAGGTATTTTTTTATCTTTAGCAATTTTAAGTATTTCTTTCATCCTTGCTGAAACTCCTAACATGTGTACTGGGACTATTGCTTTTGTTTTTTTTGTTATTGCTTTTTTTAAATCCCTTGGGCACATGTTTAAAGTGTCATCTATATTCACGATTACAGGCTTAGCTCCACACTCTATTATAGCTTCAACAGTTGCTATAAAGTTGAATGATTGAGTAATAACCTCATCTCCGGGTTTAACTCCCAATGCCTTTAATGCAATTAGAGTAGCTGAGGTTCCGCTGGTAACTGCTAGTGAAAATTTTGATCTCATTTTTTTTTTGGAAATAGTTTCAAATTCTCTTACATGAAATCTCTTTCTTAGTTTATTAAAACCATGGGCAAAAAATACTGCCCCCTCTGAAAAGATTTTGTTTACAGCCTTTTTTTCTAAATTGTTTATTAATTCAAATCCTGGCATTTTTTTCTCTTAGTTTAATTTGTTTATTTAAACTTTTTACAAATAAAGAAGTCCTTTTTTTATCATATGGGCTATATTTAGGTTTTACAGCAAAGGTCCAACCAGCTCTATTAAAGTTTGAGAGATTTTCCTCACTACCGTGAATTACCAATGAACTATGCACAGCCATATCTCCTTTTTTTAATTCTAAATAATCTTTTTTAAATTTTTTGAAAATTTTTATATTTTTAACAGTTTGAGAGGTGCCTTTTCCGTATGAAGGTTTATGTTGTAACAAGCCTAACTTATGAGATGCAGTATAATAATACATTGTGCCATTTTTTTTGTTAGCTTCATCTAATGCTATCCAAAAAGTAATGCCTTTATTACCTTTTACATTCCAATAAAAATCGTCTTGATGAGGTGATGCTTTTAGACCCGATTTTTTTGGTTTTTTGAATAATTCGCTAGCTCTAAGTTCTGGTTTTGAATTATTCAAAAGTGCATATGCGTATTTATATATTTTACCTTTGTAAAAAAAATCTTTTACTTTTTTATTTGCCTCTAGTTTATGAAAGGAATGTATATCCGTAAATTTCTTAGCATTACCAACATAATTAATATGCCTTCCTTTAAAATTTAAATGATTTTTTTTTAGATATTCAAAAATATTTTTTTTATAATTCGAAACTTGTTTTTTTGTTAAAAAACCTTTTATTACAGTCCATCCGTTTTTATTAAGTTCTATTATCGCTTTTTTAATTTTATTATTCATATCAACTTAAAATATTAGTTATGTCAGGACTGCTTGGCAAATTAATTAATCGGTTTTCTAAAATTTGAGTATTTTTAAGTTTCATTCGTGGCATTTTTTTTAAGTATTTTGATTTATGTAAAGGTCTCCAAACAGGCCTTACTTTAATACCGTCTTTATGTGAATTAATTATAATTTGGTTTCGAAGTTTAATGTTATCATTTTTGAGTATAATCGTTTGAAGCCAATAGTTGCTTTTACAATTTATAGGTTCTTTAAATAATTTAAATAGTTTTAATTTTGATGTTTTTTTTTCATAAATTTTATATAAACGCCTTTTTTTGCTTACAAAATTTTTTAATTTTTTTATTTGTGATAGACCGATTGCAGAATTTAAACTTGGCATTCTATAATTATAACCAAGATTATCGTATTCATATTTCCATGGGTGTTTTTTTTTATAAATTGTTGCTAAACTTAAAATCCTTTTTGCATATTTATAATTATTAGTTAAAATTGCGCCTCCTCCGCCAGTGGTGATTATCTTGTTTCCGTTAAAACTTAGAATTCCTATATCACCAAAGGCCCCAACATGTCTCTTTTTATAGTAACTGCCTAAAGCCTCTGCGGCGTCTTCAATAATACTCAATTTAAATTTTTTAGAGATTTTTTTTATTTCATTGATTTTACAAGGATGTCCGAAAGTATGTAGGCAAATTATTGACTTTATTTGATTTCTTGTTTTTCTGTTAATACATTTTCCATTTTTTAATAATGTATTTTTTAATAAGTACTCATTTAAACTTTTTGGATCTACTCCTAGTGTTTCTGTATCTACATCAACAAAATGAGGTTTAGCTCCTAAATAAAGACATGCATTCGCACTCGCTATATAATTTAAAGATGGCATAAGAACCTCATCGCCTTTTTGGACACCTAAAGTAATTAGAGCTAAGTGTAAGGCTGAAGTGCCGCTGTTAGTAGCTATTACATGTTTACATTTTATAATGGAGGATATTTTTTTTTCAAATATTTTTGTAAGTGATCCGGAAGTTGACACATTTTTTTTCTTAATACATGTTTTTACATCTTTGATTTCCTGATTATCAAATGAGGGTTCATGTAAATTTAAATTTGTATTTTTTTTAAAAAGGCAAGAAAATGAAAATTTTTTAAAGTTCTTATTTGACATTTGCTAAAATATTGAAATTTCCTCGAAATTTAAGCGCATCCTCTTTTAAATAATCATGTTCAGCGCTTTGTAAAATTTTTATAATCTCATCAATTCCATTAGAAACTGAGTACACAGTTGAAAAGTTTAATTCTTTGTTAATTTTTTCAAATGACACTCTATAATCCCTTTTATCAATACCACCTTTTTTCAGAACTACTTTTGAGTTAGGCAATTTCTCTCTAATTAAATTTACTATTCCGGCCTTGGTAAAATTATTAATATCGCTTCCAACATTATAAACTTGATTTTTTATTTGATCTTTATCTGAGTTAAGAACTTTAATTATTATTCTCGAAAAGTCTTTCACATGACAATATGGCCTCCAAGTGTCTGGGTCATAAACCTCTATTTTATTATTTTTAAACATTGAATAACAAAAATGATTTACCGTTAAATCAAATCTCATTCGTTGCGAATAACCAAAAGCTGTTGCGAATCTTAAAATTGTTTTGCTTAGACTTGATTTTTTTTTTGAGAGAATGTGATGTTCAATTTTAACCTTGGCTTTAGCGTATGGTGATAAAGGTCTTAATTCATGATCTTCTTTTACGAGTACATTTTTCTTAGTTATACCATAATTCGAACAGGTGGATATAAAAACTAAGTTTTTTATATTTTTTTGTAATTCGCAAGCGTCTATTAAATTAACAATTCCAGAAACATTAATTGATTCTGATAGTTTCAAATATTTATTTGTTATATATTCACCAACTAAACCACCTAATATTACCACCTGGTCTACCAAAGCTAAATATTTTTTTATTTTATCTGTGTTTCTAAAATCTAAATGTACGATTTTTTCACTAGTGCTGATATTATAATCTTTATTTTGATCTTCATAAATCCTTAAATCAATATTAATTACTTTATAATTATTTTTAGTAAGATCCTCTATAAGCACTCTTCCTATGTAACCATAACCCCCAATTACTAATATTGTCTTCATTTTCTAAATTAATTATTTAAAAGTTCTTAATATAGAATCCGCGCAAGATAAGTCTGCATATCTAATATTCTTATTGTAAATATTTTTTACATCACTTGTTGTAACTGTTTCATAAGTTTTTCTAAACAAAGCACCAGCAAGAATTTTTTCAATTTTAATTTTAGGAAATTTAGATAAAGTAAATTTGTTAAAAGTTTCAAAAGCCTCATCAAATTTTCTTTGCATACAAAAAAGCACTGCTAACTCAAAATTTAAAGAATTTGAAAAAACTACACATTGTTGGAGATCATGCTCTAGTTTTTCAAAATTGAATTTTAAATCATTTTTAAAAGATTTTTTTAAATTGAATATTTTATATACGTAGTGAAGTGATCTTGGTTGAATTTTTACATTTATTGCAAGTCTTGGTATTGAGGATACGGAATTACTATTATGTGGAGTGATACTATCCATAACAAAAATCTTTCCAGGTTTCATATTTTTAGGAACATACCATTTAAATCTGTTTGATATTTCTCTCTTAATTGCATTTGGATAATGTTCATCGCTATCAAAATCACAAAGTCCAGATTTATTTTTGAATTTAGCGTTTTGCATTAAGCAAGTTTCATTATAATGATCTGTGAGTTGAAGATAAAAAATTAATGACATTGTACTTCTAAATCCTTGATTAGAAAGATCTTGGTGAGGCTTTGTAGAAAAACATAAGAGTTCATCTGTTAAAGGTAAATTATAGTCTTTTAAATTTTTATATTTTTTATATTGAATTTTATTATTCACTGAAGATTTATAGATTTTTTTGTACTTACATTGACCGCCTACTCTTAAATCTGATAACTCATCATCAACTAAGATATTTTTTGTGATTTTTTTTATCTTTGGTTTTAAGATTTTTACTAATTTTTTTTGATATTTTCCCCTTATATTTTGATCAATTTTTTTTAAATCAGATAAATCTAAAGATGTTAAATTTTTTTTATTTCTTAAATCAAATTTCTTTTCTGCGCTTAAATTAATTAATTTGTTTATTTTGCTAACTGAGTTAGAGTCCAAATTAACAGAAAAGTTTCGATTTTTTTTTGTAATTAGATTATAAAATTCTTTTGTAATATTTCTCATAATATATTTTTTTCATCGTATTTAATTTTTTCTTTCTTATCTAAGTTCGAACTATTTCTTTTTTTTCTTTTAAAAGTATGTCTCTCAATAATACCATTCTGTTTGGTAATACTCTACCCTGTACTTCGCAAAATAGATGTTTGGCATTTTGAGTTTTTGCAGACTCCCACCACTTAGAATAATTATGAAAATTTTTTTCTATAAATGCTTTTAAACTTTCGCTATCTTTATGACAAATACCTACGTTAAATAAACCTTCAAAAACATTTTTAGTTTCATAATTTAAATATTTAAGATCGTGTGGAAACAATGTAACAGTAGGATAATTTTTAGACATTGAGTGTATAAATGTTGTACCATAAGGTTGGGGAACAATATTAATTCTTGCCTCTTTTAATAAATTCATTACTGGTATTTTAAAATTACTATTTATCGTAATTTTATCTTTAAAAACTTCTTCAAAATGTTTAGTTGTGTGTCTTCTTCTATGGTTAGGGTGCGGTCTTAAAATTATTTTTTTTCTTATTTCTGGATTTAATTTGTCTACAAACTTGGAAATTTCGTGCAACTCTACATAATTTTTATTTTTTTCACTATTTATCAGATCTATAGAGGTGAAATAATCTGCGGAATAAATATAATTATCATAATTATTCATAATTATATAAATTTTATCACCATAATCGCTTTTATCCCCGTAAACTTCATTAGTGATAATTGAAAACTTTTCAATTTTATTTTCATATTTTTTGTAGTCCCAACCATGAGTTAGAAATTTATCACAAATACTTAACTGATAGTCTCTTTTTTCATCATAGTTAAAAAAATTATACCCACCTCCGTGCTGAGCGATTATTAATTTTGCTCCGATATTTTTTTGAATTGCAGTCCAAAATTTAAAAATAGAGTCATTATGAATATTACAAGTAAATATAATTTTTTTATTATTTGGCAAACTTGTTTTTTTTATTTTATTTAAGATTTCAGGAAAACCCTCCAAATAAATCCTTGGAAAACATTCATTAAATAAAAATGATGCAATTTTATAAAATTCAGTTTGCTGTAAATTTAAATTTATTTTACTTCTTAATTCTGAATCATATTGAGCATTTATTGGATCATCGTCTAAATAATATATTATTGGAAATTCCTTTAAACCAACTAATAATGATAAAAATTTTATTTTACTGCCAAAATAAGGTCTAGAGAAAATAATTCTACTTTTTGAGCAGAAAAGCTTTACATATATATTTGTAATTAAATTATAAATCTTAGTTTTAAATTTTTTTATAAAAGATTTTTTTGTGTGTTTAATAATTATTTTTTCTTTAAAAAGTAAATTACTCAAATTATTTGTAACTTTATAGTTATGTAATCTGATAAAAATCTCTTCGTTCCAATCATCATTAAAAATATTACTTATAAATTCAGAAATGTCTCTTGAGTTCAAGCTAACGCTTGATTTTTTTTTTTTTTGAAAAAAAAATTCATCGCCGTTATTTATATTATTTTCTATAATTGACATTCTGTCAGCTATTACAATTAAATATTTTTTTACCCATGTTCCGATAATTATTTCCCAATCATTTATTTTCCAATTTAATCTATGTGCTTTGTTCAATTGATTAGAAATACTTTTTAAAAATATTGGATAAGCTTCATCTACAATTTTTAATTTTTCAGTAAATTTTTCAAAATTATAATCATTTGTCCTACAAATTTTGAATTTTCTATTTTCTTTAATATGATGATACCAGAATCCAGGAACTGTTATGCTCATTTTTTTTCATAGCTCCGCACTTTGCAAAATATGTATTTTACAATTATTTCCATTGTTAAAATTTTTAGGCCGGTCTAAATGCTATTTCGTCCTTTTTAATAGTAGTTTTGATAGTTCCGACCAATATTTTCAGTTTATTTTTCTGAAATTCTAAAATTTTAAAAATATTATCTACAAAAGGTCCAGACAAAAATTTGTAATCACTTTTCAAACATAAATCATAAAAATTATTTGTAATATAACCATCATGTGTCTCACTTTTTTTGCATTTATCAATAAAAAATTTTATTTCTTTTTGTGAGTTAATTGAACCTATCAAAAGGTGTTTTATACCTCTTAAAAATTTAAGCTTATTCAAAATATTACTTTTATCAAAATTTTTATTGTAGCAAAAAATATAATCTCCTAATAAATGGATTTCTCTAATTGTGTTTTTTTTATTTGCACTTTTATACCCAATAAAAGTTTTTGGTGAGTATATCACTGTCTCTGATTCAATCTTTTTTTTTAAATCAGTTTTTAAAAAATTAAGTTTTTTTCGATTAATCTTTATTACAGTCCACATAGCTATTTCTTTTCAAGTTCTTTTTTTAATTCATCATACTCTTTCATTTTTCTTTTCATGAAATTTAAAGTTAGTTTAGTTCTCTCCGTGATACCTTTTGGAGTGAGTATGTAAGATTGAAAATATTTTACTTTTTCTTTTTGGTTTTGGAAATTCTTTATCTTTACCAGACCTTTATCCTTGAGTGCACGTAGACAATAATTTAATTTTCCTAAACTAAAACCTAGTTGTTTAGCCATCTCTCTTTGAGAAGGTTGTGAGTCTTTATTCAACTTTCTCAAAACTTCAAATTCATCTTGCGATTTTATTTTTTTCATGTTCAATGATTGAACATATCGTTCAATAAGTGAACAGTAAAGAATTAATTTAGGGCTTATTTATTAGGTAATTTTGACTATTAAAAAAAATTTTAAATGAATATAATTTTTACTCTTTTTTAAGTAATTCATTTATCTTATTAAATATTATTTTATTTTGATAATCGTAAATCATGAATTTATTTGCTAAACTCTTAACTTTTCTCTCCCATGATACACTCCTCATATTTTTTAGATTATTCAAAATTGAATTTACTTTTTTTTTATTAAAATTTTCATCAGACCAGAAGTCACCGTTTTTTGGCAGTTTATAATTCCAAAATAAATTCATAACATTATAGGACGGTTTTATTTTATTATTAAATATTGCTGTCCTATTTAACCTACTTAAATTTTCTAAACCAAAAGTTGAATGGGTAGATATAGTTAATAAATTTTTATCTGCTAATTGATAGATATCACTCACATCTTTTAATTTTGTTTTAATTAAAAATTTTACATTTCGGTTTCTAATATTATCTTTAAAATAATTTAATTCTCTATTTCCCTTTTCGCCGTAAAATTTAAGACAAATTTTTAAAATTATTTTATTCCTTTCGCAATACTCTTGGGTGTAATTTAATAATTTGAGATCAGACGAAAAAAATTTTTTTACGTTAAATTTAAATCTTCCATGTAGCATTGAAGGTGACGCAGCTGGATTTCCATTAGAAATAAATAAAAATGATTTCATCTTTTTTTTTTTGTTTATTTTAATAGTGTTATTTCTAAAAGATCCAGATACAATAGTTTTTGTTGAAATAAACTTTCTAAATAAATCACAAAAAGATTTATTAAATGCAAAGATATAATCTGCTTTTAAATTTTTTTGCTTTTTAAGTTTTTGAAAAAAAGTAAAATTTCTAAAGCCGTTTTGAATTGATATGAATTTTTTTTCAGGAAAAAAATTTTTTAAACTATAAAAAAAAATATAATTGTCATTTCCGGTAATTACTATTTTACATTGTGTCAGAGATATATAATTTTTCAAATAATTGTGAAAGGTAAGCTTTTCTAATTTGAAGAAAAAAGTATAAATGATCACGTATACATTAAGTTCGTTGACCCTTATATCGATTTTGCTGATTACTCTAGAGTCAAAAAATTTTGAGAACTCTTTGAAAAAAATATTATCAAAAAATAAAATCTTTGTTTTTTTGGGTGGTAAATATCTTTTTTTAGCATTGATAAACTTTAATATTTTTTTAAACATTCGCATTTTATTTTAAGATAACTTTCAAATTTGCTTGGATATCTGTTTTAACTTGTAATTAATCATAAAATCTAATAACGTTCAATTATTGAACATATCATTTTTTAATGATAAGGAAAATTGTTTTTAATACTATGACAAGAAAATATTTATGCATAATTCCAGCTAGAGCTGGCTCAAAAGGTATAAAAAATAAAAATGTGAGTTTATTAAAAGATAAACCACTTATTCAACACACAATAGATGTGGCTAAAAGAATTGGCAAAAATTGCCAAATTATAGTTAGCACAGATTGTAAAAAAGTTCACAAAATAGTTCAGAAAAACAATCTTAAATTTTATGGTTATAGACCAAAGTGGTTATGTGGTAGTTATGCGTTAACTAAAGATGTAGTTAAATATGAACTTAACAAATTCGAGAAAAAATTTAAATTAAAATTTTTTGGAATAATCTTATTACAACCAACGTGCCCAATTAGAAAAACTCAAACTATAAAAAAAGCTTTAAATTATTTAAACAAAGGTTCTTTTGATAGCGTAATTTCAGTTTGTGATGTTGGTTCTCAACATCCATATCGTATGAAAGTTTTTAAAGGTAAATATATTAAAAATTTTATGGGGTTTAAAAAAGAGAATATGACTGCAAGACAAAAATTGCCCAAAATATTTATACGCTCAGGATCATTTTATATAATAAAGAGAGATACTTTTTTGAAAGAAAATTCCTTAGTAGGAAAAAAATGTAAAGGTATTGTATTAAATGGACTGGAAGCAACCAATATTGATCAAAAAGTAGATTTGGATTATTTGAAATTACGTTTAAGATGAAATTAATTTGTCCCACTGCGAATATTTTTAATAAATTTGTTATTTTAAAGTTAAAAAGTCTATTTGACTGTAATTTGAAAGAAATGAGTCAGAAAAAGTTTGAGAAAGTTGTTCATAATTTTGAGATAGTTTTATTACGATTTAACAGGTACATCCCTTACAAAAAAAAACACAAGATTAAATTTATTTTAAGTCCAACAACTGGTGAGGACCACATAGATAAGAGATATTTTAAAGACAAAAACGTAAAAATAATAACTCTTAAAAACAAGTATAAATTTTTGTCGACTGTAAATGCGTCTTCAGAATTCACTATATTGTTAATCTTAATGACACTGAGAAAAATTACAAAAACTAAAAATAATTATAATATCGGATACGAATTATTAAATAAAAAAGTGGGTATTATTGGTCTTGGTAGAAATGGTAAAAAAATTTGCAAAATAATCAAAAATTTTGGAGCAAAAATTTTTTACTTTGATAAAAAAATTCAAAGTTCATCTTTCAAATATTTAAATTTAAACTCACTTTTAAAGAAATGTAATATTATTATTATTTGTATTCCATACAATTCTAAAAATTTAAATTTTATTAATAAAACAAAAATAAACATGATCCAAAACGGATCAATTATAATAAATACGTCAAGAGCTGGGGTTTTGGATGAAAATTATATTTTAACACAAGCTAAAAAAGAAAAAATTTTTTATTCCTCTGACGTTTTTTCAGATGAATTCTCAAAAAATTATCTTAAGAAAATTAAAAAATTAAATACATATTCTAATATAATTATTACAAATCATATTGGAGGATTAACTTATGAGTCTATTAACAAAACAGATAATTTTATTTTTGATGTTTTTTTTAAAATGATAAATGATATAAAGTAATATGAGTAAATTAACTTACATAGCAGAACTTTGTCAAAATCATTTAGGAAAAGAAAAGTACGTTGATAAAATGCTTGAAAGATGTGCTATTTCTGGAGCAGATATCGTCAAGCTTCAATTTATTTACTCTAGAAACTTGTCTTTTAGATCTCAATTTGAAAATGGTTTATCTAATGGAAAAAAAATAATAGATATTAGAAGACCCTATCAAGCAGAATTTAATAGATTAAAAAAACTAGAATTACCAATGTCTTTTTATAAAAAATTTATAAAAAGATGTAAATATTTTGGTGTAAGACCAATGATCACTTGCTTTGCAAGGGAAGATTTAGTCAAAATTCAAGACCTAGGTTTTAAAAATATCAAGGTAGCCAGCTACGATTGCGGTTCTTTTCCAATGATAAGAGAAATCTGTAAAAAATTCAAAAATATATTTATTTCAACAGGAGCAACCTTTGATGATGAAATTAAGAAAACGAAACTGATTTGTCAAAAATACAAAGTTAATCCTGTATTTTTGCATTGTGTAACTATTTACCCAACTTTACAAAAAGATTTTAACTTAAAAAGAATATCTTTTCTCAAATCTCTTACAAGAAATGTTGGTTATTCAGATCATTCGCCAGCTACTAACAACAAAAAGAATTTCGCATCAATGGCTGCTATTTATTTTGGAGCAAGATATATTGAAAGACATATTACAATTTTAGAACCTAATATGACAAAAGATGGCGTTGTATCAATAAAACCAGAAGATATTAAAAAAATAAAGTATTTTGCTCAATTAAAAAAGTCAGAAATGAAGAGGTATCTTTCTGAAAACTTTAATGTGGACTTTAAACAAATTGCTGGAAAACAAAAAAGAAAATTATCAGATACTGAGCTATTAAATAGAAATTATTATCGTGGTAGATTCTGTTCTAAAATAATAATGAATGGGCAAATCAGAGATCTATTTAACTGGGAAGAAAAGTCATTTTAATGGAAAAGGAAAATTTTGAAAAATAATTTTTATTTAATAAAAAAAGATGAGACAATTAAGAATTTTATTAAAAATTTTGAGAGTGGAATATTAGAAAAGAATTTTGATATAGCCATAGCTTTAAATCAAAATAAAACACTTAAAGGTATAATATCTCTTGGTGATTTAAGGAGATTGGTAAATAAAAAGTTAGACCAAACCCTGTTTATCACAAATTACCTTAATAAAGACCCTATTACTGTTACAGAAAATGATTTGAATAGTAATTTATATTCGAAACTTTATTTTTTAAGAAAAAATAAGAAAAAGAAAATTTCAAAAGTTATAATCCTTGACGAAAATAAAAAATTTAAGTTTATCTTAGATTTTAAAGACATTGAAAATAACTACTTTTATAAAAAAATTTGTATTGTAGGTCTTGGGCATATAGGTCTTCCTTTGGCACTACACTTTTTAAAAAAAACGGATACTGTATGTGGGATAGATAAAGACAAGAAGAAAATAAAAAATCTTAAAAACCTTCACTTAAATTTTTATGAAAAAAATCTTTATGAAAGTCTTATATTTAATTTAAAACAAAAAAAACTACTCATCTCTTCAGACTTTAATAATGATACATCAGAAATTTACGTTGTTTGCCTAGGAACAAAATTTGTAAAGAATAAAATTGATAATAGAGATCTTTTAAAGCTTGCCCATCAAATCGGAAAGAAAATAAAGGAAAAAGATTTGATTATTTTGCGAGGAACTGTTCAACTAGGAGCTACTCGAAATATTTTTCTCAAAGGTTTAAAAAAATCTACTAAACTGGTTTGTGGGAAAGATTATTCTTTGAGTTATATGCCTGAGAGGTTAGTAGAAGGAGATGCTTTAGCTGAAATGGAAACAATACCTACACTAGTTTCTGGTTTTTCCCAAAGTTGTTTAAATAATGCTTTAAATTTTACTAAAAGTTATTTCAACAATTATTTACCAGTTAAATCTTTTGAGGAAGCTGAGATTATTAAATTAGCATCAAACACTTATAGAGACTTCAAATTTGCTTTTGCCAATGAGATTAGTAGAATTGCTAATCTAAACAACCTAAGTGGGGCAGAATTAATTCGAAAAGCTAATTTTGGGTACTCAAGGAACGATATTCCTAAACCGAGTCTTGGTGTTGGGGGTTTTTGTCTGCCAAAAGATCCATATTTATTTAGTAAAAGTATAAGCAACAAGGGGAACTTTAATTTAAATTTCAATTCAAGAAAAATTAATAATTCTAGCTTAATTTTAAATTATAAAAAAATAAAAAAAATTTTCAATATTAAAAAAACT
>CACIYA010000018.1 GCA_902590755.1 uncultured Pelagibacteraceae bacterium | reverse complement strand
GTAAGATCTTCAAAATCACTTTTATTTGATGTGGGATTCATTATCCTAATATACTATATTATTTTTTATGTTAAATAATCTATTAGCTTACATAACTTCAGAAAACATTTATTTATTTGCTAATTGGGGTGTCATACCTTTTTGGCTTTTATTAGTTTTTGCTCCAAATCACGGACTAACGAGCTTTTTAGCACAGTCAATTGTTGTTCCATTACTTTTAGCCATAGGCTATTCTTATTTGTCCTATAACCTATATTTAGAAAAAAGTATTTTTGATGGTTTTGAATTATATAGTGGATTAGATGGATTATATTCAATGTTTGCTAATGAAAATTTATTATTAATATTTTGGTTACATTTTCTTGCTATCAGCTTGTTTGCTGGTGCTTGGATAGTAAGGGATGCTAGAAAATATTTTATACCTAAGATTATTACTATTCCATCACTAATTTTAACTTATTTTAGCGGACCAGTTGGATTGGTAATTTATTGGTTTTTAAGAATTTTCTTTGCTAAGAAAATCAGTTTTAATGATTAAACCATTTGATTTTTATTTTGACTTTATAAGCCCTTATTCTTTTTTAGCACATAAAGAGATAAGGAAAATTGAACATAAATCTTCGATAAAAATAAAATATAAGCCAATTCTTTTAGGCGGTTTACATAATTTACATGGAATAAAAGCTCCGGCATTTATTCCTGCAAAAGCGAAACATATGATCAGGGATTGTAAATTAATTGCTGAAAGAAATAATGTGAGATTTAAATTTAATTCTTACTTTCCAATAAGAAGTCTTAATTTAATGCGAGGAGTACTGGTCGCAGAAGAAGACAATTTTAAAAGTTATTATATCGATAATATTTTTGATGCAATTTGGCAAGATGGTCTAAATATGAATGATGAAAATATTATATTAAAAGTGTTAAAAAACTTAAATATTAATCCAAAAACCTTTGCTTTAAGGGCAACTTCCTCATCAATTAAGGACTCTCTTAAAAAAAGAACGGCTGAAGCTTATGAAAAAGGTATTTTTGGAGCTCCAACTTTTGTTTCAAACAACAAATTATTCTGGGGCCAAGATAGAATTGAATTTGTTTTGAAGGAAGCAAGCAAGTAATTATTTTTTTTCTTTGTCGATTACTTTAAGCCCTGCATTTTTTAAAGCGTCAAATCCACCACGAGCATTAGCTACATTTTTAAAACCCATATCAACTAAGGCTTTTGTTGCCAGAGCAGATCTAAATCCCATAGCACAGAAAAAAACCATTTTTTTTGAGTCTTTGATTTTATTCTCTTGATAATAACTGCTATTAGGATCTAACCAAAATTCCAACATTCCTCTTGGAATATGCTTTGAGTTTTCGATTGTTCCGTCGCGCCAGAGTTCCCTAATATCTCTAACATCAATTAAAGTGATCTCATTTTTTTCCATCAGACGCTTTACTTCCTCTGGGCTTAGTGTTTCAATGGTTTTGTTAGCATCCTCTACTAATTGTTGTGAAGATTTAATGTTCATAGCACTAGAATATAAACTAATATATATATTTGACCAGAATGAAAAAAATAGAAAAAAGTAAAAAAAACAACCTATTTAAAAAAATTTTTATTAAAATTTGTAGAATTATTGGATTTGAAATTATCGACCAGTCTAATTTTAGCTCCCCAACATTGGGTAAAAATTTAGATGATACGCTAAGCATTCAGGGGAAAAAATCAATAACTATTCCATTGGGTCAAATGAATTTAAAAAAAAGAGTAAAATCACTAAAAATAATACTACGTACTTGTACATCTGAACTAATTATGGATCAAAATAAAAGACGGATTTTTGATTGTGAGAAAAATGAATATACCTTCAGAACATTAAGATCTTTAGTTAAAGCGGTCAACAAAGCTAAAGAAAAATTTGAGAATATAAATTTTGAATTAATTGTAACTGATACTAATTCACCTGCTAGTGATTTGGAAATAATTAAAGAAATTTTAATGAAGTCAGAAATTAAAAATAAACTTATTTCCATAAACTTAAATAAATTCAAAGATAAAATCAAAGATGGTTACTCGAAAGCCAAATTTTCAAACATGGCAAATTTTTATAACTCTCTTCTCATTGCAAAAAATGAAGAGGCAGATTTAATTTATTTTGTAGAGGATGATTACCTGCACTCACAAAATTCTATTGTTGAAATGGTTTTTAGTTATGAAAAATTTTATTCTTTGTTCACTCAAGAAGTAATTTTATTACCTTCTGATTATCCATATTTATATACAAAAGATGATAATACTAGGGTTTATTTAGGGGAAAAAAACCATTGGAGATTAGTTTCAGAAAGCCTTGTAACCTTTTTGACTAGTAAAACATTAATAGTTAAATACTTTGCAGAATTAGAAAAAATGGGAATAGAGTGGACAGATCCTTGGGAAAAACCTCTTCACAATATTTATAAGTCGAATCCGTGCCTATCACCAATTCCATCTCTTGCAATACATTGCGCAAATATAAACTCAATTTTTGGGATTTCTCCTATGGTTGATTTAAAAAAAATTTGGAAAGATAATGAGGTATAAAGGCCTGAGATTTCAGGCCTTTATATAATAATAATTGAGTTTTTAGTCCCTTATTGAATAAGCTGTAACACCTACCTCTGCTTTATCTGTTCCTAATTTTTCTGCAGCTTTACTTATTCTTAATCCAATCGTTGACTTAAGAGCGGTGAAAGTAGTCCATGATAAAACAAAACTAAAAATACAAACAGAAGCTGTTCCGATGAATTGAGTACCAAAAGATGTATCAGGATTTGTCAAAGGAACTACTAAAGTTCCAAAAATTCCTGCAAACATATGCACTGGAATAGCACCTACAACATCGTCCAAACCATAACTTTCTAACATCTTTGTACCAAAATACATTATGATGGCTCCGATAGATCCTATAAACATTGCAGTAATAGGCCCTGGTGTCAAAGGCTCAGCAGTGATAGCAACTAGTCCAGCTAATGCACCATTAAGCATCATTACAATATCAGTTTTACCGCCTATTAATCTTGTAATCGCAGCTCCCGTGAAAGTCCCTGCTGCTCCAGCTAAATGAGTGTTGACTGCTATTTTAGAAATAGCATTTACATCATCAAACGTTCCCATTGCTAGTTGACTAAAACCATTAAAACCAAACCAGCCGAACCAAAGTAAAAAAGTTCCTAGTGTCACTAATGGAATACTTGAAGCTGCAAATGGTTGCATAGATTTCTTTTCGCCTTTTCTTCCAAATCTACCTTCTCTAGCACCTAAGACTATTACTCCAGCAAGTGCTGCTGCCCCACCACATCCATGTACTAATGTTGAACCAGCAAAATCAGAGAATCCGCCGCTAGCTAACCAACCGCCTCCCCATTGCCAACCCATAGAAATTGGATAAATAATTCCTGCCATAACTGCAGCAAAAATGAAGAATGGCCAGATCTTAATTCTTTCCGCCACCGCTCCAGATACTATTGAAGCTGTTGCACAAACAAACATTGTTTGAAAAAACCAATCAGAATAACCAGAGTAACCAGTTTCTGCGTCTGATGAATCTGTCCAAATAGAAAATGATCCTACATAACCACCTTCTGGCACTCCGTATGCCAAATTATATCCTACTAAGAAAAATATGAGTGAGCATATAGCGAATTTACCTATATTTTTCGCGGCAATTGTCGATACGCTTTTTGTTGTAACTAATCCGCTTTCAAGCATACAAAAACCTGCTGCCATGAAAGCTACTAGCACTCCACCTATATAAAACCCTAACGAGTTAAAAATATATTGTCCCTCTTGAGACATTGTAGTTTCTGCAAAGCTTTGAGAGCTAATTAGTAGAGCAGAAATACAACCTAATAAAATGAAAGTTAATTTTTTCATGTTTCCCCCTTTTTTTTGATGCCTTGATATCAAATTTCAGAGTTTTGAAGCATGAATTAAATGCATACGAGCTTTGTAAAATAAATAAGGCCTGGACGAGGGAACCGAACCAGGCCTTATAATTTTTCCCAACTAACGAGGGAGGGAATTTTAATTAGTCTCTAATACCGTAAGCTATTACACCGACTTCTGCTTTGTCAGTTCCTAGTCTTTCAGCTTCCTTGCTTATTCTTAATCCAATTGTACTTTTGATAATTTGGAAAACAATAAACGAGACTATGAATACGAATACCACAACTGAGATAGTTCCTAAGAATTGTGCTCCGAAAGTAACATCTCCATTTGTTAACGGCACTGCTAATGTACCCCATACTCCAGCTACTAAGTGTGCTGGGATGGCTCCAACTACGTCATCAATTTTCATTTTGAACAATAGTTTTGTCGAAAAGTACATTAATACTCCTGCTATCGCTCCAATGAAGATCGCGGCTAACGGACTTGGTGTTAATGGCTCTGCCGTGATACCTACTAATCCAGCAATTGCACCGTTTAGCATCATTACAACGTCAGTTTTTCCACCAATAACTCTTGATACTGTTGCAGCGGCTAATACACCACCACCTGCAGCTAAGTTCGTATTGATATAAATTGTTGCTACTGCCGAAACGTCTTCTAACGTTCCAGAAGCTAACTGAGATCCACCATTAAATCCGAACCAACCTAACCAAAGTATGAACACTCCGAGTGTTGCTAACGGAATTGATGATGCAGCAAATGGTGCCATCGGTTTAGCCTCGCCTTTTCCTGAGAATCTGCCGCTTCTAGCTCCTAATACGATTGCACCAGCAAGAGCCGCAGCTCCTCCAGCAGCATGTACTAATGTTGAACCAGCAAAGTCTGAGAATCCAGCTACCGATAACCATCCGCCACCCCACTGCCAACCCATTGAAATTGGATAGATAATTCCAGTTAAAATTGCGGCAAATAAGAAAAATGGCCAGATCTTAATTCTTTCAGCTAACGTACCAGATACGATTGACATAGTAGTTGCACAGAACACCATTTGGAAGAACCAATCAGAACCATCAGAATATCCTGTCTCTAATGATGAATTGTCACTCCATGGTGTAAATGAACCAATATATCCGCCCTCTGGGATACCGTAAGCTAAATTGTAACCAACCAACCAGAACATTACTCCGGCGATTGAATATAAACCTATATTTTTGGCACAGATTGCTGATACAGATTTTGATGTTACTAATCCTGACTCTAACATTGCGAAACCTGCGGCCATCCACATGACCAAGAAACCTGACATTAAAAATAATAGGGTATTAAAAATGTATTGTACTTCTGCAGACACTGTAGTCTCAGCATATCCAAGACCTGCAAAGCCAAAGTAAATGGCTGTTCCTGCTAGAAAGTATCCTAAGTATTTTTTCATAACTAACTCCCTTGTTAAGCGTGCGTTATAGGGTTTTAACTATTGAAAAAGAATTGAATTGTCTTAATTTGAGCTATGCAGTTTTTGCAAGTAGTTTAGCCCTTATTTGAAAATATCAAATAAGGGCTAAATAAAACGTTTAACGGTTAAACATTTCTTTTAAGCTTTTAGCGGGTAAAAACTTAACTTTCTGAGATGCAGCAATTTGAATAGATTCACCTGTTCGAGGATTTCTTCCAACCCTAGCTTTTCTTTTTGCTACTTTATAAGTACCAAAACCAGCTATTTTTACAGTGTCATCATTCTTTAAAGCATCTAAAATAATAGTCGTTATTGAGTCAAAAGTTCTCTCAGCATCTGCCTTGCTCTGACCCAGTGTGGACGATATTTTTGCTACTAATTGTTTTTTATTCATTTATGCCCCTTAGTTATTTCCTAATCTCTATAAAAATCCAATAAAATCAACATTTTTTTGGTGTTTCACGTAAATATCAACACAATATATTGTGTGCTCAAAAATCATTGAATTTATTGACTTTTTTGAATAAAAAAATGGCTTAAAATAAGCCTAAATCTCTCAAATCATTAAATGTTGTAAAAAACATTAAAGATAGCAGTAAAAAAAGACCGATTCGAAAAAACCCCTCCTGGGTCCTTTGAGTTAAAGGTCTGCCTAAAACCTTTTCAAAAGCATAAAACATTAAGTGTCCGCCATCTAACATAGGAATGGGCAACAGGTTAATAAAGCCCAAGCTAATTGATATGTAAGCCATTATGCTTAGAAAAGCTATAAAGCCTAATTTTGCAACTTGGCCAGTAATTTTGGCTATTTTTATAGGTCCTCCTAGTTGAGTAGTGTCCCCAGTGCCTTTAAACATTGAAATAATAAAATTCCAAGAAGCATCAATTACAAACCAAGTCTCTTTGAAAGCATAAAGTAGAGCAGTTGCTGGGCCTAATCTTTCTCTATTAATCTTGTCATTTAAGGGAGCTATTTTTATACCTATAATCTTTTTATTAGCTTTATTACCTAAAGAATCCTCACCTTTAATAACTTCAGGTTTTACAGAAAATACTAATTCACTGTCATTTCTTAATATTCCTATATTAATTGTTTCTGATGAAGATGCGTTTATGAACGCAGAAACTTCCATAATACTGTTTACGTCTTTATCATTTATAGATTTAATTATATCTCCTGACTTAATGCCTGCCTCTTCTGCGGGGCTTTCTAATTGAACCTCCTGTATTTGAGCGGGAGTAAAGTCTTTTCCAGCAAACATGTAAATAAAAGCAAAAATAAATATAGCTAATAAAAAATTTGCAAAAGGTCCAGCCGCTACTATTATAGATCTTTGATATAAAGGTTTGACTACAAATAATTTTTCTTGATCTTCTTTGCTATATTTTTTTAATAATTCTTCTTGTTCAGCTTGACTAAAAACATTTCTATCGCCAAAAAACTTTACATATCCGCCAAGAGGAATTGCGCAGAATTTCCATCTTGTTCCAGATTTATCATTAAAACCAAATATTTCTTTGCCAAAACCAATAGAAAAATCTGTAACACCTACTCCATACTTCTTAGCATAATAATAATGGCCATATTCATGAATAAATACTACAACTGTAAGTAGTATTATAAAAGGTATGATAAAAGAAATTAAAATTTCCACTCGTTAACCTTACTAAAAAGAAAGTTTCTAAAAGCCATAAGTCTTGCGTTATTTTTGAGAGAAGATGGATAAACAAAATGTGTTTCGGTCGGCTTACCTGGTTCATTTGGTAAAACTTTAGTAATCCCGCTAATGTTATGAGTTATATAATCTGGAAGCGCAGCTAAACCAACTCCACTTTGAACAGCTAATAACAAACCATAAACACTATTAACTTTCATCAAAGATCTTCTTTTCTTTCCATCTTTTGAGCCAACCTTCAATACCCAATCGGGATTGTAAACAGGAGATGGGGCTCCTTTACCATAGGTAATAAATTTGTGCTTATCTAAATCTTTAAGTGTTTTTGGATAACCATTTTTTTCTAAATATTCATTTGAACCGTATATGTGATAATTGAAATCTACGAATTTTTTCTGTATCAAATTTAATTGTTTAGGCCGTCTCATTCTGATGGCTACATCAGCTTCACGAGTTGCTAAATCGAGTTCTCGGTCGTCGAAAATTAATTCGACTTCTATACCTGGATGAAGATCCATGAATTCTTTAATTCTTGGGGTTAGCCAAGTAGTTCCAAAACTTACAACGGTGGTTACAACTAGTCTTCCGTTTAGTTTATCTTTGTGACCACTTAAGTTTGACTCAACATCCTTCAATTTTGAAATAACCTCGTGTGCCGATTTAAAGAGATACTCACCATTTTCAGTAAGAACTAAACCTCTAGCATGACGCTCGAATAATTGGACCTTTAAATCGGCCTCTAAACCTTGAATTTGACGGCTAATTGCTGATTGGCTTAAGTTTAAGATTGTAGATGCTTTAGTAAAACTCGATGCCTCAGCAACAGTGTGAAAAATTTTTAATTTATCCCAATCCATTATTTATTGATTATAGTTTATTTATTTGGATTTACTATAGCTCTTCCAGAAAACTCACCTTTTAAAAGCATAGGGTAAGTATCTAAAAGTTCAGAAAATGAGAGCTCTTTAGTAAATGACTGAACTTTAGAAAAATCAATCAATTTCGCTGCTTCGCCCCAAACAAACTCTCTTCGTTTTATTGAGGAACCAGACGAGTCGATACCCCATAGTTTAACACCCCTTATAATAAAAGGCATAACACTTGTATTGATTTTTATTCCTCCTGCATTTCCACACGCAGCAACAATTCCACCAGATTTTGTTTGTGCAAATATTTTTGTTAAAGCAGCGCCACCTACAGTATCAACAACTCCGTCCCAAACTCCTTTTTCTAGAAGTTTACTTTCTCCCTCAAATTCTTTTCTCTCTATAATATTTTTAGCACCTAAACTTTTTAGATAATCATTTTTATCTTTTTTTCCTGTTACAGCGTGAACGTCATATCCCATTTTAGATAAAATCATTACAGCAATACTTCCAACACCACCCGTAGCACCAGTTACCAAAACATCTTTTACTTTTTCACCTAACAACAATTCCTCTTTAGCTTTAACTGCAAAAGAACATAAAAGAGCTGTAAAACCTGCTGTGCCAAGCATCATAGACTTATGAGTATCTAAATCTTTTGGAATTTTGATTAAAAAATTTGCGTCTACTTTAGCATACTGAGCAAAACCACCAAAGAAAGCTTCTCCTACCCTAAAACCAGTCAAAATTACTTTATCATCTTTTTTAAATTTATTATCCTCACTTTCAACTACAGTGCCTGAAAAATCTATACCTGGAACGAAAGGAAATTTTCTTACAATCTTGCCTCCATTATTTAAAATTAAAGCATCTTTATAATTAAGACTTGAATAATCTATTTTGACTAAAACGTTTCCATCTTTAAGATGACTTGTGTCGATTTCTTTAATTTCTCTTGTAAATTTTTCGTTTTGATTATCTATTACTACAGCTTTAAATTTTTGAGACATCTATTTTTTAATATATCTTAAATATCTATTTTGAATACTTAAGTCTTCTCTAAAAGATCCTAAAAAATAGTTAGTTACTGTTGTGGCTTTCTCTTTTTTAACACCTCTCATAGTCATGCATTGATGAGCAGCATCGATAGTAACTGCTACTCCTTTAGCATCTAATGAATTCATCAAAGTTTTAGCAATTTGCATTGTAAGTCTCTCTTGAGTTTGAAGTCTTTTAGAGAATATCTCTACCGTTCTAGCTAATTTACTCAGTCCTACAACCTTTTTATTAGGGATATAAGCAACATGCGCTACTCCAATGATAGGTGCCATATGATGCTCGCAGTGACTTTCAAGTGTAATGTTTTTTTCCACTACCATATCGTCATAGCCCTCTACGTCTCCAAAAGTTTTAGATAAATCAGCTTCAGCATCTTGGTGATACCCCTTAAAGTATTCCTTAAATGCTTTAATTACTCTTTTAGGTGTCTCAACAAGTCCTTCCCTATTTGGATCTTCTCCAATCCACTGAAGAATAGTTTTAAACGCCTCTTCGGCCTGTTTATCTGAAACTTCAGGCTTATTTGAGGATCTTTTATCAGTGTCTTTTACTAATTTCATTGTAGAAGGTTTTATAGGACATATTTGATTAATGCAAATTGCTATTTTGTCTTTTTTTTATTATTTTACGTTCATGTTCAGAAAAAGAGAAAGCGTATTTGAAGTAGAAGAGGGAAGATTTTTATCACCCAAATTTGATACGGATGGGCTAATTCCTGTAACTACCTCTGACAGTGGCTCAGGTGAGTTATTGATGCATGGTTACATGAATGAAGAAGCTCTTAAAAAAACAATTGAAACTAAAGAGGCCCATTATTGGAGTAGATCAAGAAAAGAAGTATGGCACAAAGGAAAGACAAGTGGCTTCGTACAAAAGGTAATTGATTTAAGGATAGATGATGATCAAGACTCATTGTGGATGTCAGTAGATATAGGAAACGGAGCTAGTTGCCATGTCGGATATAAATCATGTTTTTATAGATCAATAACTTTGGGGAAAATTAAAAACTCAAAAACGATTGAATTGAAATTTAAAGATAAAGAAAAAAAATTTGATCCAGAAAAAGTTTATAAAGGACAACCAAATCCAACAAAACTATAATTATGAAAGTAATAAGTCCTTTTGGTCCTAAAATTGCAAAGTTGAAATTTTCAAATAAATTAATAAAACAAATGAATAATGAAGTTGATCAAATCTTAAATAAAAAAAGTTTATTAAAAAAATTAGATTATTCAAAAAAGTTAGTTGGGCAGGTCAAACAAGAGTTCCAATTGCCAAAATCTTTTATAAAAAGAAATTTAGAAAAAGTAATATCTAAAGAAGTAAAAAAATATATTTTTCAAACTTTAGGAAAAAAAGTGAAAAAAATTTCAATTAAAAATTTTTGGATAGTAAGACAATTTAATAATGAATATAATCCTATTCATTATCACGATGGGCACATATCAGGTGTGGGTTATTTGAAAGTTCCAAAATTTATTTCAAAAAATCCTAATAAATCAAAAATTGATGGCACCATTGATTTCATAAATGGAAATAAGATGTTTTTAAGTGATAGTATTTATAATCATCAACCTAAAGTAGGAGATGTAATTCTTTTCCCGCATTATTTAATGCATACAGCTTATCCATTTAAATCAAGTGGAGAAAGAAGATCTTTTTCATTTAATTTAGAAATTGATAGTAAAATTGCTAATGTTTTTACCAGATGAGTGGGGAAATACAAAAAAATGTGTTTGGTGAGCCTTTAGAGCCTTGTTCTAATGACCCATTAACAGGTTGGTTTAGAGATGGATGTTGTAACACAGATAAGAATGATAGAGGAGTCCATACAGTTTGTGCAAAAGTAACTGATAAATTTTTACTGTGGTCTAAAAAAGTGGGTAATGATTTAATTACTCCGCATCCAGAGTTTGGTTTTCCAGGTTTGAAAGATGGAGATAGTTGGTGTGTTTGCGCTACTTGGTACGCACGAGCAATTGAAGAAGATGCTGCATGTTCTGTTTTTTTAAAAAAAACCAATATAAAAACACTAGAACTAATTCCAATTGAAAAACTAAAAAAATTTGCCGTAGATTTGTCTTAGTAAACTTTAGTACCTCGAGTTTTTATAATTAACTCAAGTTCACCAAACTCTTTACAATTACAACTTTTTAAAACTTCTAATCTTTCGTTAGCTTTGTCCATACGATTTGTTTGAACATATAGCTCTCCTAAATATTCGTTAATACCGTTATGATTAGGATTTATACTTAAACCTTGAAGGTAAAACTTCTCTGCAATTTCAAAGTTCCCTGTTTTTCTTGATGTAAACCCCATATAGTTGAGGATATCAGGATTTTTTTTATCTTTCTTAAGAGCTTTTTCTAATTTTGTAAATGCTTGTGAGTAAAGCTTATTTGCTTTATCTAAATTTTCTTTTTTTTCCAATTTACCAGCACGTTTAACTAATTTAACAGCATCGTCATATAATGATGCCTCTGAAGAACTTCCGCTATCACCTCCTGCTGCAAATAAGCTAGTGCTTAATAATATAGAAAAGATTATTACGTAAATTTTTTTCATGACAACTCTTAGAATAAGTTTGTCAAAAATGTTATGCGACAGATGATCTACCCCCGTCTACCCCTAGTATTTGACCAGTTATCCACGAACTTTCATCCATCAGAAGAAATTTGGCTACAGAAGCTGAGTCTCCCCCCTCACCAATTCTTTTCATAGGGTGCATTTTAGCGATGCCCTCTGCTACTTTTTCATTTTTTAACAAAAAGTTAGAAATTTTAGAATTTGTCAAACTAGGTGCAATACAATTTACTCTAACATTAGGAGCGAATTCAGCTGCTAAAGCTAAAGTTAAACCCTCTATAGCACCTTTTGCTGATGAAACTATTGCATGGTTTGGAAAACCTTGTTTTACTGCTACCGTTGAAAATAAAACTACTGAGCCTTTATTTTTTTTTAAATTATCTGCTAAGGTTTTGATTACTTCTGTTGCAGAAATAAGATTTAAATTGAATGATTGCATAAAGTCACTTTTTTTTGTTAACTTTAATGGTTTTAAATCAATTGATCCTACACAAAAAGCTAATCCATTGATTGGCTCGTCTTTTAAATCATTCAGTATTTTTTCAGAAAAATTCTCCTCTAAAACGTCGCAAACTGTAAATGTAGAATTTAAATTTTTTGCCAACTCAGACAAACTGTTCTCGTCTCTACCAACTAAGTGCACCTCTTCACCGCTATCAACTAATTTTTTAGCCAAAGAAGAACCTATTGATCCTGTTGCTCCTAAAATTACTTTTTTCATAACTAAAAATAACATTATTAAACGTTATTTACATGCAAATAATGACGCGTGTAATATCTAAATAAAATATGTATTTTATTACTTATGAAGCTTTTTATAATTTTAGGAAATCAACTTTTTAACCCAAAATATCTATCTGATTATAAAGACCATACTTTTTTTATGGCAGAAGACTATGGTTTATGCACCTTTGAAAAACATCACAAACTAAAAATACTGTTATTTTTATCTTCAATGAGATCATTTAAAGATGAGCTAAGATCAAAAAATTTTAATTTAATATATAAAGATGTAAATAAAGATTTTAAATTATCCTACGAAAAAAAATTAGAAAAGATTATTAAAGAAAAAAAAATAAAAGAAATTACTTTTTTTGAAATCGAAGATAAATTTTTTGAAAAAAGAATATTGAATTTAGGAAAAAAAAATTCACTTAAAATCAACCAAGTTAGATCTCCAATGTTTTTAATGGAGAGACAGGAGTTTAAAGATTACCTTTCTAAAAATAAACGGCCTTTCATGGCAAATTTTTATAAAATCGTAAGAACAAAAATGAATTTATTAATGAATAAAAATGGAACTCCAAAAGGGAATAAATGGAGTTTCGATGAAGAAAATAGAAAAAAACTTCCTAATACAATTAAATTCCCTGTGATTTCTAAGGTAAAAGAGACTAAGGAAACTATTACTCTTAAAAAATTTATAAATTCTAATTTTAAAGATCATCCGGGGAATACTGATAAATTTTGGTTTCCAACAACACGAAAAGATGCAAGTAAGTGGCTGGATGAGTTTTTGAAAGAGAGAATAAAGTTATTTGGGGATTACGAGGATGCAGTAACAGACAAATCAAATACTGTTTTTCATAGCGCTCTAAGTCCACTTATAAACTTAGGTTTAATAGCACCTGAAGAAATAATAGAAAAGTTAAGAAAAATTGAAAATAAAGTACCTATGAATTCCTTGGAAGGTTACATAAGACAGATTATAGGTTGGAGAGAGTTTATGAGAGGAATTTATCAAAACTATGATCAACGATTGGATAACACTAATTTTTTTAATCATAAAAGAAAAATGAAAAAATCTTGGTATGATGGAAATACTGGTTTAGATCCATTAGATCATGCAATCAATAATGCTAAAAACTACGGCTGGTCGCATCATATAGAAAGACTAATGATATTGGCTAATATTATGAATCTTTGTGAAATTAATCCTAAACAAGTTTACAAATGGTTTATGGAAATGTTTGTAGACTCATCTGACTGGGTAATGGCGCCAAATATTTATGGAATGGGATTATTTAGTGATGGTGGAATATTTGCAACTAAACCTTATATTTGTGGATCTAGTTATTTTCTAAAAATGATGCATTTTAAAAAAGGTCCTTGGTGTGATGTAATGGACGGATTATATTGGAAATTTATAGATAGACATAAAAAATTCTTTTTAAAAAATCCGCGTCTTGCAATGATGGTTAGAGTTTCTGAAAAAATGAATAAAGAGAGAAAAACAAGAATTTTTAAAGCTGCCAATAATTTTATAAAAGAAAATACTAATGGTTAAAGTTTTTTTTAACAATTCATGTAATATTTGTAGAGCCGAAATCAATCATTACAAAAAACATAGTGATAACAGTGTGGAATGGATAGATGTAACTACTAATGAAGAAGCTCAGAAAGCTACCTCAAAATCATATAAAGAACTTTTAAGAAGAATGCATGTTATACAAGACGGTAGAGTAATTGATGGAGCGGAGTCTTTTTTAATAATTTGGAAAAATGTTCCTAAATATAATTTTTTATATAAAATATTTAAATTTAAACCTCTATTTTTCATATTAAATATTTTCTATGAGATTGCAGCTTATTTTCTATTTATAAAAAATAAACACCTTCTGAAAAATGAAAAAAGCTAATTTGCCTAAAAAAACTTGTCCAGTTTGTAATAAGCCTTTTAGTTGGAGAAAAAAATGGAGACTTAATTGGGATAAAGTAAAATATTGTTCGAAAAGGTGCTCTTCTAAATAGGTTATTGTAAATTAAAACTTGTTAAAATTTTAGGAATGTTATTTTTAAAATTAAAAAATCCTTTATTAGAAAATTGCCAAGAAAATTTATCTTCTTCACTCAAAATAAAGTTTAATTTTAAATTTCGCTTTTTTCTAATATTATTTAAAAAAGAAAAATTCTCTCCAATGCATGGGTGAACTACATCAAAAGAGTTAATTTCATCAGCAAGATTTTGAAATTTTACTTCATCTATGATCTGTAAATCTTCAAATCTTTTTTTTTGATCATTAATTATTCCTGACTTATAGTCTAACACCTTTTGTCCTAGCTTTAACTTTCTAATATCATTACTTAATAAAACTAAATAAATATTTTTATATTTTTTTAAATTTTTATTTTCTAAATTCAATTCATTCTCGAAAACTAATAAATTTTCATTAGAATTATCTTCTGTAATAAAATTAAGTGGATTTAATTTATATTCTCTTTTGTCTGTTAAAGATAAAGCGTTCTCATTTAATTTAACATTTTTATATTTATTATTTGTAAACTTGCTTATATTCCATGACTGAGCAACGTAGTGTTTACCTTTGGTTTGCAAGCCTGCTACCCATCTCCAACTTAAAGTATTAGAGGCGGCATCTCCATCGTACAAGTGTTTCATAAAAAACTCTGCACCTTTCTGCCAAGGTAAATTTAAAGTAAATATCCAAATGCTAGCAAACCACATTCTTGTATGATTATGTAGATAATTATTTTCTTTAAGCTCTTTTACCCAATCATTAAAACATTCAATTTGAGTTTCACCATTTATTGCCTTTTTATAACTTTCATCTTCCTTTAATCCTTTTAAATCTTCTATAAAGTCAGTCCAAACTTGAGGTCTAAGTTCCAACCAACCTTTCCAATAAACTCTCCAAAATATTTCTTGAATATATTTTTCAACTTTTTGATATGGAAACTTTGTTAAAACTGACTTTGCAACTTCATATTCAGTTATTAATCTGTGAGATATGTAAGGTGATAAACAAGATACATTTGATTTATCTTTTGGCCCTAAATCAAAATTTCTTTTGAAACTATAATTTGCTAATTCACTGTTTATAAAAGCATCGAGCTGTTTTAAGGCTCCTTCTCTTGAGATTTCGAATTTCATTAGTCCTCGTCATCCCTCCACTCATCAATAAAAAGTTTCCAACACGCAAAAGACACACAAACTATTCCAACGCAAAAACCAAGAAGCACGCCATTGTGCTTACCTAAGTATATTGTTCCATAATGAGTGCTTAGTATTGGTGGTACCACTAATATTGCGCCAATAATTAAGTATCGAATAGCAAAAGGTGGTCTTTTCAAATTGAATTTCCTTGATCAAGTGGCATTGAAACTGCTGTGGTAAACCAACAATTTGTACAATTTTCCTCATTACCTTTAC
>CACIYA010000017.1 GCA_902590755.1 uncultured Pelagibacteraceae bacterium | reverse complement strand
TCCAACTTTTGGTAGTAGTAGTTTTTCAATTTCTTCTGCTCTGTCCTTAGTAAAATTAAATCCAGAGCTTTGAGGAGCTTTAACTATTACAAAAAATGCACCTCTATCTTCAGGTGCTATCAATTCTTTCTTTGCAAAATTAAAAAAGAAAATAGTTAGAGCGAGCGTACCCAATAAAAAAATTGTAATTGCTTTTCTTTTTTTAATCCATTCTAATAATGAAACCTTATATAAGTAAGTAAGATTTTTTAAAAAATTCTCAAATTTAATAACCATTTTAGACTTTTCCATATTTTTTCTAAGAAATTTACTAGCCAACATTGGACTCAGTGAAAGAGCAACAAAACTTGATATGATTACGGCTGAAGCAAGCGTGATTGCTGTTTGAGTGAACAGTACACCTGTTATACCCTTAATAAAAATTAAAGGAACGAAAACAGCAACTAGAACTACAGTAGTTGCTACAATTGCAAAAGAAACTTGTTTTGCTCCTTTATATGCAGCAACTAAAGGAGTATCTCCTAACTCTATTCTTCTAACAATATTTTCAAGCATCACTATTGCATCATCAACCACTATTCCAATAGCCAAAACTAAAGCCATCAAAGTGAATAAATTTATAGAAAAATCAAAAATATATATTGATAGAAATGTAGAAATTAATGATACCGGTAAAGCAATTAAAGGTACTATTAAGGCTCTCAAGTTTCCTAAAAATAAATAGATAATTATAGTTACTAATACTAGAGCAATGATTAAAGTTTTATAAACTTCCTTAATTGCAGTTTTTATATAATTACTTCTGTCAAAAGATACTTCTAAAGTTGTGCCTGGAGGTAAACTTGGTCTTAGTTCTTGCATTTTTTCTTTAATACCATTTGCTACTGCAATAGTATTTGCATCTGATTGTTGGTATATACCTATTCCAACCACCTGTTTGCCATTTCCCTTAAATATGGTTCTTGTTGACTCAGCCCCTAATTCTATTCTTGAAACATCAGATAAAGTAATTATTGAACCATCTTTAGCTCTTTTCAGCGGTAAATTTTTATAATTCTCTACATCTTCGTAAGCTTTATCGAGCTTAATTGTTAAATCTATATCTTTAGATTCAATTCGACCAGCTGGAAACTCAACATTTTCTTTTCTTAAAACCGCCTCAACCTCTTCCGTTGTCAAATCTCTTGCAGCTAAAGCCAAAGGATCAAGCCAAACTCTTAATGAAAGTTCTCTTTCTCCTCCCATACGTACGAGTCCGGTTCCTGGTACCGTTGCGAATGCATCTGTTAAATAACGATCAGCATAATCAGTTAATTCTAAATCAGTCATAGTATCTGAACTGAAAGATAACCATAAAGTAGTTCGCATTTGCCCACTCTGCTTGAATATTTCAGGTTGCTCGGCACCGTCAGGTAAATTATCTAAAACCCTAGAAACAGAACTCCTGACATCATTAGTTACATCATCTAAATCTAAATCAGTTTCAAAAGTTAAAGTAATCCTTGAGCTTTCATCCTCACTAAAAGAGTCAATCGTCTCTAAACCTGGAGTTCCTCCAACAAAATCCTCAATTTTTTGAGTTATTTGCGTATCAACTACTTCAGCTGAAGCACCTCTATATTCAGTTTGAATTGTAACAACAGGTGGTTGAACATCAGGTAACTCATCAGTAGGAATTTCTTGAAAAGTTACAAGACCAAATATCACTAATACTAAGCTCATTACTGAAGCTACGACAGGTCTTTTGATAGATAGGTCAGTTAAAAACATTTAATTATTTGGATTTAAAATTTTGATTTTAGCATTATTTCTTACTTTCGAGACACCTTCAGTAATCACAAGATCGCCTTCATTTACTCCTGAAATTACTGAAACTTTTCCAAAATTTCTTTTACCAATTTCGATATTCTTTTTTTCAGCGGTTTCATTTCTTATTGTGTAAACAAAAGCTGTAGTACCTTGAATCGTCACAGCACTCTCAGGAACACCAACTTGATTAATTTCATCATAGATAATCTTAACTGTCATTAGTTGCCCTGGAATGATTTCAAAATTAGAATTATTGACCAAAACTCTAGATAAAATCGATCTTGTAGAAGGATCTATTCTTGAGCTAATTGTTTGAATTTTACCTTTAAATGTTTTTTTAAATGCTGAACTTGTTATTTCTGCTTTCAATCCTGGTTTGAGTATATTTACATAATTCTCTGGGACTTTTATATCTATTACTATTTTTTTTAAATCATCCAAAGTTACTATTAAACTCTCTGAACCCAAAACTCCTTGGGCAATTTCTCTTTTTCCCAATTTACCCGCAAAATCTGCAATAACCTCTTCACCACTTTTAAGTCTGAGGATTATTTCACCTTTTTTTACAAATCTATTATCAATATTTAATTTTCCAGCAACTTCATTAGTTTTTATTCTATACGTTTTTGAATTTTGCGCTAATGCTGTACCAAAAGTTTCTATACTTTTGTAAAACAAAGATCTCTCAACTTTTTCTACAATTACTCCTGGCGCAGGTCGTACACTAAATTTTTTTTTAAAGTGTAAACCAATAAAATGCCTTGCAGCAATAATTGCAAAAATAGCAATAAAAAAAATAATTAAAAAAACTTTTAATTTTGATGATGCTTTCATTTTTATTCTAATCCGTACTCCGACCATGAGCCGTCATAGATAGTAGGTTTTTTACCACTTATGATAGAATTAGCTAGTCCTAAAATACATGCCGAAATTCCAGATCCGCATGTAAAAGCAATATCTTTATCTCTATCTATTTCTTTCTGATCAAAAATCTTTATTAAATCTTCTTTTTTTTTAAAGGTTCTATCTTCATTTAAAAGTAATTGAAAAGGTATATTTTTTGATCCTTCAATGTGACCGCTTTTTAATCCTTTTCGGGGTTCAGGAACCAAACCCAAATATCTTTCTTTGCTTCTAGCATCTATTAATTGAAATTTTTTACTTGATATATTTTCTTTCACTTGGGCTTTATTTATTACAATAGATATATTTTCCTCAGCTTTATAATTAGTTTTTTTAATTTGATTTATTTCTTTTGATATAACTCTTTTTTCGTTTAACCATTTTGTAAAATTACCGTCCAAAACTGATACAAGATCTAGATCATGACCAAAATAGATAAATGAATACCAAACTCTGCATGAACTAAAAACATCTGAATTATCATAAATGATTACATGATCAGAATTATTTATTCCTAAATTAGAAACAATGTTTTCCCATTCTTCATTTGAAGGAAGCATATGGGGCAATGAAGAATTTTTCTTTGAATTTTTATCAATATCAAAGAATATTGAGTTCTTTATATGATTTTCTTTAAACTCCTCTTCAGCATTTCTACCTGAGTTAGGTAAACACCAAGTAGCGTCTAATATTCTGACTTTATCGATATTTTTTTCTAACCATTCTGTTGAAACTAGTTGTCTCATTTTCTGTTTTTCTCTATATATTTCTGATGATATTCTTCAGCTCGAAAAAATTCACTAAGTGGATTGATATTTGTTACAACCTTATTGTCTAAAAGTTTGTTAAATTTATCTCTTACATTGATAGCTATCGTTTTTTGCTCCTCATCAACAAAAAAGATTTCACTTCTATACTGTGTACCGATATCAGGAAATTGCATATCTTTTTGAGTCGGATCATGCATTTTAAAAAAGAGGTCAATTATTTTTTCGTAAGAGATAATATTCTTATCAAAAATAAGCTGCACACACTCAGCATGTCCTGTTTTTCCACTACAAACAGACTCATAAGTCGGACTGTCAGTTTTTCCACCAGTGTAACCAACTTCAGTTGAAATTATTCCAGGTTTTGTCCTGAAGTTTTCCTCTATCCCCCAGAAACAACCCCCACAAATTATAGCTTTGTTATTTTTATTCATTTTATGTTAAATATTCTTGAGGATAATGAATTGCTAACTAAAAATCAATTAGGCGTCTTATACGGTGCGGCATCTGTAGCATGTTTTGCGATGATGGATGCTTGTGTTAAATGGTTAGACCAGTTTCCTGTAGGCGAAGTGCTATTTGCAAGATTTTTTTTTGGTCTGATACCCATTTTAATGCTTGTACCAAAGAATGAATTTAAAACTTTTTATAAAACTACAAGACCTAAATTACATGCCTTCAGAGCTGTAACTGGGACGTTAGCAATAGTCGCACTCTTTATTGCTCTAAGAGAGATCCCTTTAGCAGATGTTGTAAGTTTGACATTTGGAGGTCCAATCTTCGTTACTTTAGGCTCAATATTTTTTTTATCTGAAAAAGTGGGCATCAGAAGATGGTCTGCAGTTTTAATTGGATTTATTGGGATGTTGATGATTGTCAAACCCGCTTATGATGAGTTAAATATTTATTACTTGTTTCCAATAATTTTTTGTATTTTCTTCGCTTGTGTAGCTCTGAGCATAAGAAGTTTATCATCTACCGAACCTAATTATAGAATTGCTTTATACTTTTCTTTACTAAGTATGATAGTTGGTTTAGCAACACTTCCTTTTGGTTGGATTATGCCATCTAAATTTGATCTGTTTCTTTTAATTTTTACTGGCATAATTGGTTCAGTAGCAAATATTTTGCTTACTGTATCACTAAGAATAGCTGAGGCATCATTAGTTACACCAACAAAATATTTAAATTTAGTATTTGCAATATTGCTAGGATATTTCATTTGGGGCGAAATACCAAAAGTACTGACTCTTTTAGGCGCTGGTTTAATCATTGTAAGTTCTGCAATTATTTTTATGAGAGAGTCTCAACTTAAAAAACAGATTGTAAGTCCTAGGCCGTGAGCAAGTATCCAAGTTACTGGCCAAAAGCAATAAAAATTTTATCTAAAAAAGATAAAGTACTAAAAAAACTTATTATAAAATATAACGATAAATTCCTTACAACAAGAAAAGATATTTTTTATTCATTGTGCAAGAGCGTAATAGGCCAGCAATTATCAATTTTTTCGGCTTCAGCAGTATTTAATCGATTTCAAAAAAAAGTTGGGAAAATTAAGCCAACTCAAGTTGCCAAATTATCAATTTCACAGATAAAATCCTGTGGCATGACCAAACAAAAAGCAAAAGGAATTAAAGAACTTGCGATAAAAATGATTAGAAAAGAATTTGATCCAAAATTAATCAAAAACATGAATGACGAGGAAGCTATTCAATACTTATCATCATTGAGACAAATAGGTAGATGGAGCGCAGAAATGATTTTACTATTCACTTACAATCGATCTAATATTTGGCCTTTGCAAGATATTGGCCTATTAAGAGCAATATCAAATAATTATAAGAAAAAATACTTTCCTCCAAAAAGTTTTTTAAATAAACTTTATAAAAAATTTACACCTTATTGTTCAGTAGCCACATGGTATCTCTGGCGCAGTATTGATGATGAACCAATCCAATATTAAGCGCCTTCAATCGTTTGGTGCTGACGTTCTGCGTAACCCTCAAGAATAGAATGTGCATCTTGATATTCTTTTGAATTATAAAAGTTATTAGCTTCATCATAGGATGGAAACTCAATTACAACTGTTCTCGGAGATTTATCACCCTCATTAGATGTAGATCTTCCGCCTCTAATTAAAAACTTTCCCTTATATTTTTCAACTGCTGCTCTAGCTTTCACAGCGTATTCTTTTAACTTTTCCTCATTACTTATGCTTTTATAAACACAAACTACATAACCTTTCATTTACAACTCCTTTAAAATAAATTAACTTTTTTCATGGCAGATAAACTTATCATTGATTGGAAAGAGTATAATCTAATCGTTGAAAAATTAGCAATACAAATTCATGAAAGTGGTTTTAAACCAAACTTACTTATTGGAATTGCTAGAGGTGGTCTTCCAATTACTGATGTCTTAAGCCGAGTTTTTAAATTAAAATGCGCTTATCTTGCCGTAGAATCATACTCTGGAGAGGGCACAGAAGATCAACAAGGGGATTTGGTTTTTTCAAGAGAAATGAGCTCTACCGTTCAAGACATGAAAGGAAACATTCTTTTATGTGATGACTTATCTGATACAGGGGTAACACTAAATAAAAGTATTGATTGGTTAAAAAAATATCCACCCCTCAAAGGCAATATAAAAGAAATTAAAACTGCTGTTCTCTGGAAAAAAAAAGACTCAACCTTCGAACCAGATTTTTGTGCTCAAAGATTAGATAGTAACCCATGGATTGTCCAACCTTTCGAGCATTATGAAGAAATAAGAGTTCAGGATTTAATTAAGAAACATCAGAAGAATTAAGGGCCAGAATTAACTGGCCCTAAAATATTTAAACTACAGCAAAGTAAGCTACGCTAGCAATAGCAATTACATAAACTGCTCCAGAAACTTTACTTCCTTGACCAGTTAATAATTTTATCAAAGCATAACTTAAAAAGCCCAAAGCTAAACCTGCAGAAATTGAGTAAGTCAAAGGCATTGCTAAAGTAGCAATTACGGCCGGAAGATATTCGCTTACATCTTTCCAATTCAAGTCTTTTAAGTTTTTCATAAACATACTTGCTATAACTACTAATGCAGCGCCATCTATAGGTGCTGGGATGCTAGTTGCAAGTGGTGATATAAACAAACATAACAAGAATAATACACCGCAACCAACAGCAACGAGTCCCGACTTACCGCCCACAGACACTCCTCCTGAACTCTCAATATAAGAAGTTACGTTTGAAGTTCCAGTTAAGCCACCGACAACTGTTCCAACTGAGTCAGCCATTAGCGCTTTATCAACATCCTTAATGTTTCCTTTTTTATCTATTCTACCTGTCTCTTTTGCAATCGCAGTTAAAGTAGAATTCGTATCAAGGACATCTACAAAGAATAGTGTAAAAACTACTGTTGCACCACTCGCTGACATAATAGCTGAAAAATCAAATTCTAAAAAGTATCCCATTTCAGGAATTGATCCAACAACACCATTAAATTTTGCAAGACCAGTTACCCAAGCAATCGTTGAAAATAAAATTATACCTATAATTATTGATCCTTTACTAATCATCCCTAAGTTTAATTTTTGCAAAACAACAATAAATATTAAAGCAGCACATGCCAGAATTGTCATCGGAGAGGTCATATCTCCAAGTTGAACTAATGTAACAGGTGCATCTTTTATGACGGCCATCAAGCTAATTCCTATCACAAAAAGAAAAGCGCCTATTCCCGCGGCGATTCCATTTTTAAGTGACATAGGCACTGCATTGACTAAATATTTTCTAATTGGACTTACTGATAATATTACAAACAATATTCCAGAAACCAAAATTGCACCCAAAGCTTGCTCAGGTGTAAATCCTAGTTGTGCACATACATAGTAGGAAACTGTTGAATTTAATCCCATACCCGAAGCGAGCGCAATCGGCTGGTTTGCCCAGAGTCCCATCACGAAACATGCTATCGCTGCTGAAACGATTGTTGCTACGAAAACAAAATTGAAATCAAAAAATCCTTTTTCTGGTCCAGCAAATTCACCAGAAAGTATCAGCGGATTTATAAAAATCACATAGGCTGTTAACAAAAAAGTTGTTACTGATGCGTTCAACTCTGTTCGCATATTTGTTTTTAGTTCTTTAAATTTAAAAAATTTTTCCATAAATTCTCCTTTTGAAGTTTTTTAATGGATAATTGTTAAGAAATCTTATTTAAATTTCTCAGAACTGGTATGATTCAACTATAAGTAAATATATCTGTTTATAACTTTACGTTATAAAATAAGGTTAAAAATGAAAAAATTTTTTAAAGTAATTTTATTCACATTATTTATTGTTTCATTGGCGGGGTGTCAGACAGTTTCAAAAAAAATTGATGATACTACAGCTAAAGAGGAAAAAGAATTGAGTAAATGGCTAAATAAACCTGAAGAAGATCTGCAAAAGTTTTGGTGCCTTTGAATAATGGTTCATATTTTAAAAAAAATAATTTTAAAGATGTGAATGAGTTAGATTGGTTCGATAAAGTTGAAATAAATGAAGATTTGACTATAACTTTAGTTCCTTCGCAACATTGGAATAAGAGGAGCGCCCTCCCGTTCGGTCCTGGAGCAACGGATAAAGCTTTATGGGGAAGTTTTTTAATCGAGTATAAAGATATTAAATTATTTTTTGCTTGTGACACTGGTTATTCGAATATTTATAAAATGATGGGAGATAAATATGGTCCAATTGATATTATTTTTATAAATTCTGGAGCTTACAACTTTGATGCAATTACAGGAAAAAAAGATTTTTCTATTTTTCACACAAATCCTGAGGAAGCTTTAAAAGTTTCCAAAGATATAAAAGCAAAAAAAGTTATACCTATGCATTATGGAAGTTTTCTTTTGGGATTAGAGGGTCAGAATTCTGATGGCCCTATTAATGAACCAAGAAATAGACTTTTAAATAATGCACAGAAATTTGGTTTTGAAAAAAAAGATATTCATTTAATGAACATAGGTCAAATTTCATTAATCAAAAATTTACTTAACTAGCTTTTCTTTTATTTCTTTCTCTCTCTAGTAAAGCAGTAAGAGAGTCTACCATAAAATCTGAGGCATCAAAGATCTGGTCTCTCTTAAATTCTTTTGAAATATTTTTTTCTGGATCAGTCTTGTCCTCGATGACTATCCCTTCAGTAGGAGTATCGTCTTTTAAATAAATGCAAATTAGCCAATCATCTTCAGGAGTGTCATCCCATTTAATATATATAGCTGACTCTTCTATCCTTTTATCTATGCACCTCATTAAAGGAAGATGTTTACTTAAAAATTTCTTATTTATGTTAAAACAAAGTGAAAGGCTCGTTCTATAATATGATATGAGTGCATACTCTACTTTTTCTCTTTCCTCGTTAAAAATTCTTTCTTTTTCTAACAAAATTTCTTTTGTATCACTATCTTTTACATCAACACCAAACTGAGTAAGTCTTTCTCTAATTGCTTCTTCAATTTTTTGTTGTCTAAGAGCTTTATATTTTTCTTTGATCTTATCTATCCGCAGCTTGACTTCTTCGTAAGACTCTCTTTGTTGGTTTAAAACATATTTAGAAAGGGCTTGGACTTCCTTTTCCTCTCTTTGAATGAAACTTTTTATTTTTTTCTCTAATTTAATTTGTTCTAAAAATTTCCTTTGTTTTTCTGCTCGTTCTCTTCTAAGTTCAGCTTGGTCCTCACGTATAAATCTTTTCAGATCAATTGATAATTGCCGGCTTAACTCTTTCTCCTCTTTTAATTCAAGAGCTTTGGCCTTTAATGCTAATTCCTCTTGTTGCATGAAGCGTTTCTTTGCCTCTACTTTTTCTCTTTCCATTTCTTTTATTTTTTTCTGTTTTTGCTTAACTCTTTCCTCTTGAATAACTTTTTTAATATTTAAAACCCGGTTAGAAATGCCTTGAAAAAAATTTTGAAGAGATTTATCTATATTCAAATTAAATCTTAGCATTGATTTAATTTTGTCACTTAAACTTAGAATTCCTGAAACTACTGCTCTTGTTTTTTGAGTTTTTTTATATTTTGATCTTGATGTAACAATTTTCTTTTTTCGAGTCTTAATTTTCTTTCTTCTTTTTTTGAATGATCTTTTTATTTTTGTTTTTCTTTTGAAAACTTTTTTTCTTTTTTTAGTAGATTTTCTGGTTTTAAGTCTTTTGGATTTAATTGACTTATTTTTCTTAAGTTTCTTTTTCTTCCTTTTCATACTGTTATCTTATTTAATAACAGTTTTTAGTTATAAATGTAATCTCGAGTTCTAGAAGCAGTTGAAAAGTTCTTAACAAGTTGGATTTGAAAAACAAGTAGATCTCTATATCTAAAAGCAGCACTTGTGGAACTTAAGTAAAACTCCCACATTTTACAGAACTTTTCATCAAATAAATCTTTCATTTCAGTCCTTTTAGCTAAGAATCTTTCTCTCCATGCTTCCAAAGTTAAATCGTAATGTTTGATTAAAGACTCACAATCATTCACAATGAAACCTGATTTTTCAATTGGTTTGATGATTTGACTATAAGATGGACATCTTCCACCTGGAAAAATACGAGTACCTATCCAGCGAGATGGTGCTGAAGGCGGTCCAACGACACCAATTGTGTGAAGTAAAAAAGTTCCATTATCTTTTAATAAGTCGTAAGTTTTTTTAAAGAAGGTATTATAGTACTTCAGACTTGTGTGCTCGAACATGCCAATTGAGTAAAGTTTATCGAATTTACCACCCATATCTCTATAATCTTTAAGCTCAAAACTAATTTGATTATCTAAATTTAATTCCTTTGCATTTTGCACGGCATAATCTAGTTGGTTTTTACTTAACGTTATACCAGTTACTTCACAACCAGTTTGTTTTGCTATGTATGCGGCAGCAGTTCCAAATCCACAACCAATATCTAGAATCTTATCTCCTTTTTTAATTTTTAGTTTTTTTATAATATGATTGAGTTTATTTATTTGAGCTTCTTCTAATGTTTTTGTGTCATCTTTCCAAATCGCACAAGAATATTGCATATTACTGCAAAGCATATTTGTATACAGTTTTATTCCTTTCTTGCCCCCTAAATCATAATGGCTTGATATCTGCTTTTTTGATTTTGATTTTGTATTAAAATTTGAAATATATCTCCAAACACCAAAAAATTTTTTTACCAAGTCACTATAGAAAGTAATTTCACCTCGCCCAAGATTTTTTACAAAAACCATCAAAAATTCATGCAGTGTTGCATTTTCTATTATTATTTCCTCATTCATGTAAGCTTCAGGAAAATAATATTCCGGCTCTACCAATAATAGATATTTTAGTTTTTTGTTTAATAGTTTAACCGTTACAGGTCTTTCAGAGTTTGGCTTACCAATAACATACTTAATATTTTTTTCATCTTGTAAAATTATACCGTCCTCTTTATAAATTTTTGACAAGACTCTTGCTAATATCATAATTTAAGCCGCTAAGTTTTTTTCGTTATTAAATTTAAGTTTATTTAATTTTTCAATAAGTTCTTTCTGTTTTTCCTCACTTAATAAAGTAAGTGGAGGTAATATATTCTTATAATTTTCGTCTTTAATCGAATGATAAGTATGCAAAGCTGATATTAAATTATATTGATCAAATGTTTCTCTTACAGCTATTAATTGGTCATTTTTAGTCTGTGGGGTTTTATTTTCGAAATCATCAAACACTTTTCTTGCTAGAGAGTGGGTCACATTAGTTACAGCAGAAATACATCCTGCGCAGTCATGCTCTAAACCTTTTAAAAGTTTTGCTTCGCTTCCAGGAAAAACTAAAAAATCTTTGATTTTTAAATTTTCAAATAAATTATATGATGAGTCTTTTACTCCTACAATATTTTTTGGAAATGCATTCACTAAATTTGTGACAGCTTCAACTGAAAATTTATAATTAAATAATTTCTCAAAATTATAAATTACTACCTTCACTTTAGGACACTCAGCAATTATTCTTTGAAAAAAATTAAAGACACCTTGGTCAGAATTATTCCTGTAATAAGCTGGAGCTCCGATCAATATCTCTTTATTAAGTTCATATTCATTTGCATATTTAATTAATGAAATTGAGTCGGAAAGACTGTTTACACCAAGCCCAATAAAAAATTGTTTTCTAAGTTTATGAGATGCTATTTTAGATATAAGTTCTTTTTTAGACGGAGAGTCTAATAATTGTGCTTGGCCAGTAGATCCCATGAAGAAAACTCCTGTGCAACCATTTTTAATTAAATTTTCTCCGTGTGTAATGGTAGCCTCAACGTTCAACGTTAAGTCTTTATTTAAAACACTTAAACTAGCTGCGTATACTCCTCGCTTTAACATCTTATTGTCCCAATTTATTGAAATAAAATATAATATAAATTTTAGAAATGAAAGTTCTGATTCTCATAAATAAAGTAGGCCTTGGAGATTGTATAATTCACATTAATTACATACATGAAATCTCAAAAAAATACGAAAAACCAGTTTCAATACTAGCTAAAGAAAATACAAGAGCAAAAGATCTTTTTCTAGATGATCCGCATATTGATGAGGTGATTACATTGGATCGCTTAAATGATAATTCAGGTAGCCATGATGGTCTAAGTGGGTTTTTTAAATTAGCAAGAGACATAAAAGAGAAAAAATTTGATAAAGTATTCATCTTTAATAGTTCTCTAAGATATTTTTTAATTTGTAAATTTGCAGGTATAAAGAAAATAGCTCAATATCCTTTATTTAAAAAAAGAGGACAACATGTTGTCAACACTGCTAAAATCTTTACCGAGAATGAACTTAGTAAAATAGTATCAACCCAACCAGAACTTTTAATCAGTGAAGACAAAATTTTAAAAGCTAGAAAAGATGTGTCTCAAAGTCACAAAAACATTGTGCTGGGTATTAGTGCATCAGGCCAGACAAAACGCTGGGGTATTAAAAATTTTATAAAATTAATTGAAAAAATAAATGAAAAGCATCCTTCTAAATTTTATCTAGCTGCTGGAAAAAATGATCAACAATTGATAGATGAAATATTAAATTCAAATATAGGTTCTAATTGTATTTCTTTAAATAATTTAAAGATAAATGAGATGCTTCCTATAATAGCAAATTGTAATTTGTATTGTGGAAATGATACCGGTTTTATGCATATTAGTGCTGCTCTTAATTTAAAAACTTTAGCTTTATTTATGGATAGTCCAGTACTTGCTTATGGGAAATATTCAAAAAATATTAATGCAATAATTCCAGAGGGAGAAACTGAGGAAACAACAACTCATGACACCAAAGGTTCAATCTCTTTTGATAAAGTTTATAATAAATGTATTGAGCTTTTAACTAACTAAAATCAGTTTTTATTATTTTCTCTTTAGCTTCATTTACTAGTTGGCTGAGTCTTTCAGTAGATACAGTTCTATTTAAATCAGGGTGTATTTTTTTTTGAATTTGATTAGCAGCTTTGACCACCTCTTCTTTACTCGCGCCTTTTTTTAATCCGAGGAGTTTATATGCTTCATCTATTGAAACACTCGTAGATCCTTGAGTTTGTCCTTGAGAAAATCTTCCTGAATTTTTCATAAATTGAATAAGTCGCCATAATTGATACATTTGTAAGGCTGTAAAACCTTTTATCTTTAATCCTGAAAGAACTATTAAAAGGAATGGCAAACTAAATATCCATTTTCCAGCAATAGTAAAAAGGGCTGTAAGTATTAAAGATAAATAAACAGCGAATTTTTTTATAGTTGTGGCAATTTTTTTTGAACTTACTCGAGCCAAATAATTCAAAATTATGTACAAGACGATAAAAATGATAATAGCTAAAAAGATATAATTCATATATTCAACTTTTATGAAAACACCTTACCTTAGAAGGCAAGAGGAAGTAAAGACCGCACATGGTTACACTTGGTCTGATTATTACTCATGGATCCATCAATCTAATTGTCTAGAAATCTTACAGGATAAAAGCAAACTTAATCCTGAAGTAAGAAAATATTTAGAAGAAGAAAACGCTTATACAGAACAAAATATGAGCGACACTAAAGAATTACAAAAAAAATTATTCAAGGAAATTGAGGGAAGAATCAAGCTAGAGGACGAAAGTTTAAAATATAAAGATCGAAGATATGAATATTGGTCGAAAACTACAAAGGAAGGAAACTATACTAAATACCTTAGAAAGAAAATTGGGGAAGATAAAGTAGAAATGTACTGGGACGGCGATAAAGAAGCTAAAGGTAAAAAATTTTTTAATGCTGGTGATATTGAGGTTTCCAACAATGACGAAATGCTTGCTTATTCAATTGATGTTAAGGGAAGTGAATACTTCACTATACATGTGAGGAATATTAGCGATGGAAAAATTATTGGGGAACCAATTTTAGAAACTGCTGGTGGAATAACGTGGGCTTACGATGATAAATCTTTCTTTTATAGTAAGCTAGATAAACTTCACCGACCAAGGCAAATATTCCAACATGTTTTAGGAACCTCTCCAAAAGAAGATAAATTAATTTATAACGAAACTGATGAGCGTTTTACAGCGTCACTTTATTTAACATCTGATGAAAATTATTACATGATTTCAGCTTCGGAACATACCACTTCTGAAATCTACTATATTCATAAAGATGATAAAAATTTAGAGCCAAAATTGTTTATTAAACGTGAAGATGGTGTTCAGTATTCAATTAACAGTTGGGCAGGATATTTTTGGATGAACACTAATAAAGATGCTGAAGATTTCAAAGTAGCTAGATGCTCACATGAAAATATAAATCAATGGGAAGATTTTATTCCAGCAAAATCTGGGACTTTAATAGGAGGATTAACCTTTTTAAAAGACTGGATAGTTCGATCAGAAATGTCCAACGCTTTATCAAAAATTTATGTAAGAGATATTAAAACTAATAAGGAGGAAGAACTTATTATTACAGAGGAAAAAGTCATTAGTCCTGGTATTAGTTTGATTCAAAAAGATAAAGATACTGACTGGATTAGAATAGGCTACGAGTCTCCTAAAACGCCTTCAAGAGTATTTGAGTATAATATAAAGACTAAAGAGAAAAAATTAGTAAAAGAACAAATTGTTCCCTCAGGACATAATAGAGATGATTATATTGTAGAAAGAATTGATGTTGAAGGTCATGATGGATACTTAATTCCAATTACTATACTACGTCATAAAAAAACAAAGTTGGACGGAAGTGCTCATGTTTTGCAATATGGTTATGGAATGTACGGAATCAGCATGAATAGTTCATTTTCCTCTTCACGATTAAGTCTAGTGAATAGAGATATAATTTGGGTAACTTGCCATATCAGAGGGGGAATGGAAAAAGGTATGAAGCATTGGAAGTCCGGTAAGATGATGAACAAGAAGAATACTTTTGAAGATTTTATTAGTTGTACAAAATATTTAATCGAGAAAAAATATACCAGTAAGAAAAAAATAATAGTAATGGGTGGCAGCGGTGGTGGTTTACTTTTGGGCTACACTGTCAATCACATTCCCCATTTATTGTTAGGAGCAATTAACCATGTTGGTTTTTTAAATCCACTTGAGACCTCTAGGGACTATTCGCTCCCTTTAACACTTGGGGAGACTAGGGAAGTAGGTGACCCAAAAAATAATAAAAAACATTTTGAGTACATAAGATCTTACTCACCTTACGATAATATTGAAAAGATAGACTATCCTAATATTTTAATAACAACTTCTTTAGGTGACTCTCGTGTATTATTTGATGAACCAACTATGTATTGCGCAAAATTACGTTATTGCCGCACTGATAATAATTTACAAGTTTTTAAATGTGAAATGGATGCAGGTCATAGTTCAAAATCAGGAAGGACAGCAGCAATCGAGGAAGTCGCTTTTGATTATGCTTTCGCCTTGAAAATTTCTGGAAAGTTAAACGTACCTCTTGAAAATTAAAAATTAGTTCCTAAATATAAATTGTCGGTTGCCAAACGGGGCTGACATTAAACCTTGCTAACAAAAGGAGGATATATGACAAGTAAGGATCTATCGATCTTTAATTCACTTAGACCTTTTAGCGTGGGCTACGATTCAATTTTTGATCAGTTCGAGTCTATGTTAGGGAATGGCAGTGTAGTGCAAAGCAATTACCCACCATACAACATTCGAAAAGCAGGCAAAGATAAGTATGCTATTGAAGTAGCAGTTGCTGGCTTTAACAAAGATGATGTTGAAGTTGAATATGAAGATAATCTTTTAACTGTTAAGACAAAAAACGTTAAAAGAACTGAAGAAAAAGAAGGCGATGAAGTTATTCATCGAGGAATATCGCAAAGGTCTTTTGCAAGATCGTTCACAATTGCAGATGATGTAAAAGTGAATGGTGCTGAATTAAAAGATGGTTTGCTGACTATTTCTTGTGAAAAAATCATCCCTGAAATGAAGAAAAAAAGACTTATTGAAGTTAAATAAGTTTACCTTACTTGCGGAGTTTAACTCCGCAGGTAATTAAAAGCAGTTTTTGCTACTAAAACCAACCACAATATTCCTTGGATTTACCTCAAATTTACGCTCACACTTAATCTTGTATTTCTCAG
>CACIYA010000016.1 GCA_902590755.1 uncultured Pelagibacteraceae bacterium | reverse complement strand
TATAGCGATAATCGGCTTAGGAAATATCGGAAGTTATCTATACAAATATCTAAATAAGAATAAAAAAATACTATCAAAAAAAAATAATTGTATACCAAATGTTATCTATGTATCTGCTAAGAACAAAAAAAGAAAAAGAGGTTTTAAGATTAATAATAAAATTTGGTTAAATAATTATTTAGATGCAACTAAAATCAAAAATATTGATTTAATAGTAGAACTCATTGGTGGCGCAGAAGGACCGGCAAAAAAATTAGTGTTTAGTGCGCTTAAAAATAAAAAGCACGTTGTAACAGCAAATAAGGCTTTAATTGCTAAATACGGTGATCAATTATCAAAAATTGCAGAGAAAAATAGAGTCAATTTAGAATTTGAAGCATCTGTGTGTGGAGGCGTTCCTATAATTAGATCTTTAAAAGAGAGTTTAATAGCAAATAAAATTAACAAAGTTTTTGGAATTTTTAATGGAACATCAAATTTTATACTATCTTCAATGGATAAAGAAAATAAATCGTTCAAAGAAGTTTTGCAAAATGCGAAAGAATTAGGATATGCAGAGTCAAATCCTACTTCTGATCTGGATGGAGAGGATGTTGCATCAAAATTAAAAATTTTATCTTCCCTATGTTTTAGCTCATTTTTAAATAAAAATATTCATGTTGAAGGAATTAAAGATATAGATAAAGATGATATAAATTACGCTAAGAGACTTGGTTATAAGATAAAATTGCTTGGTTATGCAGAACGAATAGGAAAAGATATTTTTCAAAGGGTTCACCCTACATTAATCAGAAACAGTTCTTATGTAGCAAGCATTGATGGAGTATTGAATGCTGTTATTATAGACGGTAATCCGGTTGGTCAAAGTATAATTCAAGGAGAGGGAGCAGGACCTGCAGCAACAACATCTGCACTAATTTCCGATATCTCATCTATTTTAAGAGGTAACATTAAATTTCCTTTTTCAATATCTAACAAAGAAAGAAAAAGTTTAAATTTTAAACAAATATCAGAGCGTTTATTCTCTGCATATTTCAGATTTAATGTAATTGATAAACCAGGAGTTCTGTCAAATATCACTCAAGTTTTTTCTAGAAACAAAGTTTCTATTAAAAGATTGGTTCAAGATCCAAATAAAAATAAAAGTTCCTCGTCAATTATAATTATAACCCATCCCTCAAAAGATAAATCATTAAATAAAATTATTCAGACTATCAATAAAAGATCTTATGTTAAAAAAAGATCAAAATTAATAAGAATAGATAATGAATAAATGTCAATAGATCAAAAATTTTTAAATCTATTCATTAAAGCTACTGAAAAGGCAGCAATCGGCGCATCAAGATTTATAGGTAAAAAAGATAAAATCGCTGCTGATAAAGGTGCTGTTGATCCTATGAGAAGAGAATTAAATAAAATTAATATGGAAGGAACAATTGTTATTGGAGAAGGAGAAATGGATGAAGCCCCAATGCTATATATTGGTGAAAGACTAGGAACATTAAATGGACCTAAATTTGATATAGCAGTGGATCCATTAGAAGGAACAAAATTTACAGCAAACAATCAACCAAACGCTTTCTCTGTAATAGCAGTAGCAAAAAAAGGTGAATTATTATCAGCTCCCGATACTTACATGGAAAAAATAGCTGTTGGATCGAATTTACCTAAAAATTTATTAGATATTGATAATGGAGTAGAAAAAAATATCCGTATCCTAGCTGAAGCAAAAAATAAAAAAATTTCAGAAATAAATGCATGTGTGATGAAAAGACCAAGACATGATGAAATCGTTGATGTAATGAACAAGCTAGGGGTAAATATAAATTTTATAACAGATGGCGATATAGCTGGTGTTTTGAGTGTAATAGGAGAGAAACCGAAAAATGATATTTACTATAGCACTGGTGGAGGCCCAGAAGGAGTGTTAGCAGCATCAGCTCTATCATGCTTTGGAGGTCAAATTCAAGGTCGTTTAGTTTTAAATGAAGAAGAAAAAATTAGAGCAAAAAAACTTGGGATAACTGATTTTAAAAAAAAAATATAATATCGAAGATATGGTAAAAGGAGATGTTATATTTTGTGCAACTGGTGTAACAGATGGAGATTTAACCAAGGGAGTAAAAGACCTCGGAAATGAATTTGAGGTTACAACTTTTGCATTGCATAAAAGTAAAAAGATTAACAAAATAATTAGAAATATATACAATAAATGATCTCAAATTCAGTAAGTAACAAAAACTGGATTTTTAAAAAATACAACGAACAAGATATCATATTTTACAAAGAAAATTATTCATTAGATGAATTAACATCAAAGCTTTTATCAATTAGAAACATTAAAAAAGAAGACGTCCAAACTTTTTTAAACCCATCTATAAAGAACTTCTTGCCTAATCCTGAGATTTTAAAGGATATGCAAAAATCAGCAAAAAGAACAATACAAGCGATATCTCAAAAGCATAAAATTGGCATTTTTGGTGATTACGATGTTGATGGGGCTTCAGCAACAGCATTACTTGCAAATTTTTTTAACTCAATAAATGTTCCTTACGAAATTTATATACCAGATAGAAAAAAAGAAGGCTATGGACCTTCTGCTGAGTCTTTTAAAAGATTAATAGATAATGGTAGTAAATTGATTTTCACTGTTGATTGTGGGACACTATCATTCGATGCTATAGATTACGCATCTAATAATGACATTGACGTAATTGTTCTTGATCACCATCAATCAGAAATAAATTTGCCTAAAGCTCACTCTATAGTAAATCCAAATAGGCTAGATGATAAATCTGATTTAAAATACTTATGCGCTGCTGGAGTTACTTTTATGTTTTTAATTTCCTTAAATAAAGAACTTAGATTAATTGATTGGTTCATCAAATCAAAAATTACAGAGCCAAATTTGCTTGAATTCTTAGATTTAGTAGCTCTAGGAACAGTTTGTGACGTTGTTCCTTTAGTTGGTCTTAATAGAGCAATTGTTTCACAAGGATTAAAAATTTTAAAATCAAAAAAAAATCTTGGATTGAAAACGTTATTTGATATTTGTGATATCAAAAGTAAACCAAATGTTTATCATATTGGGTATCAACTAGGTCCAAGAATTAATGCTGGTGGTAGGGTAGGAAAGTCTTCTCATGGAGCAAATTTATTAATTAGTAACAATCCTAAAGATGTTTTTAAAATTGCAACCGAGTTAGATCATTTTAATAAAGAGAGGCAAATTTTAGAAAAAGACCTTATGAACAAAATTCTAAAGAATTTAGAAAATAAAACACATGAATCAGTAATGGTCATTCTTGGAAAAAATTGGCATGAGGGTGTGATTGGAATAGTTGCATCTAGAATTAAAGATAAATTCAATAAACCGGTAATAATTATATCAATAGACGACAATGGCACAGGAAAAGCATCAGCTAGATCTATTGTAGGTTTTGATATTGGCTCAGTAATTATTGCCGCTGTTCAAGAAAAAATCCTAATTAAAGGGGGGGGACATAAAATGGCTGGAGGATTTACAATAAGAACTGAAAATGTTGAAAAATTTAAAAAATTTATCTTAAAAAAATTTGAAAAATTAGGTAATAGCAAAATAAATACAAAACCTTTATATTTGGATAGTATAATAGCACCGACCGCATTAAATCTTCAATTTTATAATAAAGTTAATACACTTGCTCCTTTTGGTTCAGGAAACCCAGAGCCAAAGTTTGTTTTAGAAAATATGAAATCTATTAATAATAAGATTATAAAGGGTAAACACATAAAATCAGTCCTAGTTGGATTAGATGGATCTAGTGTCAAATCTATAGCATTTAACTGCGTCGAAAATGAAATTGGAGCATATTTACTCGAAAAAAATAAAAAATTATTTAATATTGCGGGTAAATTATCCTTAAATGAGTGGCAAGGGCAATCAAATGTGGAGTTTATTATCGATGATATTTCTGTTAATAAGACACTCAAAAATACGGTCCCATCGTCTATCGGTTAGGACAGTTGGTTTTCATCCAACAAAGAGGGGTTCGATTCCCCTTGGGACCGCCAAAAAAAATGCATAAAATAGCAATTATAGAGAAAATTCACCAAGACGGAATAAATTTATTAAAAAATAATTCAGCTTTTGAGTTTGAAATAATAGAAGATTCTTCTGAAGAAAATTTGATAAAAGTACTTCCTAATTTTGATGCTTGTACACTTAGGGTTTCCAAATTAAATGAAAAAATTCTGTCAAAATGTAAAAATTTAAAGGTTATATCTAGGCATGGTGTTGGATATGATAATGTTGATTTAAATTATATTAAAAAAAACAAAATAACTTTATTAATAACTGCAACCGCAAATGCAGTTGCTGTAGCAGAACATGTAATTTACATGATGCTATCTATATCTAAAAGTATTAATCAATACGATAAAGAAGTTAGAATTGGAAATTTTAAAAAAAATGCATCTACTATAACTACTTTAGAACTTTTTAAAAAAGAGATTCTAATAGTGGGATTTGGAAGGATAGGACAAAGTTTAATCAAAAGATGTAAAGGTTTCGAGATGAAAGTAAAGGTATTTGATCCTTTTGTTAATAAAGAGACTATTGAAAAATTTGGAGGACAAAAAATTGAAAATCTCGATGATGGATTAAAAATTTGTGACTATGTTTCATTACATGTTCCGTTAAATGAAAAAACTAAAAATTTAATTGATTATTCTAAATTTAAGAATATGAAAAGAGAAGCAATTGTAATCAATACTGCAAGAGGTGGAATTATCAATGAAAACGATTTAGATAAGGCATTAAGAGAAAATATAATTTTTGGAGCAGGATTAGATGTTTTTGAAAATGAGCCTATAGATAAAACTAATCCTCTCCTAACAAATAAAAAAGTTTTATTAAGTCCACATTCAGCAACTTTTACCAATGAATGTAAATCTAGAATGTCTTTAGAAACAACTAAAAATATTATTGATTTTTTTGAAAATAAGATTGATAAATCTATGATTGTAAAATTATGATAGATATAAATAGGAAATTAAAAAATTTTGGTCCATTAGAAGTTTTAGTATTAAGTTCTATTACATATGTGGTTGTAATGTTATTGTGGACAGCTTCAACAAGATCGGAAGTTTTACAAAAAGCAAACGATATAAAATCAAATCATAAATCTGTGGTTGATTTCATTAATGACGAGGTAAATAATTGCAGCTCAAACGAAGATGGTTCAACGTCTTGGGGTGAGAAGTGCAATTCTGTTTGGAGTTCAGATAAAATCGTAAATTATGTGTTAAATAATATTGATCTAAAAAACCCATATTCAATTAATAAACCGTTAATACAAACCTCTCAAGATCCCAGAATTCAGGCCGAAGGTAAAGCAGGTCAATCTACAGATAAAGGTATAATTTTTGTTTCTTCAAATAACTTTGAGTCAGAGGCAGGCTCAGAATGGGTAGTTGGCACTTGTATAAAGTCACCTTGCGTGGCTGCAGGTAATAATGAATTAGTCTCTGTATACCGTTAATTAATAATTTTGAAACCACATTGTTTTGCAGTTTTGCTTAAATAGTTAAAACCAATTTTTGCATATTCAAATGGATTTGCTTTAGCAGGATCTTGTTCTGCTTCTACTACAAGCCATCCAGAATAATTTTTTTTCTTCAATACATTTAAGAAAGGAATGTAGTCAATACACCCATCACCTGGCACAGTAAATGCCCCATCTAAAAATGCTTGTCTAAATGTAGCATCATTTCTTAGTGATTTTTCTAAAATATCTTTTCTTATGTCTTTGCAATGAACGTGAATTATGCGTTCGCTAAAATTTTCAACTAATTTAATAGAGTCACCTTGAGCAAATAACATATGACCAGTATCTACTAATAATTTAACTGTATCCTTTGTATTTTCTATAAGTCTAGAAGTATCTTCCTCAGTTTCTATTATAGTTCCCATGTGATGATGATAAGCTAGTGGCATATTTTCATCTATCATCATTTTACTAATTTCATTTATTGAATAAATAAATCTATTCCAATCATCTTTATCTAATTTTGGCCTTTTTGATAAAGGTGTTATAGGATCTCCTTGGACGGAATCTGTTACCTCAGCAAAAACCATGCAAGGTGCTTCACAATCTTTGAATAATTTAAGTTGTGTTTGCATAAGTTTAAATTCTTCTTTGGGTGATCTTTTTAATAGTTGAGCCCCATACCAACCTGAACATAATTTAAGGTTTTCTTTTTGAAGTTTAGGAATAAGTTCTTTCGAATTCATTGGAAATTTTCCGCCAGACTCAATTCCAGTAAAACCTGCCATGCTTGCTTCTTTTAAACATTGTTCTAATGGAGTTTTTCCACCTAATTCAGGCATATCATCGTTACTCCATGCAATGGGCGCTATTCCTAATCTTATCGACATAGTTTTAAGAAAGTAATAATATTTTATATTATAAATAATTAACTTACAAAAGAATTTATGATCAATGTAGCACTTTTGGGTTTTGGTAGAATTGGGCAAATGCATGCTCAAAATATATATCTAAATAAAACGCTTAATCTGCTCTATGTATACGAAAAAATTGATAAACTTAGAAAAAAAGCTAAAATTCTTTATAATTGTAAAATTGAAAAAGATTATAAAAAAATATTTTCAGACAAAAAAGTAGATATTATTTTTATTTCTAGCCCTACAAATACTCATATTAGATTTATCGAAGAGGGCATCAAATACGATAAAACTATTTTTTGTGAAAAACCATTAGACTTAAATATAAATAAAATTGTTAAAACTTTTAAAAAAGTTAAGAAAAATAATTCGAAGATACAGATGGGATTTAATCGAAGATTTGATCCTAGCCACCACTCAATTAAAAAAGATTTAGAAAAGGGTAAAATTGGAAGATTGGAAAAAATAATAATCACAAGTAGAGATCCAGCACCTCCTTCAAAGACTTATCTTAGATCCTCTGGAGGTATTTTTAGAGACATGATGATTCATGATTTTGATTTATGTAGGTATTATCTAAATAATGATGAAATTTCCGAAATAAGTTCATCTGTAAGCTCATTTGAGAATTTTTATAAAAAAATCAAAGATCATGAATTAGCTACTGTTACTATGAAATCAAAGAAAGGTGTTATATGTGTAATCACAAACTCTAGACATTGTTCTTTTGGATACGACCAAAGGGTTGAGTTATTTGGAAAAAAAGGAATGCTTTTATCAGGCAATCAAAAGAGGACGGCCACAGAGATATTTAATTCAAATCAATCCCATTCTCAAAAACCTTTTTTAAATTTTTTTATTGAACGATACAAAGAAGCTTATAATTTGCAATTGAATGAACTAATTTCTCTTCATAAAAATAGAATAAAACCTAGATCAACTTTCAAAGATGGTTATTTAGCTTTAAAAATTGCTAATGCTGCATATCAATCTCTAAAGCAAAAAAAGGTGGTAAAATTAAAGTAATTTTTAACTACCTCTAGTTGTATGTGTTCTTTTTCCTTTTGTATTTTTACAAATTTTTTGTTTTAATTGCGCACATTTAACAAACAAATGAGGGAAATAATCATGAAAAAAGTATACTTAACTATTGCTGCTCTAATGAGCTGGGCAATGATGTCAGTAGCTGCTCTAGCAGTAGATATTATTGTTGTGTCTCATGGACAAGCAAATGACCCTTTCTGGTCTGTTGCAAAAAATGGAGTTGATAAGGCTTGTAAAGATATGAAAGTATCTTGCAAATACACAGCCCCAGCAACATTCGACATGGTCGAAATGGCAAAATTAATTGACAATGCTGTTTCTCAAAAACCAAAAGGTATTGTGATAACTTTACCAGATGCTGCCGCTTTAGGTAAATCTGTTAAAGCTGCAATATCTGCAGGTATCCCAGTAATCTCTATGAATTCAGGTTCAGACGACTACATGAAACTAGGTATTAGTGCTCACGTAGGTCAAACAGAGTTTGAAGCTGGCGTAGGTGGCGGACAAAAAATGAAAGCTGCTGGTGGTAAAAAAGCACTATGTGTTAACCACGAAGTAGGTAACGTCGCTTTAGATAGAAGATGTGCTGGTTTCAAAAAAGGTTTTGGTGGATCTGTAGACATATTAGGTACATCAAATGACCCGACTGAAATTCAAAAAGCTGTAGCTGCTAAATTAGGTGGTGGATATGACACTATTCTGACTTTAGGAGCTGGTCTTGCAGGAGAAGCTGCTCTAAAAGCATTAGAGTCTGCTGGTAAAGTTGGAAGCGTTAAACTTGGTACATTTGATATGTCACCAGGAATGCTAAAAGCTGCTGCTGCTGGAAAAGTTGAGTTCTTAATTGACCAACAACAGTATTTACAAGGTTATTTACCTATAGCTATCTTTTCTCAATATATGAGATATGGAACAATGCCAGCTGGTGTTGTAATGACAGGACCTGGTTTTGTTACTCCTAATAATGCGAAGGACGTAATAAAATGGGCTGCTCAAGGTTATAGATAAGAAAAATATTAAAAAGGCCTAGTGATTATTCACTAGGCCTTTTTTTTTAAGTTTTTTAATATGTCTACAAAAACTAAAAGTATTGAAACAAAAACTGATTTCAATCAGGATGAAAGACTCAAAAAAGTTTCTAAATTAAGATTATTATTAAATAGACCCGAGCTTGGCGCTCTTGGTGGAGCTATACTTGTATTTATTTTTTTTGGTATAGTTGCTGGGGATACGGGAATGTTTAGTGCATATGGAGTATTAAACTTCTTAGATGTCTCAGCTAATCTAGGAATAATAGCTATTGCCGCTGCTATGTTAATGATAGGAGGAGAATTCGATCTATCTATTGGATCAATGATTGGATTTGCAGGTATATGTATAGCTATTCCAGCAATTTATTGGGGGTGGCCACTTTGGATGAGTATTATTTTTGCATTCTCAATGGCAGTACTAGTAGGTTATTTTAACGGAATATTAGTTGTAAGAACAGGCTTGCCATCATTTATCGTTACTCTTGCAATGCTTTTCATTTTAAGAGGTGCAACTTTAGCTATAACAAGATTGATTACTGGTCGAACTCAAGTTCCAGGCCTAAGAGTTTTAATTGAAGATGATCCATTAGCATGGATATTTGCAACTGATACTTTCAAATGGGTTTTTACTTGGTTAGGTTCGATGAATCTGATTGCATTGAGAACTGATGGAACTCCACTTGCCACAGGAATACCGCCATCTGTAATATGGTTCATAGCTTTAGCAATTATTACAACATGGATACTAATGAAAACAAGATACGGAAATTGGATATTTGCATCTGGAGGAGATAAAAATGGTGCTAACAATGTGGGAGTTCCAGTTGGTAGAGTAAAGATAAGTTTATTCATAGGTACAGCAGTAGCAGCAACTATTTTTGCTACTATTCAAGTTTTAGACGCTGGTTCAGCTGATACAATGCGTGGAACTTTAAAGGAATTAGAAGCTATAGCAGCTGCAGTTGTTGGAGGCTGTTTATTAACTGGAGGTTATGGCTCAGCAATAGGTGCAGCATTTGGAGCTTTGATTTTTGGAACAGTATCAATGGGGATATTTTATACTGATGTGGATACAGACTGGTTTAAAGTTTTTTTAGGAGCAATGATGTTGATTGCGGTAATCTTTAATAATTATATAAGAAGAAAGGTAACAGAAAGCAAATAATGTCCGACTATTTAGTCCAATTTAATAACATAAGTAAATTTTTCGGCAAAGTAATAGCTCTGAAAGATGTAACTATGAAATTAAAAAAAGGTGAAATTATGTGTCTTCTTGGTGACAACGGTGCAGGAAAATCAACTTTAATCAAAACATTAGCTGGAGTACACAGGCCCGATGAAGGTGAAATTATAGTTGAGGGAAAAAAAACAATATTTGACAGTCCCAAAGATGCATTAGATATGGGCATAGCTACTGTATATCAAGATCTAGCTTTAGTCTCTTTAATGAGTGTAACAAGAAACTTTTTTATGGGAAGAGAGCCAATGAAAGGTCCACCATTTTTCAAAACATTTGATATAGAAAAAGCAAATAAAATAGCAGCCGAGAGAATGGGGCAGATAGGTATTGATGTTAGAGATCCATCTCAGGCAGTCGGAACAATGTCGGGTGGTGAAAGACAGTGTTTAGCAATAAGTAGGGCTATATATTTTGGAGCAAAAGTTCTTGTTTTAGATGAGCCCACTTCTGCTCTTGGAGTGCATCAAGCTTCAGTTGTTTTAAAATATATAGTTAAAGCCGCTTCTCAGGGATTAGCAGTAATCTTAATAACTCATAACGTTCATCATGCTTATCCAGTCGGAAATAGTTTTACAGTATTAAATAGAGGAAAAAGTTTAGGCACATATGAAAAAAAAGATATCTCTAGAGAAAAACTTTTAAGTATGATGGCAGGTGGTGAAGAATTAAATAAATTAGAAGTTGAACTTCAAGAAATGAACAGATCTTCAGCTAATTAATGCAAATAGGAATAGATTTAGGAGCAACCAAAATAGAGTACGTTCTTCTAGATAATAATAATATAGAATTAAAAAGAGACAGAGTTCAAACACCTAAAGATTACGAAAACACTATAATTTCAATAACTGAAATTGTAAAAAAATTAGAAAATAAATCTGGAAAATTGAATGTAGGCATATGTCATCCTGGAGCAGTAGATAAAACTACAGGATTAATTAAAAATGCACATAACTCTCAATGGTTAAATAATAAAAACTTAATAAAAGATTTAAAATTAAAAATAAATAATAATTTTCTTTCAGAAAATGATGCTAATTGTTTTTGTTTATCCGAGGCTTTTGATGGATCAGCTAGTCATTATGAAACAGTGTTTGGAATTATATTAGGATCAGGCTGTGGTGGTGGTCTAGTAATAAATAAAAAAATAATATCTGGAGCAAATGGTTTGGGAGGGGAATGGAGCTTAAATCAAATGCCACTTACAAATACTCCAAACTTAAAATCTGATAAAATTTTGAATTTTTCTAATAGATTAGAGGGTTATCTATCTGGCAAATCAATAGAAAAAAGATTTAATGAACAATTCAATGAAAAAATTTCAGCAAAAGAAATTTTTAGCAGATATAGAAAAAAGGATACTAATTCCACTTTATTCATAAATGAGTATAAGGATATTTTAGCAAGATGTTTGGTAATTATAGTAACAACTCTTGATCCAGATGCTATTGTTTTTGGTGGTGGAATTTCTAATGAAATAGATTTTTTAGATCAAATTAAAAAAAAAACATCATCTTTTATAAATGAACCAAATCTTAAAACAGTATTTTTAAAACCAAAGTATGGAGACGCAAGCGGTGTAAGAGGTGCTGCTATTTTGAGTAGGCAAAGTTCTATTTAAGAATTGAATTAATCTCTTTATTTAAAAATGGTTTCGGCTTTTCACATTTAAAAGAAATTTTTTGTTTTTTATTATTTTTTGCAGATAAATGAATAGCTTCTATAATATTTAAAACATGAAGAGATAAATTTCCGTTACATCTATGTGTTTTCTTATTTTGAATTGAATTTATCATCTCCGATAAGCCAACGCCTCTATAATTTGCATTAGTAGGAGATTCATTGGCTCTAGAGCTTTGAGATCTTATATTAATTTTTCCCAAGGACATTTTGTTTGTTTGGTGACTCTTCCATGAGCTACCTAATTTTTTACTGATTAAAACCGATCCACCAAACATATTTGGATCAGGAACTATCATAGAACCTTTTTCTCCATAGAGTTCTATATGATTCCTCAGATGAGAAATAACATCAAAAGATAAAGTTAATCTAATTATTGTGCCATTATGAAATTTAATAGTAGAAAAATAAGTTGTTGGACATTCTACTTTAAATTTTTTACCTTTTTTTGGTCCTATACCAATAGTGCGCTTATCTACTCCTTTTGAACTTATACTAATTACTTCTTTAGCTGGACCTAACAAATTTACTAAAGCAGTTAAATAATATGGACCCATGTCTATAACTGGTCCTCCTCCTTTTTTAGCAAACCAAGGTTCTGGATTAGGATGATAGGATTGTATTCCTGGATAGGCAAATATTCCAGTACCAAACTTCACTTTCCCTATTACTTTTTTGTCTAAAAGTTCTCTTGCTTTTTGATTTCCTCCGCCTAAAAAAGTATCAGGAGCATTGCCTATAAAAAGTTTTTTTCTTTTTGCTATTTTAATAAGTTCTTTTCCATCTTTTAATGAAACCGCTAATGGCTTTTCAGAATAAACGTGTTTACCGTTAAGTAATGATTTTTTAGCTATTAAATAATGTGCACTAGGTATTGTTAAGTTTAGAATAACTTGAATTTCTTTATCTTTAAGTAATTTATTAACCGAAGTTAAACTTATATTATAAGTTTTTGCACACTTTTGAGCTGCGAATTTATTAATATCGGCACATTTAATTATCTTAAAGTTATTGAAATATTTATGTGCTCTAAAATAAGTTTCAGCTATATGACCACAGCCGATTAGGCCGACTTTAAAAACTTTCCCCATTAGAAAGCTTATACACCTTTTCTCTGTTTTTTCTTCCCGTCTAGGTGTTCTTTTAGGGCTCTTTTATTTTCCTCAGTTGTTGGCAGTGAAAGAGTAGGGCTTTCCCAGTATGCTGAGCCTTCTAACCATTGATAACCATCTGTGTGGATACTTATAACATATGTTTTCTTAGATTTTTTTGCTCTTTTAAAAGCTTCTTCAAGTTCAGATATTGAATTAACTTGTTCTCCTTCTGCCCCCATACTTATTGCGTGTGACGCAAAGTCAACTGAAACAAGATTGGGAGTTTTTGAACTTTTAAGTAAACAATTAAATTCTTTACCGCCTTTATATAACTGAAGTCGATTAATAACTGCATGGCCACCGTTGTCGCAAACTATAATAATCAATTTATTATTAGTAATTACAGAACTATATATATCTGAGTTATACAAGAGGTAAGATCCATCACCTACAAAAGCTATAACTTCTTTATTTGGGTTGGCCATTTTTATTCCTAAGGCACCTGAAATTTCGTAACTCATACAACTAAAGCCCCACTCAGTTTCATGAGTATTTAACTCTCTAGGTCTCCAGACTTGCACAACTTCGCCTACCAGACCTCCAGCAGCAGTAACTGCTATATCTGATGGATCTGAATTTCTATATATTGCACCAACTGCATGAGCATAACTTGGTAATTTTTGATTAGTAGGACCACTTTCTTTGTCTACATATTCATTCCAACTTTTTAATTCTGATTGTGCTTTTTTATTCCAACTATCCTCTGCTTTCCAACTTCCTAGAGCTAAAGATAATTCAGATAATGAAACCTTAGCATCACCAACTACAGCTTGCGCCATATGTTTATTTGCGTCAAATCTCGCTGCATTTATGGATACAAGTTTGAAATTTGGATTTTCGAAATTTGCCCAAGATCCTGTAGTAAAATCTGCTAGCTTAGTGCCTACTGCTATAGCTAAATCTGTTTTTTTTGCAATATTATTTGCAGCTTTTCCACCAAGACCTCCTATTGGTCCTAAAAAATGAGAATGATCTCTTTTCATAGTAGAATAACCCATGACGGTTTGTGTTACTGGGATATTATGTTTTTTTGCAAAATCAGATAATTCATCCATTGCATCAGAGTAAAATACTCCTCCTCCTGAAATTATTATTGGGTTTTTTGAGGATTTGATTACCTCAGCTGCTTTTTTTATTTGATAGTCATCCGGGCGTGGTCGTCTAATAGTATGAACTCTTTCTTTAAAAAATTCCTCAGGATAGTCGAATACTTCGCCTTGGACATCTTGACTTAAAGATATACATGCAGGTCCACAATCGGCAGGATCAAGCATAACCTCAATTGCTTGAGGTAAGGTTGAAATTATTTGCTCAGGACGAGTAATTCTATCAAAGTATCTAACTACCGGTTTAAACCCATCATTTTGAGTAACCCCAGGATTATTAAAATGCTCAACTTGTTGCAAAACTGGATCTGGCATTCTATTAGCAAAAGTATCTCCAGGTAAAAATAAAATTGGTAAACGATTACTCATAGCCACTGCAGCTGCTGTAATCATATTTGTAGAACCTGGTCCAACAGAACTTGTTGCAATAAAAATTTGTTTTCTTCTTTTAGCTCTTGCATAAGCAATACCTGTTAAAGCCATATTCTGCTCATGATGTCCTCTCCAAGTAGGAAGCTCTTTTTGATTTTCTTGAAGTGCTTGTCCTAGACATGCAACATTTCCATGACCAAAAATACCGAATGCTCCTGGAAACAGAGGTTCTTTTTTACCATCAATTAAAATTTTTTGTTTTGTAAGGAATTTAACTAATGCATGAGCACAAGTAAGTTGAATGTTATTCATAAATTCTTTATAAGATAATTAATTAACTTAATATATTCAATAATTATATATAATTTATGTACGAAAAATTCGGTCAATTTATCGATGGTAAATGGCAAAAATCTTCTAGTGGAAACACTTATGAAGTTATCAATCCAGCTACTGAGGAAATATTAGGAAAAGCATCTAAAGCTAATAAAGAAGATATACAAAAAGCTCTCACTTCCGCACAGAAAGGTTTAGAAATATGGAGAAATACTTCTCCCTGGGAGAGGTCTAAAATAATAAGAAAAATTGCTGATCTAATAAGACAAAAAGTGGATGTATTATCTAAATGGTTAACATTAGAAGTTGGAAAACCAATCTCTGAAAGTCCTGGAGAAATAGGTGGAGCTGCAGATATATTTGAATGGAATTCAGAAGAAACAAAAAGAATTTTTGGTGAAATTAATCAAAGTCGATTTCCTAACGCTCAAATTCATGTAATTTACCAACCGGTTGGAGTCGTGGCTGCTTTGGTTCCATGGAATTTTCCAATTATTCTTGCTTCAAGAAAAATTTCCACCGCATTAGCAGCAGGATGCTCGGTTATAGTTAAGCCGGATGTAATTACTCCTGGTAGTGTAATGGAACTTGTGGATATATGTAAAGAAGCGGGTGTGCCTCCAGGTGTTGTTAATTTATTATCTGGCGATCCTGCGGAAATATCATCTGAACTAATATCTTCAGATATTATAAAAAAAATATCTATTACAGGATCAACAAGAGTTGGAAAACTTATTCTTAAGCAAGCTGCTGACAAAGTACAAAGAGTAACAATGGAATTAAGTGGGCATTCGCCTTTTATCGTTTTCGATGATGTAGATATAAATAAAGTTACTGATATGGCAATTACTTCTAAATTCAGAAATAATGGTCAAGTTTGTATTTCACCAGGAAGATTTTATATTCATGAAAGTAAAAAAGATGAATTTGCAAATTTAATGGTAAAAAAAACAAAAAAATTAAAACTGGGCAATGGAATGGATAAAGATACTTTATTAGGACCATTATGTACTAAAGAAAGATTAGAGGGGGTAGAAAAACTAGTTGAAATTACAAAAAAAGAAGGTGGAAAAGTTCTTTTAGGAGGTAAAAGAGCTGCAAATTTTAATAAAGGATATTTTTATGAACCAACTATTTTCGATAATATTAAGGATAATTATACTGTAATGAAAGAGGAGCCTTTTGGACCAATAGTTCCAATACTTACTTTTAAAGATTTTGACGAAGTTATTGATAGAGCTAATAATAATGATTTAGGATTAGCTAGTTATGTTTATACCACAAATTTAAAAAAAGCTAATCAAGCTTCACAAAAATTAGAATCTGGCTGCGTAGCAGTTAATACACCAGTTGTAGCAGTCGCAGAAGCACCGTTTGGAGGTATCAAACAAACGGGTTATGGAAGAGAAGGCGGTTCTATGGGAATAAAAGATTACCTTAATATAAAATATACACATTTCGGGATCTCTTACGAATGAGAAGAAATAAGTTAAAGGAAATTTTTCAAAAAGGTAATGCAGTAGTCAATGGCTGGTTGCAGATACCAAATTCTTTTACAGCAGAACTAATGGCTAATCAAAATTGGGACTCTCTTACTTTAGATATGCAACACGGTGTTATTGATTATCCCAATGCTGTAGGAATGCTTCAAGCAATATCAACTACAGATGTTGTTCCAATGGCTAGAGTAAACTGGAATGAGCCTGGTCAAATAATGAAAATTTTAGATGCCGGTGCGTATGGAATCATTTGTCCTATGGTTAGTAATAAATTGGAGGCTGAAAATTTTGTAAAGGCTTGTTTATATCCGCCAAATGGCTACAGGAGTTATGGACCAATTCGAGGTCTAGTTTATGGAGGAAGTGACTATGCAGATAAGGCAAATGAGGAAATTTTAAAATTTGCTATGATAGAAACTAAAGAGTCCTTAGAGAATCTTGATGATATAATGAAAACTCCAGGTCTTGACGGTATATATATTGGCCCAGCTGATTTGAGTTTGGCTATTGGAGAAAAACCAAGTTTTGATAAACCAGAAGGGGATCCTGTTTATGAAGTAATTATGAAAATCTTAGATCATGCTAAAAAGAATAATATTATCGCCGGTATTCAGAATGGCCAGCCTGAGTATGCAGAAAAAATGATAAATAAAGGCTTTCAATTAGTAACAATTGGTTCCGATCAAAGATATATGACTGCAGCATCAAAATCAGCTTTAAGTAAACTTAAAAAAGATACAAAAAAAGACTCAACCAAAGGCTATTGATATTCAATGAGCTATCATGTTTACATGCTCATTTCATTAAGCGGTAAAAAGCACACTTACGTAGGATATACGAACAACCTAGCAAAAAGAATCGATCTTCATAACAAAAGCAAAGGCGCTAAATTTACAAAAGGCAGAAAATGGAAACTAATATATAAGGAAAAATATAATTCGAAAAAGGAAGCTATTTCTAGAGAATATTATATAAAGAACAATAGGACACTTAGAAATAAAATTAAAAATGAAAGTCTCAATATTATTACCTTATAAAGAAAATTTTTCTCCTGAATATCCAGGTGCAGTTTCTTTGTTTGTTTATGAAACTTCTAAAATTAGCAAATTCAAAAAACTGATAACAGTTTTTGGTAACACAGACTATAAAAAGAAATTTGATCTTAAATACATTAATATTAATACAAAAAAAAATGTATTTTATTCTCAAACGAAAGATTATGTTTCAAAATTTATAAGATTAGAGAGAAAAATAAACTCTTCAATTATTGAAGTACATAATCGACCCAG
>CACIYA010000015.1 GCA_902590755.1 uncultured Pelagibacteraceae bacterium | reverse complement strand
TGTCCTGTTGTGATTTCAGGAGGTGTTTCTTCAATAAGTGATATTAAGAAAGCTAAAGAATTAAATAATAAAAAAATTGAAGGTATAATTGTTGGTAAAGCCATTTACGATGGAGACATTAAACTTGATGAATTAGCAAAGGAGATTGATGCTTAAAAAAAGAATTATACCTTGTCTTGACGTGAAAAATGGAAGAGTTGTTAAAGGTATTAACTTTGTTGAATTAAAAGATGCTGGAGATCCAGTTGAACAAGCTAAAATTTATAGTGACGGTGGAGCTGATGAGATTTGTTTTTTAGATATCACTGCATCAAATGAAAATAGAGAGACGATTATTGAAATTGTTAGAGAAACAGCTAAAGAATGTTTTGTTCCTTTAACTGTTGGTGGTGGAGTTAGGACTATTCAAAACATAACTGATTTATTATTAGCAGGTGCTGATAAAGTTTCTATTAATACTGCAGCAGTCAAGAATGTTGATTTTGTAAAGGAAGCATCCAAAAAATTTGGATCTCAATGTATTGTTGTTGCGATTGATGCTAAAAAAGTTTCAGACAACAAATGGGAAGTCTTTACGCATGGTGGAAGAAATAAAACTAGTCTCGATGCTGTGGAATTTGCTAAAAAAGTAGAAGTGAATGGAGCCGGAGAAATTTTATTAACTTCAATGGATAAAGATGGAACTAAATCTGGTTATGACATTGATTTGTTAAAAGAAATTACAAAAAGCACAAATATTCCTGTAATAGCTTCTGGTGGAGTTGGTACTTTAGATCACCTTTATGATGGTATTGTTAAAGGTGGTGCAAGTGCGGTTTTAGCAGCTTCTATTTTTCATTATGGTGAATATAAAATTAAAGATGCTAAAGAATATTTGAATTCTAAAAATGTATCTGTAAGGTTATAAGATGTTCGAAAACTTAGAAGAATTAATCAAAATAATCAGAGATAGAAAAAATTCTTCTCCTGATAAATCTTATACAAATAAACTTCTTAACAATAAAAGTTTAAGTGTTGCAAAAGTTAAAGAAGAAATAGGAGAATTAATAGAGGCTGTAGAAAAAAATTCTAACAAAATACACGAAGCAGCAGATGTAATTTATCATTTGATGGTTTATCTTGAGGCTAATAATATAAATATCGAAGATGTTATGAGTGAACTAAAAAAAAGACAAAAATGAGTTACGATAAAAATAATATATTCGCAAAAATTCTTAGAGGAGAAATTCCTTGTAAGAAAGTTTATGAAAACGATCATGTTTTAGCTTTTCATGACATTAATCCTCAAAAGAAAGTGCACGTATTAGTAATACCAAAAGGTGAATATATTGATTTAGATGATTTCAACAATAAAGCATCTGATAAAGAGATAGTTGAATTAAATAAAGCTCTTACTCATGTTGCTGATTTAATGGGAGCAAAAGATAAAGGGTACCGAGCTTTAACTAATATTGGAAGTGATGGTGGACAGGAAGTTCCTCATTTACATTTTCACATATTTGCAGGTGAAAAGATCGGGAAGATGGTAAGTTGATGGTTTCAAGAGTAAAAAGATATTTTTTAGAAATTAAAGATTTTTCAAAAACAGTTGATTTAAATCTTCCAGAAAATTTTCAAATTATTTTAGATGATAAAGATAATTTCCACTTAAACAGATTTTTCTACAAACAAATAGGCGTAGATCACTATTGGAGAGACAGATTACTATGGTCTGATAGCGAATGGGTAAAGTATGTTACAAATAAAAATTTAGAAACGCATGTTCTTAAAAAAGGTGAAGATTTAGTAGGATATTATGAACAAGAATATCATCCTAAATCAAATGAAGTAGAGCTTATCAATCTAGGAGTACTAAAAGAATTTAGAGGTTTGAAGCTTGGCTCAACACTTGTAAATCATGCTATTGCAAGTGCATCAAGAAAAAATCCTGAAAGAATGTGGGTTCATACTTGTAGTTTAGATCATAAACATGCATTACAAAACTATAGATCTAAAGGTTTTGAGATTTTTAAAGAAGAAGAAATTGATTTTGTAGCTTAGTTTATTTCAGGTACTTTAAAGGTACCTTTTTTAAAAACGTCATTTTTGGCAACAATGTTCAAGGAGAAAGTTATATTATTGTTGTATTGATCTTTAATTTCCCATCCTTTCAAATTTAGATTTTTTTTGTCAAATAAAACTGTAATTTCGTTGTCACCAAAATAAATAAGCTTAATTATTTGATCATTAACCTCTAATTCTCCTGATTGCACAATTTCTAAAAGTTTATCTTTATATAAGATATTTAAGAATGGAGATTTTGAAATAGGATAGTGATAAGTTTTATTATATCTTTTTTGTGTAATTGCTAACCTCTTATTATTAATAACTAGTTCTTTTTTCTTGTCATCAAAGTAATTGCACTTTAATTTTCCAGGAAACTCTAAAAGACAGTTACCTTTTTCTCTTTTTTCATTAATTAATTGATCAAATGTAAATTCTAAAGAGTTTAAGGTATTTAATTGAGCAACTATTTGATCTTTTTCATTAGCTAACAAATTCGTTGTCATCAATAGAAAAAATGAGATTAAAAATGTTTTTTTAAAGAACTTCACGTTTACCAACATGATTTGCTTTACTAACAATACCTTTTTCCTCCATCATATCAATAATCCTAGCGGCTCTATTATATCCGATTTGTAATTTTCTCTGTAAAAAACTTGTAGAGGCTTTTCCTTCTGCTTTAATAATTTCTACGGCTTGATTAAATAATTCATCCTCATCACCTTCATTTCCAGGGGTAAGTGAGCTTTCCGTTGTTTCTTGCGAAGTAATTTCCTCCATATAGTCTGGTTCTCCCTGTGCTCTTAATGAGTTTGTAATTTTCTCAATTTCTTGTTCAGAAACATATGGACCGTGAATTCTAACTATTCTGTTTGCTGATGACATGAATAACATGTCTCCTTTTCCAAGTAATTGTTCGGCACCCTGCTCCCCTAAAATGGTTCTGCTATCAATTTTGGAACTTACTTGGAAAGATATTCTTGTAGGGAAATTTGCTTTTATTGTACCTGTTATTACATCAACACTTGGTCTTTGAGTAGCCATGATGATATGAATTCCTGCAGCTCTTGCCATTTGGGATAATTTTTGAATATAGTTTTCGATTTCTTTTCCAGCTACAAGCATTAAATCTGACATCTCGTCAACTACTACAACGATGTAAGGCATTTTAAGTTTATGCTTAGAGTTATAGCCATCAATGTTTCTTACTCCTACCTTGCTCATTAATTTATATCTGCTGTTCATTTCTTTTACTGTCCAAGATAAAGCTGATGTAGCTTTTTTAGCATCAGTAATAACTGGAGTTAATAAATGAGGTATTCCTTCATAAGTAGATAGCTCTAACATTTTTGGATCAATTAAAATAAATTTACAAAGGTCTGGACTTAGTTTGTAAAGTAGAGAAACAATTATTGTATTAATGCAAACAGACTTTCCTGAACCAGTGGTACCTGCAATTAAAAGATGAGGCATTGATGTTAAATCACCAACAATTGGCATTCCCGAAATACTTTTACCTAGTGCTATTGGAAGTCTCACATCTTTCTTTTGAAATTTATCATAAGAAATTATTTCTCGTAGTGATACGCCCTCCCTTTCTTCGTTAGGAATTTCAATTCCAACAGTATTTTTTCCAGGAATGACGGAAACTCTTGTAGAAGTTGAACTAGTATTTCTTGCTAAATCCTCAGATAAATTAATTATTTTTGATACTTTTACACCAGGTGCTGGTTCAAATTCATAAAGGCTTACTACAGGACCATTATTTATTGTTTTAATTTTTCCGTCTATACCAAAGTCTAATAATATTTTTTCCATAAACTCAGCGTCAGGACGATTTCTATTTCCGTCAGAACTAAGTTTAGATAAATTTTTTTCTAAATAATTTATATCTGGTAATTTATATTTATTTTTTGTAGTGACTTGCTCTGTTTGAGAACTTGTGTCAGTATCAAATGAAAAAGATTGCTGTGGCTTTTCAAATGTCTGTGGCTGGTCTTCAATATTAATTTTACTAAAATCTGGTTCAATATTTTCTACAGGCTTTCTTCTAAAAAGTGAAATAATTACTGAGAATACTTTTTTGTAATTTATATCGGCTGAAAATGAAAAAAAAATAATAGTTAATAAAAGCAGTCCATAAATTGAATATGTATTATCAATCCACGGAGCCCAAGTATTAATAAAGTTATATGTTATTTTTCCAACAAAACCTGAATTGCCATTATCAATTAACCAAAAAGAATTATCGAATGTTAAATAGATAAAAACTGTTCCAACTGTTAAATATGCTACAACTAAAAATAGTTTTAAAACTATTCTTCTTAATTCTTTCTTTATTATTAAATCTAATCCCCAAAATAAAAAATTAAGTAATAATAAAAAAGAGGCCAAACCGAAACTTTGTAATAAAAAATCTGCAACGCTACTTCCATAAATCCCAAAAAAATTTTGGATCTCGAAACTCCTATCCCCATAAATGAATGAAGGATCTTCAGGAGAATATGTTGTAAAAGCTATTGCGAGTGCGACACTTGATAAAACTAGGATTAAACCTAGCAATTCAAAGGTTCGCTTTTTCAAAAAATTTGTTACACTATCTAAAAAGTTTGTATTCATTACGAATCGATTACATACTTTTTACCATTTTTATGAAAGTGTTAAAAATTTTAATATGATAAAACAAAGAATATGCATTGTTGGAGACGGTCTTTCAGGCTTAATGACAGCTGTAATTTTATCTAAAGTATCGGGTGTAGAGGTAAATCTAATAGCTAAAAAAGGTATAAAAAACGCTGATAAAAGGACCACTGCCATATCAGATACAAATTACAAGTTCATCAATCAAAATATTAAAAGTTTGGAACAAAAGTTGTTCTGGCCTTCACAAAAAATTGACCTTTTTTACGAAACTTCTAAAGAAATTATAAATTTTTTAAATCTAAACGAAGCAAACTCCAATCTAATGTATGTTTTTGAAAATGATATAATTAAAAGTGTATTATTGAAAGAAATTTCAAAAAATAAAATTAAATTGATCAAAAAAGATTTAAAAAACTTAGATGAATTAAAAAATTATGATTTGATTATCCTTTGTATAGGAGGACAATCTAACATTTACAATAACATAACAAAAATTAGATCTATCAAGAAAGATTATAAAGAAATAGCTATTACAGGATATGTAAAACATAATTTTAAGAAAATTAACACAAGCCAATTCTTTTTAAAAGAAGGCCCGTTAGCTATACTCCCTTTTTCAAAAAATTATTTCTCTTTTGTTTGGAGTGTAAAAAAAAATTTTTACAAAAATAATTTAAAAAAAATTTCAACGCTAGTAAAAAACAAAATAATAGAATTGTTGAAGAACAAACATGATATTACTATTAGTAATATTCAGTCGTATCCTATTTCTCTAAGCTTAAGACGACAGTATCATCAAAAAAATATATTAATTCTTGGTGAAGGTCTGCACACTATACATCCAGTGGCCGGTCAGGGTTTTAATCTAGTTCTAAGGGATATAAAAAAATTAAAAGAGATTATAAAATATTACGTGGGTTTAGGTATTTCTATTAAAAATAGCTATGCCCTAAATGATTTTTATAATAGTAGAAAACCTGAAAATACTATTATGAGTTTAGGTGTAGATGCTACTCATAGCTTCTTTAAACAAAATAAATATTTGGATCCCTTCAAAGAAATTATTGTAAAAAATATTAAGAACAACGAAACATTAAAAAAATTCAGTAAAATAATCTCTAATCGAGGTTTATCATTATAATTCAATGAACATTTTTGCTTTATCTTCGGGTAGGGGTCCCTCTGGAATAGCTATCGTTAGAATATCAGGCAGTGAAACACTCAAGATTTGTCAAAATTTGACTAAGTCTAAAGATATAAAGTCGAACGAAGTTAATTTTTGTAAGTTCTATAACCCTAACAATGGTAATGTAATAGATCCGGAGGCTCTATTATTGTGGTTTCCCGGGCCAAACAGCTATACTGGAGAAGATCTAGCAGAATTACAAATCCATGGAAGTAACGCAGTAATAAATGCTTTATTAAGAGTACTTTCCGAGCAAAAAAATTGTAGATTAGCTGAGCCAGGTGAGTTCACTAAAATTGCATTTCAAAATGATAAAATCGATTTGTTAAAAGCAGAAAGTATAGGAGATCTAATCCATTCCGAGACGGAACTACAAAGACAACAAGCAGTTAAAATAATTCAGGGAAATGCATCAAATTATTATAATGATCTGAGGGAAAAAATAATAAAATCTCTTGCTTTTATAGAAGCAAAAATTGATTTCGCTGAGGAAGATCTTCCAGAAAAAGTACTAAAAAATGCACACAAATCAATTAAAGAAATTCATTCGGAAATTACAAAAATAATTGAAGATAATAAAGTTGGAGAAAAAATTAGAGATGGTTTTAGGGTTTCAATTACAGGAGAAGTTAACGCAGGGAAATCATCATTACTAAATTTACTTTCAAAAAGAGAAGTAGCAATTGTGTCAGATGAGGCTGGTACGACTAGAGATGTTATAGAAACCTATTTAAACTTGGATGGATACCCTGTAATTCTGGCTGATACTGCTGGTATAAGAGAAGCTAAAAATGAAGTTGAAAAAAAAGGTATTTCTTTAGCATTAGGCAAATCAAAAGAAGCAGATTTAAATATAGTAGTAATCGATAATTCATCAAAAAAAATTAATAAAGAAGTACAGAGCATGATTAACAAAGATACTATAATTCTATTAAATAAATCTGATGTTATAGATAAACAAAATCATAAATTTAATGTTGATACAGTTTTAGCTTCAGTAAAAAATAATAAAAATATCGACAAATTAATAGATTTAATTAAAGCTAAGTTGAGCAAAAAATTTACATCCAATAATAGTGCTTTAATTACTAGAGAAAGGCACAGAGTTAAGCTAAATGATTGTTTAAAAGAAATTGATAAGTTTCTTAAAAAGGATCAAAACAAAGACATCGAATTAGCAGCAGAAGACCTAAGAATGGCCACACGACATCTTGGTAGCATCGTTGGTAAGGTAGATGTGGAAGAAATACTTGGATCTATATTCAAAGACTTCTGTATCGGTAAATAAAATACTTCTTGTATTCTTAATCTAGAGGTTTACATTCACAGAATGACAAAACAAAGCTATGATGTAGTAGTTATAGGTGGAGGACATGCCGGATGTGAGGCAGCAGCTGCTTCCGCTAGAATGGGCGTAAATACTGCTCTTTTTACCCATAAAATCGAGACTATTGGTGAAATGTCGTGTAATCCCGCTATAGGAGGTCTTGGAAAAGGGCATCTTGTGAGAGAAATCGATGCTTTAGATGGTGTAATGGGTGTAGTAGCTGATAAATCAGGTATTCAATTTAGATTATTAAATAGAAGTCGTGGCCCAGCAGTGCAAGGACCAAGGGCTCAATCAGACAGAGCTCTTTATAAAGAGCATATGCAAAAGATTTTATTAAATTATGAAAATTTAGAAGTCGTAGCTGATCCAGTAGTAAAATTCTTATTTGATCACAACAAAATTATAGGATTTGTTTGTCAGAGCGGCAAAGAAATAAGAACTAAAGAACTAATACTTACTACGGGAACTTTTTTGAACGGTTTAATACATATAGGTGAAACACAGATACCAGCTGGTCGGTATGATGAAAAACCATCTACTGGTTTGAGTGAACAACTAGCAAAATTTAAAATGCAAATTGGAAGATTAAAAACTGGAACACCTCCTAGACTAGATGGTGATACAATTAATTATGATGACTTAGAAATGCAGCCTGCTGATGATGATCATTATTATTTCTCTTTCTTAACGAACAAGATCAATAATAAACAGATTAAATGTGGGATGACTTACACAAATAATGACGTTCATAAAATTATTAGTGAAAACATTTCAAGAAGCGCTATGTATTCAGGAAACATAAAAGGAGTAGGGCCCAGATATTGTCCATCTATAGAGGATAAAATTGTTAAGTTTAAGGAAAAAGAAAAACACCAAATATTCCTAGAACCAGAGGGACTAAAGGACAATACTATTTACCCAAATGGTATATCAACCTCACTACCGGAGGAGATTCAGCTTAAAATATTGAGTAAAATCAAGGGTTTAGAGCATGTTGTGATGAAGAGAGCTGGATACGCAATTGAGTATGATTATGTGGATCCAAGGGAGTTAAAAGCAACATTAGAAACCAAAAAAATTAATTCTTTATTTCTCGCTGGACAAATTAATGGAACTACAGGTTATGAAGAAGCTGCAGCTCAAGGTCTGATAGCAGGGATTAATGCGGCTTTAAAAATTCAAAATCAAGAAGAGTTTATTTTAGATCGATCAACTTCTTATATTGGTGTTATGATTGATGACCTCATTACTAAAGGAGTTACAGAACCTTATAGAATGTTTACATCTAGAGCCGAATACAGACTAACTTTAAGAGCTGATAATGCGGATCAAAGACTAACAGATTTTGGGATCAATTTAAATTTAGTACAGTCTGAAAGAAAAAAAATATTTAATGAAAAGAAAAAAAATATTTTGGCTCTTAATTCAATTCTAAAAAATAATTATCTATCACCTAATCAAGCTAAGAAACATGACATTAAAATCGCTATGGATGGTGTAAAAAGATCTTGCTTAGAGATTATGGGCCAGCGAAAAGTAAATATGGCAAAAATAAGGCAGGTCTTTCCCGATATTCCTAGTTTTCCAAGGCCAATTGAAAATCAAGTTGTAACAGATGCTCATTATATGGGTTACCTGGACAGACAAGATAGAGATATAGAGTCTTTTAAGAAAGACGAGACCGTTATCATACCTGAGGGTATAGATTATGAAAAACTGAGCGGTCTTTCTAATGAGATTAAGAGCAAGCTGCTACAAGTAAAGCCTAAAACATTAGGTCAAGCTATACGTATTGATGGCGTTACGCCAGCAGCTATAATTATTCTTCTTTCACATATTAAAAAACTTAAATATAAAGCCTCTGCTTGATGCAGCAGATTGAAGTCATAAATATTCTCAAAAAAAGTCTTAATTTTAGCGATCATTCAATTGAAAAGCTTAAAAAGTTCACGAGTCTAGTTTTAAAAGAAAATCAAGATTATAATTTAATTGCTAAAAGCACAGAAAATCAAATTTGGTATAGGCATATACTTGATTCAGCTCAATTGGTTAAGTTTATTGACTTTAATCTTAATTCCTTGGCTGATCTTGGCACTGGAGCGGGATTTCCGGGTCTTGTAGTAGAAATATTTAATAAAAATAAGGCTTTTCACGTGAAATTATATGAAAAATCACCAGTAAAAAGAAGGTTCTTAACGGGTGTAATTAAGGAATTGAGTTTAAATGCAGAGGTTTTAGGAGATGTCAGAAATGAAGTTATAGATTCTGAGATTATAATTTGCAGAGCTTTTAAAAAATTAGACAAAATAATACAAGTTTCACGTGAAATCGCTAAAAAGCCTCATAAATTGATAATTCTAAAAGGTCAAAATGCACAGCAAGAAATAAAAAATTCTTTTAAAAAAAAAAAATACCCTTATAAATTAGCAAGCAGCATGACAAATAAAGATTCAAAAATAATTCTGATGGAGATTAACAATTAAATGTCATCACCCACGACACTAGCGATCATAAATCAGAAAGGTGGCGTGGGAAAAACTACTACCGTAATAAACTTAGCCGCTTCACTGTCCATTATGGGTCAAAATAATTTGGTTATTGATTTGGATCCACAAGGCAATGCAACAACCGGGCTAGGTAAAAACAATAATGATGAAGATAAAAATGTTTACAATCTTTTGATAAAAAAAACTAATATTGAAAATATAATTCAGAAAACTGATATTCAAAATCTAGATTTGATAGGTTCTCATGTAAATCTTTCTGGTCTAGAAGTAGAAACTGCAAATGACTCTAACAGAGCATTTGTGTTGAAAGAAATATTGAACTTAAAGAAAGGTGGTCTATTAAAAAAATACGATAATATTTTTATAGACTGTCCTCCGTCTCTAAGCTTACTTACCATAATGGCATTGGTCGCTTCAGATGAATTGTTAGTGCCACTTCAAACAGAATTCTTTGCATTAGAGGGTATTACTCAACTTGTAAAAACGATAGATCGCATAAAAGAAAATCTTAATCCTAGTCTCAAAATCAGAGGTATTTTGTTAACAATGTTTGATAAAAGAAATAAACTTTCTTCTGAGGTTGACAGAGAAGCTAGAAATTATTTTAAAGAAAAAGTATATCAGACTGTTATTCAAAGAAACGTACGTTTATCTGAAGCGCCATCACATGGATTACCTTGCGTTGTTTACGATAAAAATTGTAGTGGAAGTAAATCTTATTTCAAACTGGCTGAAGAATTTTTAAAAAAAAATCAGATTGAAAGCGCTGCATGAATTCTGGAAAAAAGAGAGGTTTAGGTAAAGGGTTATCCGCATTATTTGGAGAAACAACTCCAAAGGAAAAATCTCCTCTAACGAGTCAAAATAATACGGCTGCTATCGCCGATTTAACTCGAAATCCATATCAACCTAGACAAAATTTTAAAGAGGAGAAGCTTGAAGAATTAGCTAATTCTATTAGAAAAAATGGGATTATTCAGCCAATAGCAGTAAGACCTAGTAAATCTGGCTCTGGAAAATACGAGATAGTCGCTGGTGAAAGAAGATGGCTAGCAGCTCAAAGAGCAGGCTTGCACGAGATTCCAATTACAATTTTAGATTTATCAGACGTCGAGTCGTTAGAAGTTGCAATTGTAGAGAATATTCAGAGAGATGATCTTAATCCAATTGAAGAAGCAAAAGGTTATAAACGACTAAACGAGGAATTTAAATATGATCATGAGAGCATATCAAAATTAATGTCGAAAAGCAGAAGCCATATAAGCAATACTTTAAGACTTTTATCTCTCCCAAGTGATGTTGTTGCCATGTTAGAAGAAGGGACTTTAACTTCAGGTCAAGCTAGACCTTTAATAGGTATTTCAAATGCCTCTTCAATTGCCGAGGAGATTGTTTCTAAAAATTATAGTGCAAGGAAGGTAGAATATATAGTAAGAAACAAAAAAGGGGGAAAAATTGAAAAAATTATTGATACAAATATTTTAAAAACGCAAGAAAGACTTGAAAAAATTCTCGGTCTTAAAGTTCACATTACAAATAAAAAAAATAATTCTGGAAAAATAACTATTGAATATAAAGATCTTGATCAATTTCAATTAATATCAGATTTACTTACTAAACATTAGCTAGATTACATATATCAATAACAAGTTTTTTTATTAAAATCTTATTATCAATCAAAGAGCTAGACTTAGTTTGAATTTCTAAATCATATGTTTTTTTATAGACCTGCCTTAATTTAGATTTGTTCCATTTTTTTGCCTGCTCGATAATATTTGGTTTATCCTTCCAGAAAATCGGAGGTTTTGAGTTTTCAATAGCAAAGCTAAGATTTTTTGTTCCGTTGGATTCTTCGAGAATATCCAAGAGTTTATTTATTCTATGATTAATTGTATTTAGGTATAAAATATTCTTTTCTGGCTCTAAAATAGTCTCGCTTAGTAGTTTATTTGTCTTGGTTTTGTTGCCTTTTAAAGCTTCATCTCTTAATTTTCCAAAATCATCATTGATTTTAAGATCTAAAATTTTCTCGAGACTCTCAGTATCAATTCTTTTATTTTGAAAGTAAGTTTTTATTTTACTCAACTCATTATAAAGTTTTACTCTATCTAGATTACTGTTCTCTAAAATCATATTAATATTATTATAAGAAAGGCCTTCAAATTCATGAAGCTCATCAGTAATAATTTTTCTTAATGTCATATCGTTATCAGGGTAACATGCTACTATTCCGTAGTTTTTTGATTTCTCAAAATAATTTCTCAATTTCGATTTTTTCTCTAGCGCATCTGCAAATAAAAAAATCTTTTGATCGTCTATTTTCGGTTCAATTTCCTTAAGAATTTCTAAGAATCCATCATTCAATTGTTCGATAAAAAAAACTTTTTTTTGTTCAGTAAAAAGCGACACGTTATTTAATTCTTCACTCAATACAGTTTTTTTCTTTAAAATTTCATCTTGATTAAATCTTAAAATTTCATTTTCTTTATTGTCAGATTTAATTATGTTTTTAAAATAATTTTTCATCCCAAGATTTTCTCCGTAAAAAAGAAATAATTTTTTATTTTTTAAAAAACTTTTGTCTTGTTCAATAATAAAACTTTTAAAAATCATTTGAGATATTTCTTAATTTATTTAAAATTCTTTCTGAAATCCTTTTTGATATGATCTTTGTTTGTTTTTTTTCATTACTTAAAGTTTGAGAATGCTGCCTTGATACGTCGTAACTACCTTTACTTGTTTCTGTAAACTGATGTATAATGTTATATTTTTTATCATAAGTAATAACATTTACGGTAAGGTTTACCTCATATTTTGTGATTTCATTTTTTATATTTTTTTCTTTTATTATTTTTGTTTTATTTGCATTTAACCTTAGATTGATTAATTTTTTATCTGGATCTTTTGTCATTGAAACTAAGTTGTTTCTTATTTCATAACTAACTCTTTTGTCTCCCTCAGTATCTATTTCGTTAATATAAAAATTGTTTAATTCAGAAAGATTTACAACTTTAAATCCACACCCTGAAAAAATAAATAAATAAATTATTAGTGCTATTATTTTTTTTTTTACCATTATGATATTATATAATTAACAATTTTATTTTTCACAAAAATAGTTTTTATTATTTTATTATCTTTAAAGTATTTTTGAGCTTTCGAGAGAGTTAAGACTATTTCTTTAATTTCGTTTTCTGACATATCTTTTTTAACTTCGATAACATCTCTTGTTTTACCATTTATCTGAACGGCTATTTTGATTTCTCCTTCATCACTTTTTTCAATTAGTGGCCAATCATCAAAAGTCTTAGACCCAAGCAATTCTAGACACTCAAATGCTAAATGTGGGGTGAATGGAATCATTAACTTCATTATTTTAACTGCACTTTCGTTTAGAATTTTATTACTTATTTCTTTATCCATATTTTCTCTTAAAAATCTGTATATTTCATAAAAATTTGCAATAGTAACATTGAAACGAAATTCACTGATAGTTCGATCAACTTTGTTAACAAAATTATTTACCTTAACGGAAAATTTTTCCTCTAAATTTTTATCAACTTTGTTTTGTTTTCTATTGCTGATACTATGGTTTAAATTCCAAATTTTTTGTAAAAATTTATTTGCGGAAGAGACACCACTATCTGACCATTGAACATCTTTTTCAGGTGGGCTATCTGATAATATGAACCATCTAACTGCATCTGCACCAAATTGATTGATCATCGTTTCTGGATCAATTGTATTTTTTTTTGATTTAGACATTGACTCAGCAGGTCCAACAACCACTTCAGTTTTGTCTGATTTTTTTATAGCATTATTTTGGTTTATTTTTTCAATTTCATAAGGATATAGCCATTGTCCATTTTTATCTTTATAAGTTTCATGACAAACCATACCTTGAGTAAAAAGATTTTTAAAAGGTTCCTTTAAATTAATTTTTTTATTAAATTTATTTATCCCTTTTGTGAAGAAACGTGAGTAAAGTAAATGTAAAATAGCGTGCTCTATACCACCAATATATTGATCGACGGGCATCCAATAATTAACTTTTTTTTCGTCAAATGGGGATGAGTTAAGTTTTGGTGAACAAAATCTAAAAAAATACCATGATGAATCAACAAAAGTATCTAATGTATCTGTCTCCCTTACAGCTTTTTTTCCAGTTGATTTTTGCTTAGTATTTTTCCAATTTGGATGCGCATCTAATGGATTGCCCTGAGAATTAAGGTCAATATCATTGGGTAACTCTACGGGTAACTCACTTTTATCAACTGGGACTACACTCCCATCTTCTAGATAAATCATAGGAATAGGACAACCCCAATATCTTTGTCTAGAAATACCCCAATCTTTTAAACGAAATAATGTTTTTTTCTTTCCAATTTTTCTTTTTTCTATTTCAGAAATAATCTTCGTTTTGGCTTTTTCAACATCTAAATTATTTAAGAATTCAGAATTTATAAGTATACCACTACCCGTAAAAGCTTCATTAAGATCAACATTCTTTTTATCACCCGAAACCACTTGAATTATTTGTAGTTTATATTTTTTAGCAAAATCGAAATCTCTTTGGTCGTGAGCAGGGCAGCCAAAAATTGCTCCAGTTCCATAGTCCATTAAAACAAAGTTAGCAAAGTAAATTGGTATTTTTTTATTTTGAAAAGGATGTTTTGCAAATAAACCTGTATTAAATCCAAGCTTTTCAGCATTTGCTAATGCTTCTTCAGTAGTGCCAGTTTTATTGCACTCTTCCTTGAACTTTTTAAAAGTTGGATCCTCCTTAAAACCTGAATTTAGAGGATGATCTACTGAAAGTGCAAGAAAACTTGCGCCAAATATTGTATCAGGTCTAGTTGTGAAAACATTTACTTTTCTAGAGTCGTTAACTAATTCAAAATTAATTTCACAACCTAAAGACTTACCTATCCAATTTTTTTGCATTAATTTAACTTTTTCTGGCCATCCAGGTAAGTTTTCTAGATCATTTAGAAGCTCATTTGAAAATTTTGTAATATTAAAAAACCATTGAGACAATTTTTTTCTCTGCACAACAGCATTTGATCTCCATCCTCTTCCATTGATAACTTGTTCGTTTGCCAATACTGTCTTTTCTATTGGATCCCAATTAACGTAAGTTTCCTTACGCGAAACAAGGCCTTGGTTATAAAAATCAATGAAGATTTCTTGTTGATGTTTATAATATTCTTTATCACATGTCGATATTTCCAAATCCCAATCGATTGAAAGACCCAGAAGTTTTAACTGGGACTTCATTACTTCTATGTTTTTATTTGTCCACTCTTTGGGATGTAAATTATTTTGTTTAGATGCATTTTCAGCTGGTAAACCAAACGCATCCCAACCCATAGGATGAAGAACATTAAATCCATTTAAGAATTTGTAACGAGCAATCACATCCCCAATTGTATAATTTCTTACATGTCCCATATGTATTTTTCCGGATGGATATGGAAACATCTCTAAGCAATAGAATTTTTCTCCTTTTGACCTACTGAGATTTTTATTAGAGAAGTGTTTTTGCCATTTTTTTTCAATTACTTGAAAATTAATTCTTTCCATGACGGTTATTTTTTATTTTTACCCGCTTTTTCAAATAAAGATGCTTTTCTTAAAATAGTAGAACGTAATTCATCTTTAATCACACTGCTTGATACTAAAGATGTGCTACAATTAAGATCATTATTACATATTTTTTTATGTACAATAATTTTTAAACTATCACTTCTTATTTCATTAGATAAGAATCTTAATGTTATTTTTATTGACTCCTTTTTATTTCCGTCAGAGTACCAATCTGTTATTATGATTCCTCCAGAATAATCAACTGTTGTTAAAGGTAAAAAATCTAAAGTTTCGAGTGAAGCTCTCCACATAGGATTTGATGTACTGAACTCATAGTTCGTCCCTCCTCTTGCTTTACCAACTATTCCTCCTAAAGATACTCCTCTTCCTTCATCAATATTTTTTCTTCTTTTTTCCTCAGCCTGAATAGGTCTGTCACTATCTAACTGTTTTGTGTTACACCCTGTTGTAGCAATAAATAGAGTTGTTAAAAAAATACTAATTATAAAATTAAAAAATTTCGACATTTATTTAGGATATTTAAGAAATTACTTATCTTATTCAAGGAATTCAATTTATCACTTTATGTAGAGTATTAATAAATTAATGCTGATAAAAGGGCTTAAAATGTTGTATAATTACAACACTCTCCCTAAAGATGCTTAAAAATGACGAATTTTGGATGAATTTGGCTCTAAATCTACTACTTTACCATCAATTTGTAATTACAAATTAATAAATAACAAAGGATAATAAAATGAGAAAAATATCTAAACTATTAGTAGGTATCTTATTTTCAGCATTAGTTATGGCTCCATCTTACGCAGGTGAAATGACAGTAACTGGTGGTGCTACTGCTACATACTCTATCGGAGGTGATACGCAGGGTTCTGGAAAAACATTAGGTATCTCTAACGAACTAGATTTCACAGCTAGTGGTGAGTTGGACAATGGTTATACTTGGAAATACCAAGTACAATTAGATGGTGCATCAACTGCTAACGATGATACTAGATTAGAAATCGGTACAGACATGGGTACAGTAGGTTTCTACATTTCAGAAGGTGGAATGAGAAAATCTCTGCACGGTGTAGGTGCTTTGGGATCAGGATTTGACTACCACTCGCCAGCGAGCGGTACGGCAGGTGCTTTCCAAACAGGTTATAACGTTGACGGTTACGCTAACGTACAATACCACACACCAGCAGACATGTTACCATTCGGTTTAAAAGTCGGAATAGGTTATGTGCCAGATATGAATGATACTGCTATGACATCAGCTAAAGATGCAGGTGGTACGGGTACACACGAAACAGGTAGAAATTTAACGCAAGTTAACTTTTCTATGTCACCAATTGATGGTTTAACTCTTCAAGGTGACGCTGCTAACACATCTAACGAAACAGGAACAAGTGGTCCAAACGGAACAGAAGAAGGTGTTTCTGCTAACTTAGGTGCAAAATATACAATAGGTAATGTATCTGTTGGATATGTTGAAGGTGGATACCAACCAGCTATTGGATCAGGTGAGATTAAATACTACGAAAACAGATTCTACGGAATTCAATTCGATGTAAATGATGCTCTATCGATCTCTTATAACGTAGACGAGTCTGAAAGAAACACTAGAGTTGGTGTTGCAGCTGGATCTACTACTGGTACAGTAACTGAAGTGGAAATGGAACAAAAAACTTTCCAAATCGCTTACACAGCAGGTGGAGCTACAATTGGAGTTGCACAAGCTGAAGTAGACAATTCAGATTACACAGCTGGCCGAGAAGAAGGTCAAACAATCGTATCTTTAGCAATTGCTTTCTAATTTAAGTAATTTTTAAAGTTTAAAAAAGCCGGTTAATTATTTTAGCCGGCTTTTTTTTTATTTCAGACAAAAGGGCTAACCCTTCACTATTAACACACTTCATTTTTTTAAGATTTGAGATTTTAATTCCCCCTAAAGGAACCAATATATTTGGAATATATAAAGAATAACGATTAAATTTAATTACACCTAAAGTTTTTTCTTTATTTTTATAATCAACTAAAAATAATCTTGAAAGTAGTATTCTTTTGCAACCTTGTCTTTTTTTTAATTCAATTTCTTTAAAATTATGAGCTGACCCTATTATTTCAAAATTACTTTTTTTATAATTAAGAAATTTTAAACTTTTGTTGTGTGCTGAGACATAAATGCCATCTGCCTTCAGTAAAGTAGCCAAATAAATGTTATTAGCGACAAAAAACTTTATTAGTTTTAATTTACATTTCATTCTAAATTTAATCAGTTCAGATTTTTTGTCTTTAACACCAAAATTTCTATAAATAATTGTTATTTTTTTGTATTTTTTAATGATACTTAAATCGATATCTTTGATACTTTGAATTAAAAAATAATATTCTTTTTTAAATGTATACATATGAGCAACATAGTTGAAAGTTTTAAAAAAATAAAATCTAATATAGAAAGTTTAAAACCCACCAAACAAGTAAATATTGTGGCTGTTAGTAAAACTTTTTCATTGGAACAAATTAAACCATTAATACATTACGGACATACTCATTTTGGTGAGAATAAAGTACAAGAAGCAAAATCAAAATGGCAAGAGTATAAAAAGAAAAATCAAAATTTAAATTTACATATGATCGGAAAGCTTCAATCAAATAAAGCAAAAAATGCCATCGAATTATTTGATTATATACATTCACTTGATAACCAAAAGCTTGCAGATATCTTATCAAATACACAAAAAAATATTAATAAGTTTTTAAAATATTTCATTCAAGTTAATCTAGCTAATGAGACTCAAAAATCTGGAATCTCAGTTAATGAATTAGATGGATTCTTCAATTATTGTACTAGAGAAAAAAACCTAGAAGTTTTAGGATTAATGATACTTCCACCTAATAATGATAATTCAAAAAAATATTTTCAGTTACTTGATAACTTAAATAAAAACTTAGCTTTAAAAGAATTAAGCATGGGCATGTCGTCAGATTATTTGGAAGCAGTAAAATTTAATTCAACATTTGTTAGAATCGGTAGCCAAATTTTTGGTCAAAGGACTTAAATAACTTTCACTTTTGTTCTTTTATTAATTTTTCTTAGAAGAAGTATTAAATCTTTTTTTTTGATAGCTATGCATCCTTTTGTTTTTTTATAGTTATTCTTAGCAACGTGTATAAAGATTGCACTTCCTTTATATTTCTTAATAGGATTCATATTAAAGTCCAGTACCAGTATAATATCGTATATGTTGTCTTTTCTATAAAGTCTTTCAAAACTATACTTAAAAGGGAGCTTAATTAATTTATTATAATCTTTAGACCTCGCATCATCACACCATCCCATTCTTTTATAAATAATATTTTTTTTTAAGTTAGTTTTTAAATTCCTCACTCTTTCTTTTCTGTACAGCAATTTTGTAATTTTAAAGGTACCTCTAGGTGTAATTAAGTCACCTTCTCTTTTTTTTACTCCAATTCCTCTTTTACCTAATGAACATTTTACTTTATAATCATTATAGGTGAGTGATTTATTTTTAATTAGTATATGCACAAATTTACAGTTTTAGTTTTGGGCTCCAACAGTCTTTATATGACTTTA
>CACIYA010000014.1 GCA_902590755.1 uncultured Pelagibacteraceae bacterium | reverse complement strand
CCAATGAAATCTAAAAATGACTTGAACTCCCCATTTTTTTCTCTCTCATTAATAATATTTGATATTGCCTCGAACCCAACGTTTTTAATTGCACCTAGACCATAATATATTTTTCCATTAATTGCTTTGAATTCAGCAAAACACTTATTAATGTTTGGGGGTATTATTTCAACTTTTAATCTTTTTAATTCCTCAACAAATTCTCTCAACTTAGAAGTATTTGTTAATTCTGTGGACATAGTGGCCGCAATAAAATCTTCCTTATGATAAGTTTTTAAATATGCGGTTTGATAAGCAATTAAAGCATATGCTGCGGCATGACTTTTATTAAAACCATATTGAGCAAAAGGTTCGATTTTAGTAAAAACGAAATTGGCAACATCTTTCTTAATACCTTTTTTTATTGCCCCATTAATAAATCTTTCTTTTTGTTTATCAAGTTCAGCCTTTTTTTTCTTACCCATGGCACGTCTTAAAATATCTGCTTCACCTGCCGTAAATCCTGCTAATGTTTGAGCTATTTGCATTACTTGTTCCTGATAAATAATAATTCCATAAGTAGGATTTAAAATTTCTTTCAAAGTTGGATGAATATAATCAGGCTGTTTTATTCCATTTTTACAATCATTGTAAATTGGTATGTTGCTCATTGGTCCTGGGCGATATAGAGCAACTAATGCTATAATGTCATCAAATCTATTAGGTTTCATTTGTTTGATAGCTTCTCTCATTCCAGCACTTTCCAATTGAAACAATCCTGTCGTTTCACCTGTAGATAATTGAGAAAAAACTTTTTCATCATTAAGGTCAATTTTACTCAAGTCTAAATTAATTTTTTTGGACTCTAATCTTTTCAATGTTTGATCGATAACAGTTAAAGTTTTTAATCCTAATAAATCAAATTTTACTAACCCCGCATTTTCTGAGGAATACATATCGTATTGTGTAGAAGGAAGAATAAGGTTTGAACTATGGTCCACATAAAGTGGAAATTGTTCAGCGAGTTTGTCTCCAGCTATAACTACTCCAGCAGCATGTGTTGCCATATTTCTATTGAGACCTTCCAGTTTTAAAGATAATTCCAAAAGTTTCTTCACTTTTGGATTGTTTTTAATTTCCTCCTTAAATCTCGGTTCTCTATCTACAGACTCTTGAAGTGTAAGGGGCCTAGATGGATCAAAAGGAACCATTTTACAAATTTTATCTACATATCCATAAGGTAAACCTAAAACTCTACCAACGTCTCTTAAAACCATTCTTGCTTTGAGTTTGCCGAAAGTAATTATGTGGGCTACACCATCTTTATACTTTGTTTTTAAATATTCAAATACTTTGTCCCTTTTCTCCTCGCAAAAATCAATATCAAAATCAGGCATAGAAATTCTATCTGGATTCAAAAATCTCTCAAAAATTAAATCATATTCTATTGGATCTAAATCAGTAATATCTAGACAATACGCTACTAATGAACCTGCTCCTGATCCACGACCAGGTCCTACTGGAATAGAATTTTTTTTAGCCCATTTGATATAATCTGAAACAATTAAAAAATAACTTGCATAGTCCATTGAATTTATAATATTAAGTTCATGGTTTAATCTATCTTCATAAATTTTCCTAATTTCTTCGGTTGAACGAGAGTTATTTTTTTTTGAAATAAAATTATTAATTCTATTTATCAATCCATCTCTAGCCTGAAGGGATATTTCATCTTCCGCGCTGGTATTATTCTTACTTAAAACTGATGGTAATATAGGTTTTGACTTATTTGGTTTAAAATTAAATCTCAAGTGAAAGTTGTAATTATTTTCTAAAGCCTCAGGAATATCTGAGTATAATTCCAATAAATCTTCGTTTTTTTTTAAGAAATGTTGATTGCTATATTTAATTCTATTTTTATCATCGATAAAATTTTTTTCTCCTATACATTTTAAAGCATCATGAGCCTCGTACATATCCTCATTAATATAAAAAACTTCCTGCGTCGCTATAAGAGGTATTTTAAGAGATTTTGAATTATTTAGAATAAAATTTTCGTAATTTTTTTCATCAATTTCATTGTGTCTTTGAACTTCAAAATAGATTCTATTATCAAAATTTTTCTTAAGTACGTTGATAATCTCATTAAATATCTTGATCTTATTTTCATAAAACAATTTTCCAAAAAAATCTCTTTGATTTCCTGTCAGCAAAATTAAATCATGATTATTTGAGACTAGATCATTTATTTCGCACGCTGGTTCCTCAGTTTGGTTACTTTTTAAATAACTTATGGAAGATAATTTTGTTAAATTTTTAAAACCCTGATTAGTTTTTGCATAGAGAGTAACTTTTCCTATAGTTCCGCCAACCTTAAGATTTATTTGTGACCCTATAATTGGGTGAGTGCCAACTTTTGATATTTTTTCAGAAAATTCTAATGCACCGCATAAGTTAAAACTATCTGCTAGACCGATAGATTTGATCTTATTAGTTTTACAGTGTTCGGCTAGTTCATCTATTTTAACCGCCCCTTCGCAAATTGAATACTGAGTATGAACTTTTATATTGTTAAAGGTTTTGTCACTGGCGAACATTTAGTCGTTTTATCTTACCATCAGAAATAAACAACTTATAATCTGCCCTGTTAGCAAGTTCTCTATTGTGAGTTGCAAAGATTATTGTTTTTTTAAGTTTTTTTAATTTTAAAAAAAGTGAAAATATATTTCTTGAAGTTTTATAATCTAGGTTTCCTGTTGGCTCATCAGCTAAAATTATCTTAGTTTCTGAAATTAGAGCTCTTGCAATAGCAACTCTCTGTTGTTCTCCGCCAGACAATTGATTTGGAAAATGATTAGTCCTATCTAAAATTTTTAAATCACTTAATATTTTTTTTGCTTTTGATAAAATAACACTACTATTCTCTCCTTTAATTATTAAGGGCATCATAACATTTTCTATTGCGTTAAAATCAGTTAATAAATTATTATCTTGAAAAATCATTGAAATATTTTTTCTTCTTATCTTATCTTTTTCTTCGCTAGAAAGACTATTTGTATCTTGAGTGTTTACAAATATTTTACCTTTTGAGGGTTCATCAAGAAGCGCCAATAAATGAAGTAGAGATGACTTTCCAGTTCCTGAGGGACCAACTAAAGCAACTAATTCACCTTCTTTAATTTTAATATTCAGATTTTCAAAAAGGGTAATAGCTCCATTAGTATGATTGAAGCTTTTTTTTAAATTATTTGTTTCTAATATTATCTTATTCATATCTTAAAGCTCTAAATGTGCTCATTTTAGAAATTTTCATTGCGGGTAAGTAAGAGGCTATGGCTGAGATGAGTATTGAAATAACGAAAATCAATGCAATTGAGTCAATATTAATTTCACTAGGTAGTTTTTCTAAAAAATAAATATCAGAAGGAAATATTTCTAAATTAAAGATATTAGATAAAAATACTCTTAACTTTTCGATATTTAATGAAAAAATAATTCCAAAAAAAATCCCACTAATAGTTGCCAAAGATCCAATTGTTAATCCAGTTAAAAAAAACGTTTTTTTAATTGATCGGTTGCTTAAACCTAAAGTTTTTAAAATTGCAATTTCTTTAGTCTTATTTTTTATAAGAATAGTCAGTCCAGAAATTATATTAAATGCAGCTACAATTATTATAAGTGATAAAATTATAAACATTACGTTTCTCTCTACCTTTAAAGCACTAAAAAGAGATTTATTTAGATCTGACCAAGTATATATAAAATAATTCTGATTAATTTTTTGAATTTTATTCTTATATTTATTTGCGTCCAAAGGGTCTTTTAAATATATTTCTATATTTATATCTTCTTCACCCTTATTAAATATTGATAGAGCGTCTGCTACAGTTAGAAAAACAACGTTCTGATCAAACTCCAAAAAGCCTGTATTAAATATTCCTACCACTTTAAAATTTTCTTGCTTTGGTAAACTACCTAATGGAGTTGATACAAATGCAGATGACATTAAATTTAAAGTATCCCCTACTTTAAGATTTAAATTAAAAGCCATTTCAGAGCCTATTAAGACTTTGTTTGTATCGAAATTTTTAAAGTTTCCTGATGAAATATAATTTTTAAAAAATTTAATAATTTTTTTTTCGCTTTTATCCACCCCTTTTAATATTACCCCTTTGGCATTATTTTTACTTAAAATTATACCCTCGCCAAAATAAGATTTGCTTAAACTTATTGTCTCAAATTCTTGAGTTAATTTTGTAATGAAATCTTCACTAATTTGAAAACTGTTAGGTTGAATTACCACATGGGGATTTAATCCTAAAATTTTTTTAGTCAAATCTGTTTTGAAACCATTCATTACAGACATTACGATAATTAAAATTGTAACACCGAGCATGATGCCTAAGAATGAAAAAATAGAAATTATTTTTAAAAAACCTTCTTTTTTTTTAGGTCTTAAGTTTCTTAACGATATTATTCTCTCAGCTTTTGTAAACAAAGTATTAAGTTATTAATTTTGATTTAATCTTATCTAGACTTAATATTTCACTTTTTGAATTTAACTCTTTAAATTCTAATTCATCACCTTTAGATTTTGATCCAATAATTATTTGAAAAGGAATGCCAATTAAGTCATGTTTTTTAAATTTATTAGACATATTCTCATCAACATCATCTAACAATACGTCAATATTTTGTTTTTTTAATTCTTTGTAAATTTTCTCTGCTTTATCTATGTTTTCTGTATTATTTTTATTAATACTCGGTAGAATTACGACATCAAAAGGTGAGATGGATTTTGGCCATTTCATAACATTATTGTTATAGTTAGCTTCAATAGTTGCACCAACTAGTCTTGATACGCCAATTCCATATGATCCCATTTTTACAGACGTTTTTTTTCCATTCTTATCATCTATTAAACAATTCATAGGCTCTGAATATTTGTCACTAAAATAAAAAATATGGCCTACTTCTATCCCCCTAGTGATCATTTGATTTTCTTTTTTAACAAACTTGTCAAAATTATCTTTTTTGAATTTTTCATCAGTGACGGCATATATATTTGTAAAATCATTTCTCATTTTTTTAAGAGATGCTTCATCAAATTTATATTCGTTTAAATCAATTTGAAAAATATTTTTATCGGCATAAATTTGGCTTTCGCCAGTCTCAGCTAATATTACGAACTCATGAGAGAGGTCTCCACCGATAGGTCCAGTGTCTGCAGCCATTGGTATAGCTTTAAGCCCCATTCTGTTAAATGTTTTTAAATAAGAATAAAACATTTTATTATAAGATTTTTTTGCATCCTCATCTGTTAAGTCAAATGAGTATGCGTCTTTCATAAAAAATTCTTTACATCGCATAACACCAAATCTTGGTCTTATCTCATCTCTAAATTTCCATTGAATATGATAAAGAATTTGAGGTAATGACTTGTAAGATTTAACACTTGATCTAAATACATCAGTAATTAACTCTTCATTGGTAGGTCCATATAACATCTCTCTTCCTTGGCGATCTTTTATTCTTAACATTTCTTCTCCATAATCCTCATATCTACCACTCTCTTTCCAAATTTCTGCTGATTGGATCGTTGGCATCAACATTTCTTGAGCGCCAATGAAATTTTGTTCTTCTCTTACAATATTTTCAATTTTTTTCATCACTTTAAAACCTAGTGGTAACCAAGAATATATGCCTGCAGAAGATTGTTTGATCATTCCTGTTTGTAGCATGAGTTGGTGTGACTTTATTTTGGCCTCAGCTGGAATATCTTTTGTTATAGGAACAAATAATTTAGAAAGATACATTATTTTAAAAATTCTCTTAAATTTATTAAATCGATTTTAACAAGATAATATATGACTATAAAAATTATAGTAGTTATAATAGTTGTTATTAAAAATTTTTTGGCTATTTTGGGATTTTTGGGCGCTCCTGGATCAAATCCCTCTAATTTTTCTCTGAAAATTTCTTTTTTTGATTGAATCCCAACAGGTAAAACAGAAAAAAATATAACCCACCATATCATTACATAAACGATTATTGATCCTGTAATTCCCATTAAATTCTAGCAATATTAATATTGGTAAACGGTTTTTTTCCAGTTTTTTCTCTTACGATTCTTCTACAGTTTTGCTTTAATGTTTCTATTAAATTTTGTTGTTGTTTCTTATTATCCATTGAAAAAGTTCTACAAATATTCATTATTTCATCTTCCATATCAAAAATAAAAGTGTCATCCTCATTTTTTTCAGGAATACCTTTGTATGATATAACTGGTTTTTTTACAGTGCCATTGTTTGATACAATTAAAGTAATTTCAAGGTAACCATTCAAAGACAAATTTTTTCTATCTTTAATTGATTTCGAGTCTGTTTCAACATTAATATCTCCGTCAAGATATATTTTACCAGATGGTGCTTTATCTATAATCTCTGGCTTATTTCCTGGTAAAAGCTTAATTATGTCTCCGTTTTCTATTAGCAAAGTCTTTGGTATTTGCATTTCTTTGGCAAATGAAACGTGCTCAGCCATGTGTCGATGTTCGCCATGCACTGGTATTACACACTGAGGTTTTATCCAATTATACATATCCTTAAGGTCATCTCGATTAGGGTGGCCAGATACATGAACAAATGCATTTTCCTCACTAATCATTTCCATTTTATTTTTTACAATTAAATTTTGTAAATAATATAATTTTTTTTCATTACCTGGTATTATTTTGGAAGAAAAAATGACACAATCCCCGCTTTCTAAATTTACATCTGGATGAACACCATTAATAATCCTGTTCATCGCGCCCATGGGTTCTCCTTGACTACCAGTAGCCAAATAAATAATTTTATTTTTTGGAACTTTTTTTGCATCTCTCGGGTCTAGTGGTTCAATAAGTCCTTGCAAATATCCGCATTTTTTTGCGGCTTTATAAATTCTTTGCATAGATCTTCCTACTAAACAAATATTTCTACCTGTTTTTTTCGCACAATAAAAAATAGACTCCATCCTTGCTACATTCGAGGCAAAAGAAGTTACAAGAATCCTATTAGTTTTTATTTCCATTATTCTTAATAAACTATCTCTAACTTCCGATTCTGAACCAGCTCTTCCAGGACTAAAAATATTTGTAGAGTCGCAAATCATAGCAGAAACACCACTTTCTCCAATAGATTTTAATTTCTGCTCATCGATTTGACTTCCGATTAATGGGTTAGGATCAATTTTCCAATCACCAGTATGTAAAACTGTACCCAAGGGGGTTTTTATGCTTAAACCATTTGGCTCTAGTATGGAATGAGTTAATGTTATAAAATCTATTTCAAAATGGCCGAGCTTTATTTTACTGTTTAAGGGAACCACCTCTAAAAACGAAGATATTTCAATTTTTTTTTCTTTAAATTTTTCTAAAATTAAAGCTGCTGTGAAAGGTGTTGCGTAAATTTTGCATTTTAAGTGAGGCCATATATGGGCGACAGCTCCAATGTGATCCTCATGAGCGTGTGTTAAAACTATACCAAGTAAGGCATCTTTTTTATCAATAATAAAACCAGCATCAGGCATAATTAGATCTATTCCAGGAACTGAGTCATCTGCAAAAGAAACGCCCATATCTACTATAATCCATTTTTGACTATCTTCTTTGCCATAGGCATACAAATTCATGTTTCCACCAATTTCCCCGGATCCACCTAATGGACAAAAAATTAATTCTTCTTTGTTCATAACAATTCTTTATAAACTCTTGAAACACCTTTAATAGTAATATTTTGATCAACTAAAGTATTTTTTTTTATAATTTTTTTAAAAAACTTTGCGTATCCACCAGTTAATATAATTTTATAATTCATTTTCCAATTTAAAGTAATTTTATTAATAATGTTATTAATTAGTCCCTCATAGCCCCATATAAATCCTGCATTAAGAGCATCTTTTGTATTTTTGCCGTAACTTTTTTGTTTATTTTTCAAATTAAACATAGGAAGTAAAGCGGTTGATTGACTTAAATTTTTCATAGACAATTTTACCCCTGGCGCAATAACACCTCCTTCATAAATACTATTCTTTACAATATCAAAAGTTGTAGCAGTGCCAAAATCAATTATAAGACAATTTTCAAATTTTTTACCTTCAATAGAATTTACAATTCTATCAGACCCAAGTTGACTTATATTTTTGATATTGATTTTAATCAATTTTTTCAAGTTAAGTTTTTTAATTTCAATAATCTTTAATTTAAATTCCTTTATATTTTTTTTGATCTTTTTTAATACTGAAGGTACGACACTTGAAAATAAAATTTCTTTTCTGACTTTGTTTTTTAAAAGTTTTTTAAAAATCTTTCTTGTATAGCTTTTATTAAAAAATTTTTTTGTGTCACATATTATTGATTTTGTTATTGTAAATTTTTTATTTAGTAAGCAAATTCTTGTGGATGTATTTCCTATGTCTCCAACAATATAATACATTTTAATTATTTATATTTCCTTTTAAGCTCTGAAAAAGTCAAATGATGCGTCTCTTTTAGAAATTTTTCATAAGTTAATAATATTTGTTTTAAAATTATTTTATTACTTATTTTTTTACTTATTATATTTTTTAAACAGGTTGATTTAAAGCTTTTGTTTTGGGGTGATATGTTGGTATTTAATCCTATTCCAACAATTAAAAAATTAAATTGATCAAAACTTATAGTCTCTTGTAGTATGCCGCAAAATTTTCTCTTATTAAATAACAAATCATTAGGCCATTTAATTTTAATTTTTTCTGAAAATTTCTTAGAAAATAAATTTTTTATGAGAAATGCATTAAGTATTGCAAATTGTTGAAAATTAATTTTGTTGTGATTTAATTTAAAGAATATTGTGATGAACAAATTACCTTTATAAGAAATCCATTTTTTTCCTACTCTTCCTCTTCCACTTGTTTGTTTTTCTGCAAAAATGAGAGTGGGACGATGATCGTTGTTCTTAATTAATCTTATTGCAATATCATTTGTACTTTTGACTGTTTTAAATTTTTTAACTCTTATTTTCATTAATTTATGAATAAGGATGATACTAAATTATTTAGCACTGATGGATATAAAAAAAACGTTATTAAGATAGTACAACTAGTAAAAATTGAAAATTGAGCTATTGTATTCTTTCTAGTTTCGAAAGTAATTACATTATCATCAAAATAAATAGTTTTAATAATCTTCAAATAATAAAATGCTGACATAACTGTTGTTAGCAAACCTATTATCGCTAATGCGTACATTTCATTTTCTACTACAGCCAAAAAAACATAAAACTTAGCGAAGAAGCCTCCTAACGGCGGTACACCGGCCAAGGAAAATAAAATTATTAATAATGAAATTGCTAAAATAGGGTGTTTTTTTGAAATACCAGACAAATCGGAAATATTTTCTTTATACTCACCATCTTTTTTTAACAAGTAAAGACATGAGAAAGCTCCAATGTTCATGATTACGTAAATTGATATATAAATTATTGAACTTTGATAACCAGAAGTAGCTCCAGTAGCTACACCTGCCAAAGCATATCCAATGTGTCCAATTGAGCTATATGCCAAAAGTCTTTTAAAATTTTTTTGTACCATTGCGGAAACAGCTCCTAAAATCATTGAAGCAATTGAGATAAAAATAATAATTGTTTGCCACTCAAGTAAAATATTTGAAAAAGGTATGAACATGAATTTTATCAATAAAGCTAATCCTGCAACTTTTGGTACTACAGCAAAATAGCTAGTTATTGAGGTTGGAGCTCCCTCATAAACATCAGGTGTCCACATATGAAAAGGGACTGCTGAAACTTTGAATGCGAGACCTACTAGAATAAATACCATTGCAAATACTGCGCCAGTATTGTCTTTAATCAATTGATTAGCAATTACGTCAAAGTTGGTAGATCCAGTAAATCCATATAAAAGAGAACATCCGTACAATAAAAGACCTGAAGATAATGCACTTAACACAAAGTATTTTATTCCCGACTCTGTTGATCTTAAGTTATCTCTATCAATTGAAGCTAATATGTATAGTGATAGCGACTGTAGCTCAAGTCCTAAATAAAAAAGTATTAAGTCATTTGCACTTACCATAAAAAACATTCCTAAAATTGATAATAAAATAATTATTGGGTATTCAAATTTATCTAATTTGTTTTCAACAATAAAATTTTTGGAAGAATTTAAAACAAAAAGTGAAGAGATAAGAATTAAAATTTTGAAGTAATTTGAAAATGGATCTCTAGTGAAACTATCTAGAAATATTTTTACCTCATTGTTAGAATTATTTAATATTATTGCAACTGTAAAAATTATAATTAAAGATGAAAGATTAAATACAATATTAAAACTATTCTTAATAAATACGCCAATCATTAGTATTGTAAAGATCGAAAGGGATAAAAAAAACTCAGGTAACATTATATTTAAATTATCTATCATTTTTATTGTGAATTAAGTGCTATTTGATAATCATCTATCAAACTGTTTACTGAAACACTAAATGTATCCATTAATGGTGCTGGATAAAAACCAAAAAAAATTACAAAAAAAGCTAAAGTAACTAACATAATAATTTCTGATTTATTTATATCATTTAAACTTTTTATCTCAGAGTTATTGACTGTTCCAAATATTACTCTTTTGGTCAACCACAACATATATGCTGCTCCTAAAACTACTCCAAAGGTAGCTAACATTGCAACAAAGTAACTTTTTTGAAAGGTTCCAGCTAAAACTAGGAATTCACCAAGAAATCCAGATGTTCCAGGTAAACCAAGAGCAGCTAATGCAAAAACTAAAAATAAAAATGAATACTTAGGCAAATAATTAACTAATCCACCGTAAGTGCTTATCATTCTTGAATGCAATCTGTCATAAACAACTCCAACACACAAAAATAGCGCAGCTGAAATTAAGCCATGACTTATCATTTGATAAATACTGCCCTCTATACCTTGTTTAGTTAAAGTAAAAATTCCTAACGTTACGTATCCCATATGTGCAACAGATGAATAGGCGATTAGTTTCTTCATGTCATCCTGCATCAAAGCTACAAGAGAAGTATAAATAATTGCTATGATGCTCAAAGTGTAAATTAATGGTGTAAAAAATTCTGATGCAATAGGAAACATTGGTATTGAAAATCTCAAAAATCCATAACCAGCCATTTTTAATAAAATAGCAGCAAGTATAACTGAACCAGCTGTCGGTGCTTCCACATGAGCGTCAGGAAGCCAAGTGTGTACTGGCCACATAGGCATTTTAACGGCAAAAGAACTTAGGAAAGCAAGCCATAAAATATTTTGATACTCTTTTGGAATTTTTATTTCATAAATTTGAGTTATATCAGTTGTTCCAGTAAGCCAATAAATAGCTATAATTGCTACAAGCATTAAAACTGATCCAAGTAATGTAAACAGAAAAAATTTAAATGCAGAATAAACTCTTTTAGGGCCACCCCACACGCCAATGATTAAAAACATTGGAATCAAACCTGCTTCAAAAAATAAATAGAAAATAACTAAGTCTAATGAGCAAAAAACACCGATCATAAAGGTTTCTAGAATTAAAATTGCTATCAAGAACTCCTTAACTCTTACCTTAACGCTATTAATGCAAGAAATAATACAAATAGGTGTTATAAAAGTGGTTAAAACTATAAATAGTATAGATATTCCATCTATTCCTAATTTAAATTTTATAAAATTATTTATCCAATAATTTTCCTCTACAAACTGAAATTCTGAGGTAGTTATATCTAAAGAATACCAAAGGAATAACGAAAGCAAAAATGTAGCAAAACTACTAAATAAAGATATATATATTGAACTATTGTTGCTTGTTTTATCTTTCGACAAAAAAATGAAGAGAGAGCTTAATAAAGGTAAAAATATTAAAGTTGATAATATCGGAAAGTTCATTCTACTTTAAAATCAAATATGTTAATAAAATTGATAATCCTAATAACATTACAAATGCATAATCATAGATAAATCCTGTTTGTAAACGGCCGGTTTTATTAGAAAGAATTTTTACTAGTTTTGAGATACCGTCAGGGCCAAATTTATCAATTACACCGATATCACCTTTTTTCCAAAAAAATGAACCAATTTTTTTTGTTGGGTTTACGAATATCTTTATATAAAGTTCATCTATATACCATTTATTTAATAAAAAGTCATACAGTGGCATGTTGGTATTTTTGAAGTCTTTCAGAACTTTTGGGTTAGCAATATATAAATAAAATGAGATTGGTATAGATATTAAGACTATTAGAGGAGTGGTCAACAAAAACCAAAGAGGTATTACATCATGTTTTATCTCGTTAAGAAAAAACACTGACGTTTGCCAAAAATCATTGCTATGATGCCCAATGAAAGTTTCTTTAAAAAAATAACCTGAAAAAACTGCACCAATGCTTAAAAATATTAGAGGAACTAACATCACAAAAGGTGACTCATGAGTATCGTTTATTGATATCTTTTCGTTGTTATAAGGCCCATGGAATGTTTTAAAAAATAATCTCCAAGAATAAACGGAAGTTAAAAAAGCAGTCAATATACCAACGCTTGCTGCATAATTTCCTAAAGAGGAATTTTTTAGGTAGGCAAATTCAATAATTGCGTCTTTTGAATAAAATCCTGAAAGGAAAGGAAAACCTGTTAATGCCAAAGTTCCTATTAACATAAATATATAAGTAAAAGGTAATTTTTTTCTTACGCCCCCCATTTTTCTAATATCTTGCTCATCTTTAAAAGCATGAATTACAGAACCAGCTCCTAAAAAGAGTAGTGCTTTAAAAAAAGCATGAGTGAACAAATGAAACATTGCAACATGATAAGCCCCAACTCCCGCAGCAAAAAACATATATCCCAATTGACTACAAGTTGAATATGCAACTATTTTTTTTATATCGTTTTGAACAAGTGCCACGGATGCAGCAAATAGAGCTGTAATCATACCAACTATGGCAACTAAATTTAATGCAGCTTGAGAATATTCAAAAATTGGTGAACATCGTACAACTAGAAAAACACCCGCAGTAACCATCGTAGCCGCATGAATAAGTGCTGAAACTGGTGTGGGTCCCTCCATAGCGTCTGGAAGCCATGTATGAAGTAAAAATTGTGCAGATTTTCCCATTGCGCCGATAAATAAAAATACACAAATTAGAGTTATTAAGTTTAACTCAAATCCAAAAAATACTAATTTTTTTTCTGCATATAAGTTCGTAACTTGAAAAATTTCTTCAAAATTAATTGTTCCAAAAAATAAGAAGATTAAAAAAATTGCAATTGCTAGACCAAAATCGCCTATTCTATTAACAATAAATGCTTTTATCGCAGCATTATTTGCAGAGTCTTTTTTATACCAGAAACCTATAAGTAAATATGAACATAAACCAACACCTTCCCACCCAAAAAAGAGCTGTAAAAAATTATCAGAAACCACTAATGCAAGCATCGAAAATGTAAATAGTGATAAATAAGACATAAACCTGGGTTTATGTGGATCATGACTCATATAACCGATCGAATAAATATGTACCAATGCAGATACAAAGGTAACTACCACAAGCATTACAGAACTTAATGGATCAATATTTATTGACCAATTAGCTGTAAAACCCCCAGACGAAATCCATTCAAAAATTAAATAATTTCCATATATGTCACTCTTTATGCCTTTCCAAAAGGTTATTAATGACAAACATGCGGAGATAGCTACTAATAAACTTGTTGTAATTTCAGAAAAATATTTTGCTAAAGATCTGCCTAAATAACCTATTACTGCACCGATCAACGGTAAAAATATTATTGCGTATTCCATTTAACCTTTCATGCCGTGAATATCTTCTACCCTAATTGAGCCTCTATTTCTGTAATAAACAACAATGATTGCAAGACCTATTGCTGCCTCAGCAGCTGCGACTGTTAAAATTAACATCGTAAAAATCTGACCTAATATATCTCCAGAAAAAATAGAAAATGAAATTAAGTTTATATTAACTGCCAATAAAATTAATTCAATAGACATTAAAATTACAATTACGTTTTTTCTATTTAAAAATATTCCAATTACTCCTAGAAAAAAAATAATAGCGCCTAAGGATAAATAGTGACCTAAACCAATTTCAATCATCAATTTTTACTCCCTGATTTGACCTAACTTCTTTAAGTTCTATTGCAGTGGATGGACTTCGAGAAATTTGATTTATATAGCTTTGTTTCTTAACACCTACTCTTTCTCTAAATGTAAGAAGAATAGCACCAATCATTGCAAGTAGAAGAACTATTCCAGCTAATTGAAAATATAAAATATAATCAGTGTACATTACTAAACCTAATTGATGTGTATTCGAAATATCTGACATAATTAAAGTACTGCTAGACATTACATCCTCTTTATATTTCCAGCCGCCAACCACTACGAGTAATTCAAGTAATATTAATACACTTACTATTAAACCAGTTGGTATATGAGTTGATTTTTTTCCGATAAACCATGATTGTTTTTGCTCCGCTACATTTAGCATCATAACGACAAATAAAAATAATACAGCTACGGCTCCAACATAAACAATTAAGAGTATCATGCCTAAAAATTCTGCACCAACCATAATAAAAAGACATCCGACTGAAATAAAATCTAATATTAAAAAGAAAACTGAGTTAATAGTACTTCTTGATGTGATTACCATCAAAGAAGAAAAAATTGCAATTATTGAAAAAAAATAAAAAAAAATTGAGTGAACTATCATTTATCTGTATGGTTTATCCAGTTTTATGTTTTTTGCTAGAACTGACTCCCATTTGTCACCATTCTCTAATAATTTTTCTTTATTATAATAAAGTTCTTCTCGTGTTTCTGTAGCGAATTCAAAATTCGGTCCTTGTACTATAGCGTCTACTGGACAAGATTCTTGACATAATCCACAATATATACATTTTAACATATCTATATCGTATCGCGTTGTTTTTCTGCTCCCATCAGATCTTTCTGTAGACTCAATTGTGATAGCCTGTGCTGGACAAACTGCTTCACATAATTTGCATGCGATACATCTTTCTTCTCCGTTAGGATATCTTCTTAATGCGTGTTCTCCTCTCATTCGGGGACTGATTGAACCTTTTTCAAAAGGATAATTTATAGTTTTTGACTTCCTAAACAGTTCTTTGATAGCCATGTATAAGCCAGATATAAACTCCACGAGAAAAATAGTTTTAAAAAGTCTTCCTAAATTCATTAAATGCCTACCTTGGGTAATTTGTCGAAGTAAAATAAAAAACTAGCTGTTAATATTAAATAAACTAATGAAAATGGTAGAAATATTTTCCAACCTAGTCTCATCAATTGATCGTAGCGGTATCTTGGAACTATAGCCTTGATCAAGGCAAAGAGTAAAAATAAAAATAAAATTTTAGCAATCATCCAAAAAGGTGCTGGGATAATATTTAGAGGATAAATATCTATAATAGGTAACCAGCCTCCGAGGAAAAGTATCGTTCCCATAGCACACATGAGAAGAATATTTGCATATTCTCCAAGCCAAAACATTGCATACATCATTCCAGAATATTCAGTTTGATATCCCGCAACTAATTCTGCCTCTGCTTCCGGTAAATCAAATGGCGGTCTATTTGTTTCTGCAAGCGCTGAAATAAAAAAAATTACAAACATTGGAAATAAAGGTACCACATACCATAATTCTTTTTGTGCTAAGACAATGTCTTTTAAATTAAGAGATCCAACGCATAGAAGGACATTTATAATTATTATCCCAATTGATACTTCGTAAGAGACCATTTGTGCAGCAGATCTAATAGCGCCTAAAAAGGGATATTTTGAGTTTGAAGCCCAGCCGCCCATGATAATTCCATATACCCCAAGTGACGACACAGCAAACAAGTATAAAATTCCAACATTAATATCTGATAAAACAAGATCTTCACTAATTGGGATTACTGCCCAAGCTACCAAGGCTAAAGTCATTGTGACGATTGGAGCTAAGATAAAAACTACTTTATTTGCACTAGCTGGAATAATAATTTCTTTAAAAATATATTTTAATGCATCGGCTATAGTTTGAAATAGGCCAAATGGGCCAACAACATTCGGTCCTCTTCTTTTTTGTACTAGTCCCCACACTCTTCTATCCAGCCAAACTACCATTGCTACTGAAACAAGAATTGGAATGAGCAAAAAAAGAATTTTATAAACTTCCTGTCCTAAAATTTGTATATATTCTATCATATATTATCAGTGCCTGTTTTTTGGGATTTTTGTCTAATTTGTCGACACTCGCTCATTGTTTTTGATGCTCTTGAAATCGAATTTGTAAAAAAATAATCCAACTCTTTTATGTAAATTTTTTCACTTATAAAATTTGTTGATACGTTTTCAATTTTAGTTTCTTTAAAACTTGGTAAATCATTTATATTAGTGAAGTTAGGAATAGTCTCTAAAACTTCTTTCCTTAATGACTCAAAATTAAGTAGGTTTTTATTTTTGTCTAATTTTTTAAAAATTAAATTAAATATTCTCCAGTCTTCTAAGGCCTCTCCAATAGGGTAAGATGCCTTTTTACACTCTTGAATTCTTCCCTCTAAATTTTCATAAAGCCCATTTTGTTCCGTAAAAGCAGCACTTGGAAAAATTATATCAGCAATTTCTGCTCCTCTATCTCCATGACTCCCTTGATATATTATAAATTCATTATTTTTCTTAATTTCTAAATTATCTGAACCTAAAAGATATAATAATTTAAAGTTATTATTTTTTAACTTTTCAAAAAAAGAATTTTTTTCTTCATCTTCTTTTGGTAAAATTTTTAAATCAATCAAACCTACAGTTGATGCATTTTGAGGAAGAAAATTAAATGCGTTCCATTCTTTGCTTATAAAATTATTATTTTTTAAAAATTTTTTTAATTCTTCTAATATAAACTTTCCACTTTGTAATTCTAATGCAGACTCACCTACAATGATAATAGGATTTTTCGATGAAAGCAGTTTTTTTGAGAATTCTATTTCTTTATTTAAAATTTTTCTAATATCGTCAGTCTTATCTCCAACTTTAGTATATGAATAAGTAAGCTCTCCAGGATTTCCTATGGAGAAAATTGGGATTTTTTTTTGTGCAAATACCTTACGTATTCTAGCATTTACCATTGTAGCTTCATGCCTAGGATTAGTTCCTATCAGAAGAATCAAATCAGCTTTTTCTATACCTTTAATAGATGAATTAAATATGTAATTACTTTTTTCAGAGGAATTTATATAAAATTTTCTTTCTCTGAACTCAAGGTTTTTTGAATTAAGAGTATAAAAAAATTTCTTAAATCCAAGAGCGTTTTCTAAATTTACCATATCGCCTATATGTCCACCTATTTCATTTGGACTTACTGATTTAATTTTATCAACTAATAGATTAATAGCTTCATCCCAAGATACTTTTTCAAGTTTATTATTTTTCTTTACATATGGGACATCTAATCTTTGTTTAAGCAAACCATCACACGAATATCTTGTTTTGTCTGAAATCCATTCTTCGTTTATATCGTTATTTAGTCTTGGCAATATACGTTTTACTTCCCAATTATAGGTATCTACCCTAATATTTGATCCAACTGCGTCCATCACATCTACACTTTCGGTTTTTTTTAATTCCCAAGGTCTAGCTTCAAAAGCATATGGTTTTGATGTAAGAGCTCCAACAGGACATAAATCTATTACGTTTGCTGACAATTCTGACTCCATTGCTTTTTCTAAGTAAGTCGTAATTTCCATATTCTCTCCACGACCGATAGCGCCGATTTCTGGTACTCCAGCTACTTCTGTAGCAAATCTTACACATCTTGTGCAATGAATGCATCTTGTCATTTGAGTCTTAATGAGAGGGCCCATATATTTTTCTTTTACTTGTCGTTTATTTTCTATAAATCTGGATTTATCTACTCCGTAATACATTGACTGATCCTGCAAATCACACTCTCCGCCTTGATCACAAACTGGGCAATCTAAAGGATGGTTGGCTAAAAGAAATTCCATTACACCTTTTCTAGCTTTTTCAACTAAAGCAGTGTTTGTTTTTATGTTCATACCTTCTGTTGCAGGCATTGCACATGAAGCAATTGGTTTTGGTGACTTTTCCATTTCAACAAGACACATTCTACAATTTCCTGCAATAGATAATTTCTCGTGATAGCAAAATCTTGGTATCTCGACGTCGGCAAGCTCACATGCTTGAAGAACAGTCATGCCTTTTTCAAATTCAATCTCTTTTCCATTAATTAGAATTTTAGGCATTCTTATTCTCCATCAGATGTTGATCTACTAAATATGGGTTTTTAGTTTTCTTTTTAATTAGAGGTTCCTCTCTACAACGATTTTCAATTTCTTTTCTAAAATGTCTTAATAAACCTTGAACAGGCCAAGCAGAACCCTCTCCAAAAGCACAAATTGTGTGACCTTCTATTTGTTTTGTAACATCAGATAATAAGTTTATATCGCTGAAAGTTGCTTTTCTTTTTGTAACTCTATCTAATATTCGCCACATCCATCCAGCCCCTTCTCTGCAAGGAGTGCACTGACCGCAGCTTTCGTGCTTATAAAATCTTGCAATTCTTGCCATACAAGCGACGATATCCTGATCTTTATTAATCACGACTATACCCGCAGTACCTAAACCGCTTTTATTTTCTATTAAAGAGTCAAAGTCCATTGTGATTGTATCGCAAATGTTTTTAGGTAATAAAGGCATCGATGAACCACCAGGTATTACAGCTTGAAGATTTTCCCAACCCCCTACAACTCCACCAGCATGTTTTTCAATTAATTCTTTTAATGGAATTCCCATTTCTTCCTCAACATTACAAGGAGAGTTAACATTACCGGAGATACAAAATATTTTTGTACCAGTATTTTTTGGTTTACCTAATGAAGCAAACCATTTCCCACCTTTTCTTAAAATAGTTGGAACCACTGCGATTGTTTCAACATTGTTTACAATTGTAGGACATCCGTACAAACCTACTAAAGCGGGAAAAGGGGGTTTTAATCTTGGTTGCCCTTTATTTCCCTCTATACTCTCTAACAAAGCTGTCTCTTCACCACAAATATAAGCTCCTGCACCGTAGTGAATGTGAATATCAAAATCCCATCCAGAACCACACGCATTTTTTCCTAAGTAATTCCTCTTGTATGCTTGATCTATGGCAGATTGCAATCTTTTACCTTCATTCAAATATTCACCTCTAATGTAAATATAACAAACGTGAGCATTGACTGCATAACCAGCTATTAAACTTCCCTCTATTAATTTTTGAGGTTCAAATCTTAAAATATCTCTATCTTTACAAGTTCCAGGTTCTGATTCATCTGCGTTAATAACCAAGTAATGTGGTCTTGATCCAACTTCTTTTGGTGCAAACGACCATTTAAGCCCTGTAGAGAAACCTGCACCTCCTCTTCCTCTTAACTCAGAGATTTTTACTTCATTAATAATCCATTCTCTTCCTTTAGAAATTATATTTTTGGTTTCCTTCCAATCATCTCTCTTAATTGCATTATCAATTTCCCATCCAAATTCATTGTAAAGATTTTTGAAAATTTTATTTTCTGGTTTAAGCATGATTTTCTCCATTCATAGATTGATTTTTTTCAGGTGACGTGTTTTTTCGGCCTCTGAAAGAACCTGGCTTTAAAGGTTTGTCGTTAATAAGTGAGTCTAAAATTTCAGCGGTGCTTTTTTCATCTAAATCCTCATAATAATTATCATTAATTTGTATCATTGGGGCGCTTACGCATGCACCTAAACACTCTACTTCCATCCATGAACAATTTGATTTATTTGAAACTTCATTTTCATTAGGAGAAATTTTTTCCTTACAAAGTTTTACAATTTTATCCGCACCACGAATTAAACAAGGAGTAGTTGTGCAAACTTGTACAAAGTGTTTGCCTACAGGTGATAAATTATACATGGTGTAAAATGTTGCCACCTCGTACACAGAAATATATGGAATAGACAAAAGTTTTGCTATGTATTTCATCGCTGCTAAAGGTATCCAATTATCATTTTGTTTTTGTGCTAAATAAAGGAAAGGCATAACTGCACTTTTTTTATTTTTTTTTGGATATCTTTTTAAAATTTCTTCAGCTTTTTTTAAATTTTCATTTGAAAATATAAAATTTTGTGGTTGATCATCGTGGACCTTTTTTATACTCATCTGTCCACCTCCCCAAATACTATATCTAAAGATCCTAAAACAGCTGGAAC
>CACIYA010000013.1 GCA_902590755.1 uncultured Pelagibacteraceae bacterium | reverse complement strand
TAAAAAATCAAACCGCCTCTATTTTTGGGCCAACAAATTTGACTGGAGCAGAAGTAATGGCCACCGATCTTAGAGCATCTGTAAGTCTGGTACTTGCAGGTCTAATTGCTGAAGATAAAACTATAATTAATAGGATTTATCACTTAGATAGAGGTTATGAAAAATTAGAGAGCAAACTTAAAAAATGTAAAGCCAAAATAAAAAGATTTTAATATGAGAGTTAAAAATTTGAAACTAATAGCTAGAACAGAGGAAGATTTAAGAGTAGTGTCAGCTCATTTACAAGACTCCATCGCAAATATTTCAGATATTGCAAGCTTGGAAAAAAATAAGATCTTTCTTATGCAACTTAATAGATTTATGTGGGAAGATGTTGAAAAAGGAGTTTTTAGGAAAAATAAAAGAATAAGAACAGTGCTAAAATTTGAAAATGTTATTAAAGTGCTCTCAAAAAATATAAATCAATCAAAAAAAGATAAATTTTTGGATTTTCTCACTATTGAAACTATTCAAATGCCTGATAATAACTATGAAATGAAAATAGTTTTTGCTGGAGATGCTATAATTAGAGTTATATCTGAAGTTATTGAAGTAACTTTAGACGATCAAGGAGATGCTTGGGATACAAAAAATATGCCTAAACACAGAGAATTATGAATTTGAAATTATTTTCCTTTAATCAAAAAAATTCATCTAAAAAATTAGAACTGTTTTTAAATTCAAGAAAATCAGTTCAGCAAAATAAATCTGCCATCGTTAAAATAATAATTAATAAAGTCAAAAAAGAAGGGGATAAAGCTGTTCTAAATTTTGAAAAAAAATTCTCTAATACAAAAATTAAATCGAAAAAAATTAAATTTTCAAAAAGTGAAATAAAACAAATTTTAAAAAAGGTTGATAAAAATTTAAAAGATTCAATTGATCTAGCTTTCAATAGAATAAAAAAATTTCACTTAAAACAGAAATTCATACCTATTAAATACAAGGACAAATACAAAAATGAACTTTCATATAAATTTTCACCTATAGAAAAAGTAGGTGTATATGTGCCCGGTGGAACTGCAAGTTACCCAAGTACTGTGCTCATGAACTGTATACCAGCACTTGTGGCTGGAGTGAAAAATATATACCTCACAACACCTGCCTTAGGTAAATCTGTAAATCCAGCTATTATATATGCTGCAAAAAAATGCAGAGTGAAAGAGATTTACAAAACTGGTGGAGCTCACTCTGTGGCTGCTTTAGCTTTTGGAACAAAAACTTTCAAAAAAGTCGACAAAATAGTAGGTCCTGGAAATGCTTTTGTTGCGGCGGCAAAGAAAGAGGTCTTTGGAGAAGTTGGCATTGATATGGTTGCAGGACCATCAGAGGTTAGTATTGTTGCAGATAAATTCTCAAATCCAGATTGGATCGCGTCAGATTTAATTGCTCAAGCAGAACACGATTATTTTGCCCAGTCAATACTAATTACAAATAATAAAGATCTGATTCGATTGGTTAATATAAGTTTAAAATCACAATTAATGAATTTACCCAAAAAAAAAATCGCTTCACAGAGTTTAAAAAAATATGGACTAGCAATCTATGTAAAAAACCGTGGTAAAATATCTGATATAGTAAATATTATAGCTCCAGAGCACCTCGAGATTAATTTTGATAAATCAAACAAAATTATTTCAAAAATTAAAAACGCCGGATCAATATTTATAGGAAAATATTCTGCTGAAGCTATGGGAGATTATTTGGCAGGACCTAATCATGTTTTACCTACATCTAGATCAGCAAAATATTCTTCAGGATTATCTGTTTATGATTTTTTAAAACGACATTCTTTCATAAAAATAACAAAAACGGGTATTGAAAGATTGGGACCATCAGTTATAAATCTAGCTGAGCACGAAAACTTAGATGGTCATGCGAATTCGATAAAAATTAGATTAAAAAAGGATAATTAATTGGCAAAACAAGATACTTTAGAATTTAAGGGAAAAGTTACGGAGTTGCTTCCAAACGCTATGTTCAGGGTAAAATTAGAAAATAATCATGAAATTTTAGCGCACACTGCTGGAAAATTAAGAAAGAATAGAATAAGAGTTCTTGCAGGAGATAATGTTATGGTTGAAATGACGCCATATGATTTAACTAAAGGAAGAATAACTTTTAGATTCTAGGCCTTGTAGCTCAGTAGTAGAGCAGTACCCTGAAAAGGTATGTGTCGTAAGTGCGATTCTTACCAAGGCCACCACCAAGCCATAAATGCTCATCGATATTTTTAGGTAAATTTGATAAAAAATTATTATGGTAAAGAATATTGGGCTTGTTTGGCTAAAAGATGATTTTAGAGTTAAAAAAAACTTAGCATTATCTGAAGCCACTAGAAAACATAAAGAAGTAGTTGCATTTTATTTATTTAAAAAAAAAAAATTTGAGAAACAAGAGTCTCAAAGGTGGTGGGTAGCAAAGTCTTTAGAAGAATTTAAAATAAAATTAGCAAAATATAATATTAATGTTGAGGTATTAGAAATAGACTCATACAAGTCTTTTTTTGAGTTGCTCCTGAATAAGAATAATTTTTCAATCTACTGGAATAAAACTTATGAGCCAAATTATCTTAAATTCGATAATATTCTTTCAAAAAAATTTAGTGACCATGGTATAAATTTTAAAATTTTTAAAGGAAATATTTTAAACGAAATAGATGAAATAACGAAAAACGATGGAGCACCTTTTAAAGTTTTCACACCTTTTTGGAGACACGCAGAAAGATTTTATTCAGAAAAAATACCGATTAATTATATCAGTATATCAAAATGTTCAAAAAAAGTTTCTTTTTTTAAAAATACTATCAGTGCAGTTAAAATTTATCCAAAAAAAAGATGGTTTAAAAAATTTGAGGATTTCTGGAATCCTAGTGAAGAAAATGCTTTAAAGCACTTAAAAAATTTTTTAAAAGAAAATATTGAAAATTATTCTGATAGAAGAAATTATCCCAGTATAATTGGCACTTCTAGGCTATCTCCATTTATTAAACATGGTCAAATTCATGTAGAAACTATATGGGAAGAATGTAATAAATTAAAAAAAAGTGGCGTAAATAAGTTTTTAGCTGAAATAGGTTGGCGAGAGTTTAACCATACTTTAATTAATAATTTTCCACACATGATAAAAGGAAATTATTCAAAAAAATTTGATAAATTTCCATGGGTAACAAATGATAAGTTTTTATCTGCTTGGAAAAAAGGTTTAACAGGCTATCCAATTGTTGATGCAGGTATGAGGGAATTATACTCAACAGGATGGATGCATAATAGAGTGAGAATGATTGTAGGTTCTTTTCTAGTTAAACATCTCTTAATAAATTGGATAGAGGGTGAGAAATATTTTAAAAATAGCTTACTAGATTATAATGAAGCGAATAATGTTTCAGGTTGGCAATGGGTTGCAGGATGCGGCGCGGATGCAGCACCTTATTTCAGAATTTTTAATCCTATCTTGCAAGGTGAAAAATTTGATAAAGATGGAAACTATGTAAAAAAATGGGTTAGTGAATTAAAAAATGTACCAAAAAAATTTATACATAAGCCTTGGGAGCTAAAAAATGATAATATCTTGAAAATAGGGTCTGAGTATCCTTATCCAATAGTATTACATGAAAAAGCTAGAAAGAAAGCACTTGCTGCATTTAAAAAGATTTAAGTATTTCCATGGCAATGCTTAAATTTCTTTCCTGATCCGCAAGGACATTTATCATTTCTCCCAACTCTTTTATAATCAATTTTGTCTTTAATATTTTCTTTATTACTCTCTTTTTCGCTTGTAGAAGAAACCACAATGTTTAAATTAAAAAGTAATTTGATTAGATCTATTTTAATTTTTATTAATAGACCCTCAAAAAGTACAAAAGCCTCTTTTTTAAACTCGGATAGAGGATCTTTTTGACCATATTGTCTAAGTCCTATGACTTGTCTTAGTTGCTCTAGATATTGAAGATGTGATCTCCAAGAAAAATCTATAATCTGAAGAAATATTTTCTTTTCGAGTATTTTATTTTCTTCCTCGCCTAAAAGCTTTTTTCTTATATCCTTTTTTTTTAAAAATAACCTTTTCATCTCCTCAGCAAAACTTTCTTTGTCTTTTGATGCCAGTTGCTTCAATTGCTCATCATTTAAGGAATTCCCGGTGATATTTTTTACTTCAGTTAAATATTTTTCGTCATTAGATTTTTTGTATTTTACTATTGAATTTTGTAGATTTTGTAGGATTTCCTCAAAAAAATCATTTAATAATTCCCCTATATCAGTCTCTTTTAAAACCTTTAATCTCTGAGAAAATATAACCTGCCGTTGATCATTCATAACGTCGTCGAACTTGATAAGAGTTTTTCTTATGTCAAAATTTCTAGTTTCAACCTTTTTTTGGGCTCGTTCCATTGCTTTATTGATCCAAGGATGATCAATAGACTCATTTTCTTTTAATCCAATTTTTTTAAGCATACTATCGATTGTGTCACCACCAAAAATTCTCATTAATTCATCTTGTAAACTAATATAAAAAATTGTTGCTCCTGGATCTCCTTGTCTTCCAGATCTACCTCTTAATTGGTTATCAATTCTTCTACTTTCATGCCTTTCTGTTCCTATGATGTATAGTCCACCTAATTTTTTTACTTTTGACTTGTCCATTTCGAATTCTTTTGGCTCTTTAATTATACCATCCTCAAAAAAATCTTTGTTGCCCCCTAATTTGATATCTGTTCCTCTGCCGGCCATATTAGTGGCTATCGTAACTGCACCAGATTTACCAGCCTCAGCAATTATCTTTGCCTCTTTCTCATGTTGTTTAGCATTAAGCACATTATGATCTATATTTTTATGACTTAGTAGTTCTGAAATTTTTTCTGACTTTTCTATACTCGTTGTTCCAACTAAAACTGGTTGCCCTGTAGCGTTACATTCATTAATTTTATTGATTATTGCATTATATTTCTCTTTCTCTGTTCTAAAAATTTGATCATTAAAATCTTTTCTTTGCAATTTTTTATTTGTTGGAATCGAAACAACATTCAATTTATATATATCAAAAAATTCTTCCGACTCTGTCATTGCAGTACCTGTCATCCCAGCTAATTTTTTATAAAGTCTAAAATAATTTTGGTAAGTTATAGATGCTAAAGTTTGATTTTCATCCTCAATCTGAGTATTTTCTTTTGCCTCTATTGCCTGATGTAATCCATCAGAAAACCTCCTTCCACTTAAAACTCTACCAGTAAATTCATCAATTATTTGAACTTTTCCCTCTCTTACTATGTAGTCAATATTTTTTTTGAAAATTAAATTTGCTTTAAGAGCCTGATTAATATGATGAACTAAATCTAGGTTTTCAGGATCATAAAAATTATCATTTTTTAAAATTTTTTTTTGTGTTAGAAGTTTTTCAATTTTATCTACCCCTGAGTCAGTCAGGATAACATTTTTATTTTTTTCATCTAATTCATAATCAGTTTTTAGTAAATTTTTGATAATTTCATTCGAACTTTCATAAAGTGAAGTTTTGTCTTCAAGTTTACCAGAAATTATCAATGGAGTTCTAGACTCGTCTATTAAAATACTGTCAACCTCATCCACTATACAATAGTTATGTCCCCTTTGAACCATTTCATTTAGATCGTACTTCATATTGTCTCTTAGATAATCAAATCCAAGTTCATTATTGGTTGCGTAAGTTATGTCACAGGCGTAATTCTTTTTTCTTTCGTCATCGCCTAAATCGTTCGTGATACAACCAGTTGATAATCCTAAGTAATTAAAAACTTTTCCCATCCAAGCAGAGTCTCTTTTAGCTAAATAGTCATTTACTGTCACGATGTGAACACCCTGTCCAGTGAGAGCATTTAAATAAGCTGGTAAAGTTGACACTAAAGTTTTTCCTTCTCCAGTTTTCATTTCTGCAATCTTTCCGTTATGAAGAATTAGCCCCCCGGTTAACTGAACATCATAGTGCCTCTCACCTAAAGTTCTTTTTGCTGCTTCCCTAACTAAGGCAAAACTTTCCGGGATAATTTCATTTAACTTAATAGAACCATTTTGAACATTTTTTTTAAGATTAATGGTTTTTTCTTTTATTTGACTTTCAGATAAAGATTTTATCTCATTTTCTTTATTATTTATTGCCAAAATTAAATTTTGAGCTTTATCTAATTCTTGTTGATTGGCGCTTTTAAATATTTTACTAAAAGCTCTTGTAAAAAAATTCATTATACCTCTATATATGTATTTATTACTTAAATTAAATAGCAATTATGACTATAAACATCAAAAATTTCCTTAAAGATAAATCCAAATTATCGAAAATGGGAGAGTTTCAAAATCTAAAGCAAATAGATGGCCTACAAATGTCTTCTATATCTGCTGACTTGTATGGAGATGGAAGAGACGATTTGGCCTTATTTTATTTTAGTGAAGGCGCAAATTATGCAACACTTACAACTACAAATTCTATAACTTCTGAATTTATTCCTTGGAACAATCATTCACATAAAAAAATTATAAAAGGTCTTTTAGTAAACACAAAGAATGCAAATACTTTTACTGGAAAACAAGGAAAAGAAAGTATCGATCTTATTGCAAAAAATTTGTCGAGAATTTTAACTATTAAGGAGTCAAAATCTAAAAAAGGAACTAATGAAACAGTAAAAATTAAAGATTTAATTTTTGCATCCACTGGAGTGATCGGAGAAGAATTTCCAGTTGAAAAAATAAAAGAGAGACTAAGCGAGTTAGTAGAAAAACTAAGAGAAGAACAAAACAAAATGTTTTGGTTGAAAATGGCCTCTGCAATAATGACGACTGATACAAAGCCAAAAGTAGCTTATGAAGAAATAATAGTTGGAGATGAACTAATTAGAATTTGTGGGATTGCTAAAGGGTCAGGTATGATAGCTCCAAATTTGGCAACTATGTTATCTTTTATTTTTACTAACGCAGATATAAATTCTAATTTACTAAAAACCTTACTTAAAAGAGCTGTATCAAATTCATTTAATGCAATCACTGTTGATAGTGATCAATCAACAAATGATATGGTGTCAATATTCTCAACAAGAGCTTTAAAGATTGGCCAAAATTTATCTTTGAATGACAAAATTATTCAAAAATTTGAATTAGCTTTAAAAAAATTGTGTTTAAATCTAGCAAAACAAATAGTAGTTGATGGTGAGGGAGCTAAAAAATTTTTAACTATAAGTGTTATTAATGCAAAATCTTTAGGTAGTGCAAAAAAGATTGCTTTTTCGGTTGCAAATTCGCCTCTTGTTAAAACAGCGGCTGCTGGAGAAGATCCTAACTGGGGTAGAATTGTTATGGGAATAGGAAAATCTGGGGAAATAGTGGACTCAAAAAAGTTAAAAATAAAAATTGGCAATTTTGTTGTAGCAGAAAATGGAAGGGTTTCAGACAGCTTTGATGAACAAAAACTTAAAGAATATATGCAATGGGATTCAATTGAAGTAGAAATAAATCTAAAACTAGGTAATGATGCATTTAAATGCTTCACTTGTGATTTTACTCATGATTATATAGATATCAACGCAGATTATAGAAATTAAAAATGATTAAATATATCCTTAAGTGCGAAAATAAACATGAATTTGAAAGTTGGTTTTCAGACTCAGGGGAATTTGACAAATTAGATAATAAGAATTTACTAGAATGTATTTATTGTTCCTCCAAAAAAATAAGTAAATCTATAATGGCGCCTATGATATCTATAGAAAAGCGAAAATTTAATCTTCCTAAGATAGATAAAATTATGATGGAAGAAAAAACGAAATTAACTAAACTGAGAAACTATATTGAAAAAAATTTTGAATACGTAGGAAAAGATTTTAGTAAAAAAGTAAGGGAAATTTATTATGACAAAAAAAACAATAAATCTATTTATGGAACAACAACTGACCAAGAAAGACAGGACCTAGAGGAAGAAGGGATAGATTTAATGAGTGTCCCTTGGCTAGATAAAGAGAATTAATTTTTTTTACTACAAACTATATAATTTACAGATAAATTGTTAGAGGTTTTCCATTTGTTTAACAATGGATTAAACTCAAAGCCTTTAATATCTAACGTTTTTAAATTTTTTTTAGTTAATTTTTTTTCAAGTTCTTCTGGCTTAATAAACTTATTCCAATCATGTGTTCCAACAGGTAGCCATCTAAGTATATATTCTGCCCCAATTATTGCTTTAATATAGGAAGTAAAAGTGCGGTTTAAGGTTGCGGTGAACATAATACCATTTTTTTTTAGCAGTTTATGGCAAGAGTTAATAAATAACTGAACATTTTCTACATGCTCTACGATCTCTAAATTTAAAATTATATCAAATTTTTCGTATTCATTAAAATTTTCAGGGGATTTGTGGAAATAACGAATACTTAAATTACTCTTCGCGGAATGCAACTTTGCAATTTTAATATTTTTTTCAGATGCATCAATACCAGTAACATTTGCACCTAAGCGAGATAGTGGTTCGCTAATTAATCCTCCTCCACATCCCACATCTAAAATGTTCAGATTTTCTAAAAAATATTCTTTGTTATTTTGAATTTCGAAATGGTTTTTAATCTTTGAGATTATGTATTCTATTCTTATTGGATTAAACATATGCAAGGGTTTGAATTTCCCTTTAACATCCCACCATTCATCAGCAAGATTTGAAAACTTTTGAATTTCCTCTTTATTTATAGTAGTCATGTATTAAAGTTAAAAAAATATATATATATTAAATCTTATATAATAATAAATTCTTAAAATGTTAAAAAAAATATTAAAGTTTGGTGGTACATCTGTTGGAACCATTGAAAGAATTCAACATGTGGCAAAAATTATCAAAAAAGAATATGATTTTGGCAACAAAGTAATTGCTATCGTTTCAGCTATGTCTGGTAAAACCAATGAACTAATTAAAATGTCAAAAAGTATTGATGAAGAGTTTGATAAAAGAGAATTAGATGTACTTTTATCTTCAGGAGAACAAGTAACAGCCGCATTACTAGCAGGAGCTTTAAAAAGATTAAATGTAAAAGCAAAGTCTTGGTTGAATTGGCAAGTGCCAATTTTAACTGAAGGAAAGCATTTTAACTCTAGAATTGTAAACGCAAGAACAAATGAAATTGATAATTTTTTAAATGAAGGAATAGCTATAATACCTGGATTCCAAGGAATTTCTAAAAATGGAGATATTACCACGATAGGAAGAGGTGGATCAGATGCAACGGCTGTAGCTCTTGCAAAAATTTTTAAAACTGATAGTTGTGAAATTTATACAGATGTTGATGGAGTTTATTCTTCTGATCCAAATAAAATTCCTGTTGCCAAAAAAATAGAAAAAATTTCATACGATGAAATGTTGGAACTTTCATCATTAGGAGCTAAAGTAATGCAACCGTCAGCTGTTCAAACATCTATGATATACAAAATACCTTTAGAGGTTAGGTCAACTTTTACTGATAGAAAAGGGACTCGAATTTTTGATCACGAAAATTTAGATTATTCAAAAAGTGTTACAGGTGTAGCATATTCAAAAGATGATGCTAAATTGACGATTATTGGAGTAGAAGATAAACCTGGTGTTGCAGCCAATTTATTTGAACCTCTCAATGATGCTCAAATTAATGTAGATATGGTTATACAAAATATTTCTTCAGACGAGAAAACTACTGATATAACTTTTACAATTAAAAGAGTTGATCTTTTAAAGACTAAAAAAATATTAGAAAAAAACCAAAATATTAAATACAAAAAGATCACCCATAATGACAAAGTTTCAAAAGTATCAATAGTTGGGGCTGGAATGGTATCTACGCCGGGTGTAACCTATAAAATGTTTAAAGGTTTGGCAGAAAGTAAAATAAATATTTTAGCTATATCTACATCTGAAATAAAATTGTCAGTGATAATTAACGAAGAAAATACTTTGAAAGCAGTAAAAAAATTACATACAATTTTCGATTTAGATTAAATGCAATTGAGACCTCATAGGATAATTAATAGAAAGAAAACCAGAGAAATTAAAGTTGGAAAAGTTTCTGTTGGTGGAAACTCAATTATAAGCGTTCAATCAATGACAAATACTTTAACAACTAATATTAAAGAAACTATTAATCAAATTAATTTGCTTGAAAATGCAGGAGCTGATATAGTTAGAGTATCCTGCCCTGATGAAGACTCCACTAAATGTTTAAAAAAAATTGTTAAAGAAGTAAACGTTCCAATAGTTGCAGATATTCATTTTCATCACAAAAGAGCTATTGAGGCAGCTCAAAGTGGCGCAAGTTGTCTAAGAATAAATCCGGGTAATATTGGTTCTAAGGAGAGAACTTTAGAGGTTTTAAAAGCAGCTAAAGATAATAATTGTTCCATAAGAATAGGAGTAAACGCTGGATCATTAGATAAATCTTTACTTGAAAAGTATAAAGAACCTTGTCCCGAAGCCTTAGTTGAGAGCGCAAAATATAATATAAAATTATTTGAAGATAATGATTTTTTTAATTTTAAGATAAGCGTAAAATCCTCAGATATTTTTTTAACTGTGAAAGCCTACAGACAATTATCTGAAATATGTAATTATCCTTTACATTTAGGGGTTACCGAGGCCGGAGGGTTGCTTACTGGAAGTATAAAGTCATCTATTGGAATTGGACAACTTTTGATGGAAGGTATCGGCGATACAATAAGAGTTTCATTATCCTCAGATCCTGTTGACGAAATAAAAGCTGGTTATGAAATTCTTAAGTCTATAGGAGTGAGAGCAAAAGGTGTAAATATTATTTCTTGCCCATCATGTGCTCGTCAAGCTTTTCCCGTAATTGAAACAGTAAAGATATTAGAAAAAAAATTATCCCATATAAAAAAACCAATTAACTTGTCTATAATTGGTTGTGTAGTAAACGGGCCTGGGGAAGCAGCACAAACTGAAATTGGCCTAACTGGTGGCGGTCAAGATAATAATCTTTTGTATTTATCTGGAATTCCACACACAAAAGTAGCCAGTTCAGATATTATTGATAAAGTTGTTAAGCTTGTTGAAGAAAAAGCCAAAGAGACCAATTAATGATCCCAATCCAAAAAGTACAAGAAATAATTAGCAAATATGAGGAACTTGAAAAAGAACTATCCTCTGGAAAAATAAACTCAAAATTATTTGCAAATAAATCTAAAGAGTACTCAAATCTAGGGAATATTATATCTGTAGCAAAAGAGTATATTAATTATGAGAATAACAAAAAGGATCTTAAACAAATTATTGAAGATAAATCAAATGATACAGAAATGATTGATATGGCAAAAAAGGACTTAAATGAATTAGAGATAAAAAAAACAAAAAACGAGAATAATTTAAAAATTTTTTTGTTACCAAAAGATGAAGATGATTCAAAAAACGCAATTGTAGAAATTAGAGCAGGCACAGGCGGTCTAGAAGCCTCACTATTTTGCGCAGACTTATTTAAAATGTATGAAAAAGTCTGCTCAAAAAAAAAATGGATAATGGATATAATAAGTATATCAAAAAGTGAAGCTGGAGGGTTTAAAGAAGTTATTTTTTCTGTTAATGGAAGTGACATTTATTCTTATTTAAAATATGAGTCTGGAGTTCATAGAGTTCAAAGAATTCCTGAGACAGAAACTCAAGGTAGAGTCCACACTTCCGCAGCTACAGTCGCAGTTCTTCCCGAAGCCGAGGAAGTTGATATTCAAATTAAAGACTCAGACTTAAGAATTGACGTTTTCAGAGCAGGTGGACCCGGTGGGCAGTCTGTAAACACTACTGATAGCGCTGTTCGAATTACTCATATTCCAAGTGGCGTAGTTGTAAGCCAACAAGACGAAAAATCACAGCATAAAAACAAGGCCAAAGCATTAAAAATATTGAGATCTAGAGTGTATGAGGCAGAGAAAAGAAAAAAAGATCAAGAAAGATCTAGTAATAGAAGAAGCCAAATTGGAACTGGCGATAGATCTGAAAGAATAAGAACTTATAATTTTCCTCAGGGCAGGATAACAGATCATAGAATAAATCTAACATTACATAAGTTAGACGAATTTTTAACTGGAGAAATACACGATGAAATGAATCAGGAGTTAAGATTAAAGGAACAAAACCTTAAACTGGAAGGTTTAAAATAATGAATAGACTTGAATTAATCAATCAAGGTTCTCAAAAACTTAGAAATCAAAATATAAAATCCTTTCGTTTAGATTCAGAGATTTTACTTTCAAAAATACTTGATAAAAAAAGAGAAGATATTCTAATCACCCTTGATGAAAAAGTAGAACACGAAAATATATTAAAATTTAATAGATTAATTAATAGAAGATGTACCAAAGAGCCTATTGCATACATATTAAATATTAAAGAGTTTTGGAGCAAAGTGTTTAGGGTTTCAAAAGATACACTAATACCAAGACCTGAAACAGAGCTTTTAGTAGAAAATTTAATAAATATTTACAAAAATAAAAAAATTTCAATACTGGAAATAGGCGTTGGCTCAGGATGTATTTTAATTAGTTTATTAAGCGATCTAAATAGATCTAAAGGAATTGGAATAGACATTTCAAGAAAAGCTTTATTAATTGCAAAAAACAATGCAAAATTTCACAATGTTTTAAGTAAAATAAAATTTTTTAGAAAATCTTTTCTAGAAGTATTTAATCATAAGTTTGACTTAATCGTATCAAATCCACCTTATATAGAGAGTAAATATATTAAAAATTTAGACGAAGATATTAAGAGATTCGAACCTTTAATTGCGCTAGATGGCGGAAATGATGGGCTTGACGTCATTAGAAAAGTTATCTACAAATCTAGAAAAATCTTAAAAATTAATGGAAAACTTGCTTTAGAAATTGGTAATAAGCAGTATTTAAAAGTTTCAAAAATATTATCAGATAATAATTTTAGAGTAGAAGTAAAAATTCAAGATTTTAAAAAAAATATTAGATGTTTAATATCAAGACTTATTAAATAACAATGAATAATAATAGAAGAAGAAATTTTAGACCAAGAGCTCAAAAAAATAATTTTAGAAGAAGAAATGGACAAATTGGCTCTTCTAGTTCTAATGCATTTAATAATGGTAATGTAAGTTTTAATAGAAATGGTTCAATGAACAACTTACATAATGTTGAAAAAACTATGCTCAAATTTCAACAATTAGCAAAAGATGCTCAAAGCAACGGAGATCCAGTTTTAGCTCAAAATTATTTACAACATGCCGACCATTACCTTAGAAGATACAATGAATTAAGTGATAAAAAAGAATCTTTAGCTGATAAACCTAGTAATTTAGAAAATACCCACACAGATAATAAAGTTTCAGATAAAGAAATATCTCAGAACTCTAACTAATAGTTTTATCTTAATTCAGACAATCGCAAATCAATTTTGATTCTTTTTAGTTCAAACTCTTTTCTCGCTTCTCCCTTTAAAATTTTTCCTGAAGGAAGTTTTAATCTTTGTGAATTAACTTTTTTTCCATTAACGATTACTTCATAATGTAAATGAGGCCCTGTTGATAGACCAGTTGAGCCAACATATCCAATTATTTGTCCTTGTTTTACTTTTCTTCCTTCTTTGACACCTTTGGCAAACGCTTTCATATGAGCATACACCGTCTCATAAGTAGAGTTGTGTCTAATCTTTACGCAATTACCTCCACCACCACACCATCTTGCTCTTGTTACAATTCCTGTCCCTGAAGCCATGATTGGAGTTCCACTTGGAGCCGCGAAGTCAGTTCCTCTATGCATTTTATTATAACCAAGTATTGGATGTTTTCTCATACCATATGAGGAAGAAAGTCGAGCACCATTGATTGGTGTCTTCATTAAAGATTTTGTGATACTTTTTCCTTTAATATCATAATATTCTTCCTCATTTTTATATTTGAAATTATATAGATTTAATTCCTCCCCGTTCACAAACATCGAGGCATAAATTATTTTACCTGTATCTCTTACTTTATTATTATCATCCTCAAACTTCTCATAAAATATTTCAAACCAATCACCTTTTCTTATATCTCTTTGGAAATCGACCTCAAAACCAAATATTCTAGCAAATTCAATAATAATATTTGGCTCAATTCCAGTATTGATAGCTGAACTATATAAGTTGTTACTAATTACATTCTTGACCACTACTTCTTTTTTATAAAGTTTGAGAATATTTTCCTTTACTAAAAAATCATTTTGTAATTTTCTTATTTCGATACTAGTAGTATTGCTTATTGGATATAAGAGATTTATAATAGTATTTGAATTATCTTCTAGTTTTTTCAAAATAATAGTGAGTTCCCTTCCAGAATAAATATTTGATAAGTTTTTTTGTTTAAGTTTTTCCGATATAATCTTAATATCATTATTTCTAATATCAAATTGTCTGAGTATTTTTTCGATTGTATCATTATTTTTTATAGTGTACTTAGCTTCTTTATAGGGACTTTTTATTTTGGATATCAGAAAGTCAGTGAATTTTGTAAACTCGTTTGAATTAGTGACGATTTTTAAATTTTTTTCATTTTTTAAATTTTTTTTTGTTAAATGAGTAGTTGTTGCGTAAAAAAAAGCTGATCCTACAATCACGATTGTGGCAAAAACATAGATTGGAGTTAGACTAAAATTTTTTAATTTGCTGATGTTAATTGGGGGTGAAGCAGACACCTTTTTTTTGATTAAACTTAAAAAAAACTGAATTATCGCCATAGTTGTTTTCTACAAAAATAATTTAGAGTTTGCAATGACAAGAAGCTTTAAAAAGCCTGATTTTATTGATTAATTTGACTAATATACGCCTTGACTTATGAATAAATTGTAATAAAACGGGCGCTCACCTCTACGAAATTAATTAATAATAGCGCCAGAGGTGTGTAGATTTTACAAAATCTTAGCTTTTTTAAATTGTAAATTTTTAAGAAGAGAAGTGTGGACGGCTAGGTTGATAAAGAAATTGTCGTACACACTTTAACGAAAAATAACTTTAATATACCTTAAAGTTATTAAAGCTAGTGTGCGCCGTTATTAAACTTGAGAGTTTGATCATGGCTCAGAACGTACGCTGGCGGCACGCCTAACACATGCAAGTCGAACGCAGTAGCAATACTGAGTGGCAGACGGGTGAGTATAATGTGGGAATCTGCCTTTTGGTTTGGAATAACACGGGGAAACTTGTGCTAATACCGAATAAGCCTTTACAGGGAAAGTTTTAACGCCGAAAGATGAGCCCGCACTTGATTAGCTAGTTGGTAAGGTAAAAGCTTACCAAGGCAACGATCAATAGCTGTTCTTAGAGGAAGACCAGCCACATTGGGACTGAGACACGGCCCAGACTCCTACGGGAGGCAGCAGTGGGGAATCTTGCACAATGGGGGAAACCCTGATGCAGCGATGCCGCGTGAGTGAAGAAGGCCCTTGGGTTGTAAAACTCTTTCGTCGGGGAAGAAAATGACTGTACCCGAATAAGAAGGTCCGGCTAACTTCGTGCCAGCAGCCGCGGTAATACGAAGGGACCTAGCGTAGTTCGGAATTACTGGGCTTAAAGAGCTCGTAGGTGGTTAAAAAAGTTGATGGTGAAATCCCAAGGCTTAACCTTGGAACTGCCATCAAAACTTTTTAGCTAGAGTGTGATAGAGGTAAGTGGAATTTCTAGTGTAGAGGTGAAATTCGTAGATATTAGAAAGAACACCAAATGCGAAGGCAACTTACTGGGTCACTACTGACACTGAGGAGCGAAAGCATGGGTAGCGAAGAGGATTAGATACCCTCGTAGTCCATGCCGTAAACGATGTGTGCTAGACGTTGGAAATATATTTTTCAGTGTCGCAGCGAAAGCATTAAGCACACCGCCTGGGGAGTACGACCGCAAGGTTAAAACTCAAATGAATTGACGGGGACCCGCACAAGCAGTGGAGCATGTGGTTTAATTCGAAGATACGCGCAGAACCTTACCAACACTTGACATGTTCGTCGCGAGACTAAGAGATTAGTCTTTTCAGTTTGGCTGGACGAAACACAGGTGCTGCATGGCTGTCGTCAGCTCGTGTCGTGAGATGTTGGGTTAAGTCCCGCAACGAGCGCAACCCCTACTTTTAGTTGCCACCATTTAGTTGGGCACTTTAAAAGAACTGCCAGTGATAAGCTGGAGGAAGGTGGGGATGACGTCAAGTCCTCATGGCCCTTATGTGTTGGGCTACACACGTGCTACAATGGTACTTACAATGGGATGCAAAGAGGCGACTCTTAGCCAATCCCTAAAACGTACCTCAGTTCGGATTGTACTCTGTAACTCGAGTGCATGAAGCTGGAATTGCTAGTAATCGCGGATCAGCGCGCCGCGGTGAATACGTTCCCGGGTCTTGTACACACCGCCCGTCACACCATGGAAGTTGGTTACACCTTAAGGCAAAGCTTATACCTTTGACTACGGTACGATCAGCAACTGGGGTGAAGTCGTAACAAGGTAGCCGTAGGGGAACCTGCGGCTGGATTACCTCCTTTCTAAGGAAGACCAAAATATTTCTTTTGGTCTCAAAAAATTAAGTTAATGTGGCCGTCCTCATTTCTCTTCTTATTAATTAGAGTGTCTCATTAATGCTTAGGGGCCGGTAGCTCAGGTGGTTAGAGCGCACCCCTGATAAGGGTGAGGTCGGACGTTCGAGTCGTCCTCGGCCCACCAATTTTCACGGGGGATTAGCTCAGCTGGGAGAGCGCCTGATTTGCATTCAGGAGGTCAGCGGTTCGATCCCGCTATCCTCCACCATGAAACTCTTAGTTTTTTTAAATTGTAAATAATGTATATCAATTTTAGTTGTTCTTATTAATTAGAACAATTAAACAATATCTATATCCGATTGTTCGAAATGATGAACAATCTAAAAATATTCGAATAGATGAATATTTAATAAAAATTTAATTTGAACAGAAAATTATTTTCTGTGCATAAATCAAGCGTTTAAGGGCGTATGGCGGATGCCTAGGCACTGAAAGGCGATGAAGGACGTGGTATACTGCGATAAGTTTCGGGGAGCTGTATGCAGGCTTTGATCCGAAAATTTCCGAATGGGACAACCCACCACTTTATGTGGTACTTCAAACTGAATTCATAGGTTTGAAGAGCTAACCCGGAGAACTGAAACATCTAAGTAACCGGTGGAAAAGAAATCAATTGAGATTCCGTTAGTAGTGGCGAGCGAAAGCGGAATAGGCCAGTAACAATATTAAGATAATCTAAATAGTTTGGAAAAACTAACCAAAGAAGGTGATAGTCCTGTAGGAGTAATGCTTAATGTTGTTCTTGAGTAGAGCGGGACACGTGAAATCTTGTTTGAATATAGGGGGACCACCCTCTAAGCCTAAATACTCTTCAGTGACCGATAGTGAACTAGTACCGTGAGGGAAAGGTGAAAAGAACCCCTATTAGGGGAGTGAAATAGAACCTGAAACCGTATGCCTACAAACAGTCGAAGCTCTTTTTAGAGTGACGGCGTACCTTTTGTATAATGGGTCAGTGACTTAATTTATCCAGCAAGCTTAAGCCGTAAGGTGTAGGCGTAGCGAAAGCGAGTCTTAAATGGGCGTAAGTTGTATGAATTAGACCCGAAAACGAATGAGCTTACCATGAGCAGGTTGAAAGCAGGGTAACACTTGCCGGAGGACCGAACCAGTTGACGTTGAAAAGTCTTTGGATGACTTGTGGTAAGGGGTGAAAGGCCAACCAAATTCGTAGATAGCTGGTTTTCCGCGAAAACTATTTAGGTAGTGCGTTGAGTAAATTAATGTTTGGAGGTAGAGCACTAAAGGGGCTAGGGGAGAGAAATCTTTACCAACCCTCATAAAACTCCGAATGCCAAACATTTTACCTCAGCAGACAGACTGTGGGTGCTAAGGTCCATGGTCGAGAGGGAAAAAGCCCAGATCACCAGATAAGGTCCCTAAATCATGATTAAGTGTGAAAGGATGTGGAGATTCCTAAACAGCCGGGAGGTTGGCTTAGAAGCAGCCATCCTTTAAAGATAGCGTAACAGCTCACCGGTCTAATAGAGTTTCTGCGCCAAAGATGTAACGGGGCTCAAATCATGTACCGAATCTGTGGATTTATAATTTCTTCTGAAATTATAACTGGTAGCGGAACGTTCTGTAAGCCTGCAAAGGAATACCCGTGAGGGATTCTGGAGGTATCAGAAGTGCGAATGCTGACATAAGTAACGATTAACAGAGTGAAAAACTCTGTCGCCGAAAATCCAAGGGTTCCTGCGCAAGGTTAATCCGCGCAGGGTTAGTCGGCCCCTAAGACGAGGGCGAGAGCCGTAGTCGATGGGAATAAGGTTAATATTCCTTAACCAGATGGAAGTGACGGATTTTGTAAGTTGTTAACTCTTAATGGATTGAGTTAGCCACGAAAAAGTCCCAGGAAACAGCTCCATCATAAGACCGTACCCGAAACCGACACAGGTGGATTATTAGAGTATAATTAGGCGCTTGAGAGAATGATGTTGAAGGAACTCGGCAAAATGCCTCCGTAACTTCGGAAGAAGGAGGACCCATTTTTAGGCAACTCTAAGTGGGTGGCACAAGCTAGGGAGATGCGACTGTTTATCAAAAACACAGGGCTCTGCTAACACGTAAGTGGATGTATAGGGTCTGACGCCTGCCCGGTGCTGGAAGGTTAATGCGATTAGTGCAAGCTAATTTCTGAAGCCCCAGTGAACGGCGGCCGTAACTATAACGGTCCTAAGGTAGCGAAATTCCTTGTCGGGTAAGTTCCGACCTGCATGAATGGCGTAACGATATCTCCGCTGTCTCCAACATCAACTCAGTGAAATTGAATTCTCCGTGAAGATGCGGAGTTCCCGTGGTTAGACGGAAAGACCCCGTGCACCTTTACTACAACTTTATATTGGTGTTAGGAATGATATGTTTAGCATAGGAGGGAGACTTTGATGTTTTGGCGTCAGCTGAAACGGAGTCACCAGTGAAATACCTCTCTTATTATTCTTGACATCTAACTGCATGCCGTGATCCGGCTGCAAGACATTGTATGGTGGGTAGTTTGACTGGGGCGGTCGCCTCCCAAATAGTAACGGAGGCGTGCGAAGGTAGGCTCAGAACGGTCAGAAATCGTTCGTAGAGTGCAATGGCATAAGCCTGCCTGACTGCGAGACTGACAAGTCGAGCAGAGTCGAAAGACGGTCATAGTGATCCGGTGGTTCTGAGTGGAAGGGCCATCGCTCAACGGATAAAAGGTACGCCGGGGATAACAGGCTGATACCCTCCAAGAGTCCATATCGACGAGGGTGTTTGGCACCTCGATGTCGGCTCATCACATCCTGGGGCTGGAGCAGGTCCCAAGGGTTTGGCTGTTCGCCAATTAAAGTGGTACGTGAGCTGGGTTCAGAACGTCGTGAGACAGTTCGGTCCCTATCTGCCATGGGTGTAGAAGAATTGAGAGGATTTGTCCCTAGTACGAGAGGACCGGGATGAACATACCACTGGTGGACCGGTTGTAGCGCCAGCTGCAGTGCCGGGTAGCTAAGTATGGACGGGATAACCGCTGAAAGCATCTAAGTGGGAAACCCACCTCAAAACTAGTTCTTCCTATAGAGCCGTAGTAGACCACTACGTTGATAGGCTGGATGTGGAAGCGTGGTAACACGTGTAGCTGACCAGTACTAATAGCTCAATTGGCTTGATTTATGCACTGAAAAAAATTTTTACGTATTCAAATTAGATAATATTGTTTTAACGACTTTCTTTTCTCCGTTCCATCGTAATTTTTTAAATCTTCTTTCAAAAAATTTTTGATGAGATTTATTATTTAAAATATTAAGCGCTTTCTTTAAACCTCTTTCAAGGTTGTTTTCGCTAATTCCTAAATTGTTTTTATTTATAATTTTTGAATTATGTTTAAATTCTTTTGAAGTATTTTTTGAAAAACTAATTATAGGTATTCCTCTTTTAAGACATTCCTCAACAGTGCCCATACCGGGTTTGATATAGGCAACAGAGATCTGACTGTACATTTCATTAGTAAAATCAGCTTTATGAACATTGAATTTTTTAAGAGATTTATTATAAAATGAAGGCTCAATAAAAATTTTATTAGTTGATTTTAAATTTTTAATAGTCTTAATAATTTTTTTTTTAAATCCCAATAACACTTTTTAGAAGAAATTTTATTATTTTTGATCACATAATAATGATTAGGCTGGAATTGTTTTACTTCTTCAAAAAAAGTTTGATCGACATCTTCATAAAACGAATATTGAAAATAATTGTAAATAGCTTGGAAATCTTGTCGGTAATTACCTAACTTTAAAAGCGGTTTAATTTCCGACGATAAATATAAATTACCTCCAAATTGTCTGTAATATAACGGTTTAATTCCTAGCCTGTCTCTTGCTACAATGATTTCTTTTGTTTTTAAATCATAAATTACTATTGAAAACATTCCATTAAGATATTTGAAACAATCTTTCTTCCAAACACTGTATGCCGCTGAAATAACTTCAGTATCAGATTGCGTTTTAAAATTGTAAAATTTTGTGAGTTTCTTTTTTATTTCTAAATAATTGTATATCAAACCGTTGAAAATTATTATTGAATGCTCATCTCTGAAAGGTTGATTAGATATATTGTTTAAATCAATAATACTCAACCTGGTGTGACCAAAAATTAATTTATCATTGATCCTTAAATTCGTTTGGTTGTCAGGTCCTCTATGATAAAGCAATTTTGACAGTTGCTCATGATTTGAAAAACTCACATTAGAGCCGCAAGAAACAAATATTCCACACATAATCTATATAATTAATATTTAAACTATCAAAGAAAATAGATTTAACAAAGTTAAAAAGACTTTTTTAATTATTTAGTCTAATGTCTCAAATATGAATCAATTTTTTAACTGGTATTTGTATTTATAAATTATATCTAAAAATGAAAGCTGGAGTATTTTTTTGTGACAATGGTCTTGGCCACGTTCGTAGAGCGGTTATCATCGCAAATGAACTTTCACATTTTTTAAACGTATTTTTAATTGGAGATAAAAAAAAAATTAAAAAGTTTCATCTCAGGAAACTGATAAAAATAAAAAATTTCAATTTAAATTTTTCTTCAGAAAAAAGGTACTTAAAAAAAGGTAATATATTCAAGAAATTGAAAAAAAATAATTTTAAAAAATACGATATAATTTATACAGATAATTTGCCAGAGTTTTTTTATAATGGAAAAAAAAATTTTATTTTTGCAAACTTTTTATGGCATAAAGAGCTGAATCTGTACGACAAAAAATATAAAACAATAGAGAAATTCTTAAAAGATAAAAAAATTATTTTGTTCGGAAATTATCTTTTTGGTAAAAACTATTTAAAAAAGTTTAAT
>CACIYA010000012.1 GCA_902590755.1 uncultured Pelagibacteraceae bacterium | reverse complement strand
TTTGATTGTATTTAAAAATATTTTCACAATATCAGTTTTTAATCTTGGAAGAATTACTTGGCATTCAGGGTCCCCCATTCTTACATTATATTCGATCAGATAAGGTTCGTTATTTTTAATCATCAGACCAACATATAAAAATCCTTTGTAAGGATTATTCTTTCTCTTTAATGCTAGTAAAGTAGGCTTCACGATTTTATTAATTATTTTTTTTTCGATCGATTTATTTATTATTGGAGCTGGAGAGTATGCCCCCATCCCACCTGTGTTGGGACCTAAATCTTTTTCCTTCACCCTTTTGTGATCTTGAGCGTTGCCAAAAAATTTAAAACTATTCTTATCAACTATAAGAAAATAACTTGCCTCTTCACCTTTGAGAAATTCTTCTAAAATAAGTTTTTTTGAAGATTTAAATTTTCCCTTAAAGATTTCCGATGAAATTTTTAAAACTTGTTTTTTTGACTTACAAATTACCACACCTTTTCCTGCAGCTAAACCATCCGCTTTCACGACTATTGGAAGTTTGGAATTTTTAACAAATTTCAAAACTTGTAATTTATTTTTACAAATTTTAAACTTTGCTGTGGGAATATTATTTTCTTTACAAAGCTTTTTCATAAAGGCTTTTGAACCCTCCAATTTCGCAGCATACTTACTTGGTCCAAAAGTTTTGATATTATTTTTGGTTAAAAAGTCTTCTAAACCCTTTACCAAAGGTTCTTCAGGTCCAATAACAACTAAATCTATCTTTAAGAAAATAATTAATTTTAAAATTTTTTTAAAATTTAAAATATCTACGTCAATGTTATGAGCTATTTGAGAGGTTCCTGCGTTTCCTGGAAAACAAAAAATTTTATTTGAAAGCTTAGACTCATTGATCTTTTTACAAAGAGCATGCTCTCTTCCACCACTTCCAATTAATCCAATATTCATGCTAATATATCTATTGTATAATTTATCAATGAATAAAAAAAAAGCTAAACTTAAATTTAAACATAATTCTTTTGAAATTATTGAGGATGGTGATTATGTTTTATGTGCAGTTTCGGGGAAACAAATACATTTACAAGATTTAAGTTACTGGAATGTAGATTTACAAGAGGCTTACTATTCACCTGTTGAGGTTAAAGAAAGAATCAAATTAAATAAAATTAAGTAATTTATTTCCATCTATTATGTGTCCATATCCATTGTTTTGGATTTTTTACAATCATGCTTTCCAAAATACTATTTAACTTTAGCGATAGGTCTAACTTATCTCTAAATTTATCAGATTGAATCGGTTCAGAAAATTCAATAATAAAATTATCGTCTTTTTTTCTCTCGATAAATACAGGGATTATCTCAAGCTTATACTTTAAAGCTAACTGAGCGGGCAAAGTAGTTGTTAACGCAGGTTTATTAAATAAATTGATTTTTTCTCCTTCACTTACCCTTTGATCAACCATTAATGCAATACTATTTTTTTTCTGTATATGCTCTATAGCTTCTCTAACTCCTTTTATTCCTTTTTTTATTTGATTTTTACAAATATATTTTTTTCTCAAATATTCCATCAAAGGATTTAAAAAAAAATTATTTAGAGGTCTGTATATAGTTGCTAAATTTATTTCCTTTTTTGTGATCTCCATGGACATTAGTTCAAAATTCGCAAAGTGACCTGATATGAAAATCACTGGTTTGTCAGAATGTATTGGACGCATTAAATTATTTTCACCTAAAATTTGAATGTGGGAATTTTCTTTCTTTAAAATATTTAAATGAATATATTCTATAAAAGTCTTACCATAATTACTCCACATAGATTTAGTAATTTGTTTTTTTTCATCATCTGAAATATTTTTTGAAAAAATATGAAGATTTTTATCAATTATTTTTTTTGATTTAAATACTGGTCCAATCACGCAAAAAATCCAGGAAAATATTTTTCTACTTAGATTTAATCCCATTATCTTTCCGAGAACGAAAAAAAGATAGATCAAAATAGATTGAAGGAAATAAATTAAAAATTTAATCATATAAATCCATAATCTTTTTCAAAAATTGATCTTTTTCTTTTATTTTCAAATCTATTTTTAAATAATTTACTTCGCTTAAATTAAATTTTTTAATTCTGAAATAATCTTTTTCTGTCATGATTATTTTTGAGCCTTCAGATCGGGCTTTATCAATTATTTTTAAAATTTCACTCTTACTAAAATTATAATGATCAGGAAAGATTAATTTTTTTGAAACATTCAGATTATTTTCATCTAATATGTCAAAAAAATTTTTTGGATTACCAATACCTGCTAATGCAGTTAATTTTTTTCCCATAAAATTTCTCAAATTAGTAGGTACATATTTTGTATAAAAAATTGAAATATACTTATTAAAACTTAAGATTTTATTTTCAAAAATTTTATCTCTTTCTCCATTTATCAAAACTATGTGAACATCTTTTAAAGCAAAAAGATTTTCCCTTAAAGGTCCAGATGGAAGAATAAAACCATTTCCTAACAATTGCTTTTGATTAAAACACAAAATGTTTAAATCTTTGTTTATTTTATAATCCTGAAAACCATCATCAAGAATTGCAATGTCATAACCTTCGTTTATTGATTTGTTTATCGCATTTTGTCGCAACTCGTCTAAAAATAAATTTTTATTATAACTTCTAATCAGTTGGTATTCATCCAAATGTTCTTTATAAAACTTTCTTATCAATGCAGGTCTTTTACCACTTTTGAAAAGTTCATTTGATATTAAAATAGAACTAGGTGTTTTTCCTGTCCCTCCTAAATAAATATTTCCAACACATATAATTGGTATATTAAATTTAATTTTTTTTATAATTTTTTTTCTTATAAAAATCACGATACCAAAAAAAATACTCAACGGAAAAAGAAGATATGCTAGTATACCAGGTCTTTGATCCCAAAATTTAGGTTTAAATATTTTCATGAAATAAAAAAATTTCAATATTTTTGATGGTATCAGATAAAGTTTTGTTCTCTAAATTATTTATTATAGATAAATTTTTAAGATCATCTTTTTTGTCGTCATTGAAATCATCAATTAAAAACTTTACTAAATCATCAGGGTCATTAATTTTATTTGCTATTTTATTCTCACTTAAAAAATCATAGATTTCTTTAAAGTTACTCACATATGGCCCATGGTAAATCTTACATCCTAATTTCACAGCCTCTATAGGATTTTGCCCACTATCACTTTTTAATTTTTTAATTAATGATTTCCCAACAAATACACTTTTTGCATATTTAAGAAATCTTGGTAAAGCTCCGAATGAATTCACTATTATAATATCTTTGTTTTTATTAATTGATGTTTTTTTATCAATAATTTGAAAGCTAAAATTAAAATTCTCACAAATTTTTTTTATTTTTTCAACTCTCTCAATATGTCTTGGGGCGATAATTAAAAAGATTTCATTGAAATTCTTCTTTAGTATTGAGTGGACTTTAAGACAATAAGCCTCTTCATCTTCATGAGTGCTCATAGCAAACCAAAATTTTTTTTTATTAAAGATTATCTCATCAGAGTCGACGTTTTCAATTTTTTCTAATTTACTAAATAATTTCATGTTTCCTAAATTAAGCACTTTTTTTAGGTTCATTTTTTTGAGGAACTCACTTGTTTCAATATTTGACGAGAGACATAAATCAAAACAATTAAATATAGTTTTAGATGTTTTCGGAAACATCATCCATTTACTGTATGACTTAGATGTTAATCTTGCATTTATTAAAGCTATCGGAATTTTATTTTCTTTAGCATTTAAAATTAAATTTGGCCAAATTTCTGAGTCGACCAAAAAAATAGCAAAAGGTTTCCACAATTTTAAAAATTTTTTGATTATAAATATTACATCAACAGGAAAGTACCTATGATAAATATTATCATATTTTTTTAAAGTTTCTTCAGCTAATTTTCCAGAGCTTAAAGTAACGCTGGTAACAAGAAACTCTAAATTTTTATATTTTTTATTTAACTCATCAATTAATGGAATTATACTTTTGAATTCTCCAATGCTAGCGCAATGAAACCATATAAGTTTTGAATTTGTATTTCTTGAAATATTGAAATTTGAGGTAAAAATTTTTTCTTTGAATCTAATAGTATCTTCTTTGCCCCTAAATTTTCTAACATAAATATAAAAAACTATTATGGGGTATAATATAGTTGTAAAGATCCTATATAAGAGAATCATTTATTTTAATTGCTTTTCGTAAAGTAATTTATATTCCTGACAATTTTTTATTAAAAAATCATGATTACCAGAATTCTTAATGCTACCATTTTTTAAAACGAATATTTTGTCAGCACTGTGTATTGTTGAAAGTCTATGAGCGATAACAAGAGTTGTTTTATTTTTTGTCAAATTCAATATCGCATTCTGAACTATCTCCTCTGACTCTGCATCTAAAGAGGATGTAGCTTCATCTAACAAAATGATAGGTGACTCTTTTAAAATAGCTCTTGCAATTGAAATTCTTTGTTTTTGACCCCCAGATAGTCTAATGCCATTCTCTCCAATTAATGTATCATAACCTTTTGGTAATTTTTCTATAAATTCGTTAGCAGCTGCAAACTTACAAGCATTTTCAATTTCACTATCAGATGCGTTATCTCTTGCATAAGCAATATTATTTTTTATTGTATCGTCGAACAAAATAACATCTTGGCTCACCATTGAGAGATTTTTCCTTAAAGAGCTTAAAGATACATCTTTAATATTTTGATCATCAATTTTTATTTTCCCTTCTTGAGGATCATAGAACCTTGGCAGTAAATTCATAATAGTACTTTTACCGGCCCCGCTATGCCCAACAAAAGCAGCCATCGTATTTCCTGTAATTTCAAAACTTATATTTTTAATAGCTTTTTCATTAGTAGAATTATATTTAAAACCTACATTCTCAAAAGAAATATTAGATTTTATTAAATTTAGATTTGGATTTTCTATGTTGTTAACTATCTCAATTTTTTTATCAATTATTGAACTTATTCTTTTGAATGCTGCGGCTCCTTGGTGAGCTACCATATTTATCGTAGCTAAAGATCGAATTGGTTGATAGGCCAACATCATAGCTGCCAAAAAAGAGAAAAAATTATTAACTCCGAGTTCTCCATTAGCGATTAGCTTTCCTGAAAAAATAATGAATCCTGCAATCATTATTCCAGTTAATGCCTCCATTATTGGAGTTGCTCTTATCATCACACTTCCAATTTTAATATTTTTTTCTACAAGATCATTAATAACTTTTTGTGCTTTTATATTTTCAATATTTTCTTTTTGATATATTCTTATCATTCTTGAGCCTTTAAATATTTCAGATAAAAATGAAACCAAAGTTCCAGACGACTCACCAGCTTTTGTAGTTGCTTTACCAATTCTTTTACCCAAAGATTTTGCTAAGCCCCCAGCCAATGGCATCATTAAAATTGCAAAAAGAGCTAACTTCCAGTTTTGATAAAACATTAAACCAACCAATGCGATCACTGAAAAAGTATCCTTCATTAAGTTTAGAACTCCAGTGCTTACAAGATTTTGTACATGATGGGTGTCATACATAACATTGGAAATATATTTACCGGAATGTCTATTATCTAAAGTTTGTATATCTGATGATAATATATTCGTAGCAATTTTTTTTTGAAGTTCCCCTGCAACTTCTATACCCACTCTAATAATGTTTATTCTCGCAAAGTAAAGCGATAAACCCTTACATGAAAAAGCGATTACAATTAATAAAGGAATAGACCAAGCAAAAACCTGATTTTGCTCAATGAATATTTTTTTTACAGCTGGGTCTAGTAACCAAGCAATACCTGAAGTGCTCCCCGCAACAATTAAAGATAATATTAAAGCAATAATAATTCTTTTAAAATGTTTTTTGACATACTCTTTAAAAAGTCTCTTTAAAATAATCTTTAATTCTTCAAATTTCATATTAATAATTAAGAGAAAATATAGTTAAGAAAAGAATTAAACCTGATAAATTGTTTAATCTAAACATTTTTAAACAGCTTTTTGGATTTTTTTTCTCGAATTTAAGTTGATATATTAAGCTTAATAGAAACATAACAAATAAAATTGAAAATATATTAAAACCAATAAAATCTTTGAATAGTATCATTAAAAAGAAGAATGATATCGAGTAAGACATAAAAATAAATAATTTTACATTATTTTTAAATTTTATCGATGTTGATTTTAAACCAATAATTTCATCGTCAGACATATCTTGAATTCCGTAAATGGTGTCATAACCCAATGTCCAAAATATGGCTGATAAATAGAGGGGTAATATTTCTAAAGAAATAGTATTATTAGTTGCTGTCCATGCCAATATTATCCCCCAATTAAAAGTTAAACCTAAAAATAACTGAGGCCAATATGTTATTCTTTTCATAAAAGGATATGCAAAAGCTAAAATCATAGATGCCATTCCAACAATAATAGTTAAAGAATTAAATTGTATTAAAACTAGAAATGCCAATAAACATAAAATTACTACATAAAAAAAAGATTTTTTTATCGAGATTTCTCCAGATGCGATTGGTCTACCTTTAGTTCTCTGAACTTGTTTATCAAAATCTTTATCAATAATGTCATTGAATACACATCCAGCGCTTCTCATTAAAATCGAACCTAAGAAAAATAATAGCAAATAATAAAAGAACAAATTTATATTAAAGTTTTCAATCATTGAGTAGGCCAGTCCCCATGAACATGGCCAAAACAAGAGCATGTAGCCGATAGGTTTATTTAATCTTGTTAAATTTATAAATATTTTTAGATGTTGCATTAAATATTACTTGTAAATATCAAACACTAACTTCATAATCAATTTGATTCGATATGGATATAGATTACACAGTGGCAGCTTTAATGTTTCCGGCTATTCCTCTGATGATGACTATGTATAGTAATCGTTTTCACACTTTAAGTGCATTAATTCGTCAGCTTCATGACAAATTCACTTTTGAAAAAAAAGTTCCGCCGGAGTTAGAAAAACAACTTCATGTTTTAAATAAAAGAACTAATTATCTTAAATATGTAATGGGTTTTTCATCCTTTGGATTTCTTTTTAATATGCTTACAGTGTTACTTTTGTATCTGGACTTAACATTTTATGCTAGGCTTAGTTTTGCGCTTTGCTGTGTATGTATGATATTTTCAATTTTCTTATTTTTACAGGAAGTTAGAATGTCTAATGAAGCATTAAAGTATCATCTTAGTGATATGGATACTATGAAAAAAGATTTATAAATCAACCTTCTAAAAGATTTTTTTTAAAAAGTGATATTCCTTGATTGATTTTATGTTTGTAGGATTCTTCAAAAGTACTTAATTGCCATCCTTGCATTCTTGATTTTATTTTTTTGAGATTTTCTGACTTCCACTCTTCAGTAGTGTTTTCACTTTTCCATTGTTTTTTTTCTTCATTAGTTCTCGCACACCCATAGCAGAAACCAGTAATAGGGTCAGTTTTACAAATACTGATACAGGGAGAAATTATTTTTTTTGTCATTAAGGAATTAAAATCGCTGGACCAATTAATTTTCTTGCCTCTAGATCTGCATGTGCATCTTTAGCGTCTACAAGTTTATATTTTTTTGAAATTTTAATTCTTATTTTTCCAAATTTAACCTTGTCAAAAATTTGATCAGCTCCAGCTTGAAGTTCTTTTCTATTAGTAAAATACTGACCTATTGAAGGTCTTATTAAGTATAGTCCTTTAGGTTGGATTTCTTTAGGAACATTTACAGGATCTAAGGGACCAGACGCATTTCCAAAACTTATCATCATACCTCTTGTTGAAAGACATTCTAATGACCCATGAAACGTTTTTTTTCCTACCCCATCAAAAACTGCAGGCACTCCTTTATTATTAGTAATTTTCATAACCTCTTTTGCAAAATTATCTTTTGTATAATTAATAACATGAGAGTAACCATTTTCTTCAGCTATTTTGATTTTATTATCTGAGCCAACTGTGCCAATGACTTTCGCTCCAATACTGTTAGCCCACTGAGCAAAAATTTGACCAACTCCTCCAGCAGCTGCATGGAAAAGAACTGTTTCACCAGCTTTAAGCTTGTATGTCTTAGAGAGTAAATAATTCGTAGTTAAACCCTTTGTCATAAGGGCAGCAGCTAACTCATGTGAAATTCCATCAGGAACCTTAACAGCTATCTTTGCTGGAATAACTCTTTGTTGTGCATAAGCTCCTAAAGGAATCGAGGCGTAAGCAATGTTATCTCCCTTATTAAATTCAGTAACCTTTGAACCAACCTCATCAATTTTCCCTGCAGCTTCTAAACCAATTCCACTTGGTAACTTGATGGGGTACAAACCAGATCTATGGTAAGTATCAATATAATTTAAACCAATCGCGTGATTAGTAACTTTAATTTCATCTGGTCCTGGAGAACCAACATTTATTTCTTGAAGTTCTAATACCTCAGGACCTCCACTCTTTTTAATTACAATTGAATTTGGCATTTTTACGGAAACGTACTTTAACTTTTAATATTTAGCAAATGTTCCGTTATTATAATCTTGAATAGCCTCAAGTATTTCAGCTTTTGTGTTCATCACAAATGGTCCACCTCTCGCAATAGGCTCACCAATTGGCTTGCCAGCTATAAATAAAAACTCAGATTTTTTGTTTGCTTTAATTTTTAATCTAGTGCCTCGCTGCAATAATATTAAGTTAGAGTCATTTGTTTTATTATGGCTTTTTTCCCCTATGTTTAATTCTCCTTTTAATAGGTACACGAAAGAATTGTGTCCTGAAGGTACATCACAATTAAATTCTTTTCCTTCATTTAAAATTATATGGAAATAAATGGGGTCAACGTTATGCTTTTTTTCTGGTCCTTCAGCATTTTTATATTTACCTGCAATAACTTTTACTATTTTATCACTATCTTTGTGTTCTCCAAGTTCATTTCCTTTAATATAAAGGTATTCTGGCTTATTCTTTTTCATTTTAGCCGGCATGTTTATCCAAAGTTGAAAACCTAACAACTTACCCTCTTTCATAGCAGGCATTTCCGAATGAATAATTCCTCTTCCAGTTTTCATCCACTGCACATCTCCAGATGCCATAATTCCTTTAGCTCCAGTACTATCTTGATGTTCGAACTCTCCGTTTAACATATAAGTTACCGTTTCTATACCTCTATGTGGATGAGGCGGAAACCCAGCGACATAATCATCTTTATTTTCAGAACCAAATTCGTCAAGCATTAAGAATGGATCGATGTAATCTGCTTCTGGAGTTCCTATGCTCCTTTTTAGTTTTACTCCTGCACCATCTGAGGCATTTAAGGCTTTAATAATTTTTTTTACTTCAATTTGAGGCATAAAAATATTTATAATGAAACTTTAAATTTTATCAAGTAGCTGCGTTAAATTGCTGATTTCATTTTTAGGTTGAAAATCGAGGATATCGAATACTGAGTTATGCCTGTTAACCCAGATAGAATTATACCCAAAGTTTCCACTTCCTGAAACATCCCATGTATTCGCGCTTAAAAAAGTAATTTCATCAGATTTAATTCTATATTTTTTAATGGGTAGTTCATAAACCTTTGGGTCAGGTTTATAAATTTTCACTTCTTCAACGGAAAAAAGATCATCAAAAAGATTATTTAACTTATTACTTTCAACTAGTTCGTTAAGAAGATCAGGTGTGCCGTTAGAAAGAATAGCAAGCTTGAACTTTTTGTTTTTTAAATCTTCCAAGACTCCCCTTACCTCGGGATAAGGAGATAAAATTTTGTAAAGACTTAGCAACTCATTTTTCATATTTTTGTTAATATTGAATACTTTCATTGATTTATCCAAACTGTCCTCAGTAACATCCCAAAAATTTTTATGCCTTTTCATTAAACTTCTAAGCCAAGTATATTCAAGCTGAGTAGTTCTCCAAAAATTTGCAAATGTTTCCCACTTTACTCCAATTTTATCTTTACATTTTTCAGCAGCTGAATTTACATCGAACAAAGTACCGTAAGCGTCAAATATTACTGCCTTCGTTTTCATCATTTATAAAATATTATGTGAACCATCACATAATGGTTGATCATTCGTTTGTTTGCATGAGCAGAAAAAAACTTTTTTAGATTGATCAGCTAAATATTTTAAAGGCAAAAATTCAGTTCCTTTATGTGAACCGTCACAAAAAGGTTGTTTAGAACTAATTCCACAAGTGCACCAAAAATAAGATTTTCCTTCTAACACATCAATGCCTATTGGAGAATTTCCAGCTCTTTTACCTTTTTTCATTAAAGCTCCTTTATATCTTCAAAATTTGTTTATATTATAGATATCAATGAATATTAGATTATATCATCCAGACAGTATACTAGAAAATAATACAAGTTTGTTAAGCAAAGAGCACACTCATTATATTGTTAACGTTATGCGACTTAAAAGAGGCTCAAAATTAAATTTTTTTAATAAAAACGGAGAATGGAAAAGCGAAATAATTTTTTTAAACAAAGAAAGAGTTGAAGTTCGGTTTTTAGAAAAAATTAAAGAAGTTAATAATTTATCAAAAACTGAGCTAGCTATTTGTTTAGTTAAAAAAAATCCAATGGATATTATTTTACAAAAAGCTACAGAGTTAGGTATAAGTAAAATTATTCCAATAGTTTCAGAGAGAACAGAAGTGAAGGAATTAAATCTTGATAGAGCCAAAAAAATAGTCATTGAAGCGACTGAACAATCTAATCAACTTGTACCTCCCGAGATTGTAGATGTAATTAAATTAAAAGATTTTTTACAAACTTTTGATATAAACTCAAAAATTTTATTTGCTGATATCAATTCAAAAGAAAATTTAAAAGTTGATGATCTTAAAAATTTTAAATCTTTTTGTATATTAATTGGTCCTGAGGGTGATTTTTCTGCAACTGAACGCGAGTTAATCCTACAAAATAGAGCTGTAAAACCTTTTACATTATCTAGAAACATTCTAAGGTCAGATACCGCTGTAATAAGCGCTATTTCATTAGTTAATTTTATCAATAACTTTCATTAATTGTCGCATTAATTGAAATTGTGAAATTGTCTAAAAGCTGTATAAAAAACTCATGATTAAAAAAATTGCTTATACACTTTTATTTATTTGGCCTACAGTGCTTTTAGCTAATGAACCAAAGGATTGGCAGCTTGGTTTTCAAAAATCAGCTTCAAAAAGTATGGATGATATTGTTTGGTTTCACGATTACATGCTTGTACCAATAATTACAGCTATTACTGCTTTTGTTTTATTTTTACTTTTGTATGTATGCGTAAGATACAGAGCTTCTAAAAATCAAGTTCCATCCACTACAAGTCATAACACATTGATCGAGGTTATTTGGACACTAGTCCCTTGTTTAATTTTGATCGTTATGGCAGTTCCATCATTTAAAGTTTTATATTCGCAAGATGAAATTCCTAAAGCTGATGTTACCATTAAAGCTATAGGATATCAGTGGTATTGGGGTTATGAGTATCCAGATGAAAATATCATTTTTGACTCTTATATGATTGATGAAAAGGATTTAAAAGAAAATCAACCAAGATTATTAGCGGTTGACAATGCAGTTTACGTACCGGTGAATAAAGTTGTAAAAGTTATGATAACAGCTAACGACGTTTTACATGCATGGGCTTTACCGTCTTTTGGAGTGAAAAGAGATGCAATTCCAGGAAGAATAAACGAAACATGGTTTAAAGCAGACCGAACTGGAACTTTCTATGGTCAGTGTTCTGAATTATGTGGAATTAAACACGCTTTTATGCCAATTACAGTTAATGTTGTGTCTGAAGATGAATATAATAAATGGCTAGAAGAGGCTAAAGTAAAATTTGCCAAAGAGGAGATAAATAAAAAAATTAAAGTAGCAAAAAAAATTAAGGAGATAAATTAATGTCAGCAACTACTGTAGATCACGAGCACCATCATAACCCTACTGGTTGGAAGAGATGGGCCTATTCAACAAACCATAAAGATATTGGTACAATGTATCTTATCTTTGCAATTATAGCTGGTTTAATTGGATCTGCTTTTTCAGTTTTAATGAGAATGGAGTTAATGCATCCAGGAGATGGAATTCTTGGAGGTGATTATCATTTATATAATGTTTTAGTAACTGGCCACGGTCTAATTATGATTTTCTTTATGGTCATGCCAGCGATGATTGGTGGATTTGGTAATTGGTTTGTTCCTATCATGATTGGAGCGCCAGATATGGCCTTTCCGAGAATGAATAATATTTCTTTTTGGTTGTTACCAGTAGCACTTATCTTATTATTGGTATCGATTTTTGTGGATGGCCCTCCAGGTGCAAAAGGGGTTGGTGGAGGTTGGACAATTTATCCACCGTTATCATCAAAAACTGGTCAACCAGGTCCTGCCATGGACTTAGCAATTTTAAGTTTACACGTTGCTGGCGCTTCATCAATTTTGGGAGCAATTAACTTTATTACAACAATTTTAAATATGAGAACTCCAGGTATGACTTTACACAAAATGCCATTGTTCTCATGGTCAATTCTAGTGACAGCATTTTTACTTTTACTATCATTACCAGTTTTAGCAGGTGCTATAACAATGCTTTTAACTGACAGAAATTTCGGCACTGCTTTCTTTGAAGCTCAAACAGGTGGAGATCCAGTTCTATTCCAACATTTATTTTGGTTTTTTGGTCACCCAGAGGTGTATATTTTAATTTTACCAGGCTTTGGAATGATCAGCCATATTGTCTCAACTTTTTCAAGAAAGCCTGTGTTTGGTTATCTTGGAATGGCTTATGCAATGGTAGCTATTGGAGTTGTAGGTTTTGTAGTTTGGGCTCACCACATGTACACAGTTGGACTAGACACAGATACAAAGGCTTATTTCTTAGCAGCAACAATGATTATCGCAGTCCCGACTGGAATTAAAATTTTTTCTTGGATAGCAACAATGTGGGGTGGTTCTATAAGCTTTCAGACTCCTATGTTATGGGCTATTGGTTTTATTTTTTTATTTACTTTAGGAGGTGTAACTGGAGTTGTCCTAGCAAATGCTGGTGTTGATACCGCACTTCATGACACATATTATGTGGTAGCGCATTTTCATTACGTATTATCTATGGGCGCTGTTTACGCAATTTTCGCAGGATTTTATTATTGGTTTAGTAAAATGACGGGTTATGAATACTCTGAATTTTTGGGAAAATTACATTTTTGGTTGACGTTTATAGGAGTAAACTTAATATTTTTCCCACAACATTTCTTAGGATTAGCAGGAATGCCGAGAAGATATGCCGATTATCCGGATGCATTTGCTGGTTGGAATTATATTTCTTCAATTGGCTCGTATATATCCATTATCGGCTTAGGAGTATTTTTATTAAATCTTTTATATGCTTTTATGAAAAAGAAAAAAGCTGAACAAAATCCATGGGGAGAAGGAGCAACAACTCTAGAATGGACAGTGTCATCACCGCCACCATTCCATACTTTTGAAGAGCTACCTAAAGTAAAATAAATTGAGCCAGATCAGTATAAAAGCTAGAAACTCTAAACTTGGTTTAGCATTAGACCTAAGTTCATTTTTTAATTTAATGAAACCTAGAGTAATGTCTCTTGTTCTATTCACTTGTATGGTTGGCTTATTAATAGCACCAATTAATGTAGACTTTACATCTGCTTGTATTTCTCTATTAGCCGTAGCTATAGGTTCTGGAGCTGCTGGAGCACTTAACATGTGGTATGAGTCAGATGTAGATGCTTTAATGAGCAGGACTTGTTTAAGACCAATCCCAACTGGAAAAGTTAAAAAAGATCAAGCTTTATATTTTGGTATCATTTTATCAGCTTTGTCGGTAAGCATAATATATTTTTCAGCTAACTTAATTTCTGCAATTTTATTAGCATCAACAATTGCTTTTTATTTTTTCATTTATACAATTTGGTTAAAAAGGAAAACTCCTCAAAATATTGTTATAGGTGGTGCTGCAGGAGCATTACCACCAGTTATTGGATGGACAATAGCAACTGGAAATATTTCTTTAGAACCGTTAATATTATTTTTGATTATATTCTTATGGACACCGTCACATTTTTGGGCATTAAGTTTATATAAATCAGGTGATTATAAAAAAGCGAAAATTCCAATGCTCCCTATAATTTCAGGAACAAAAACAACAAAATTAAATATTCTTGTTTACGCCTTAATGATGTTACCTGCAGTAATTGCACCTTACTTTTTAAATTTCGCAAGTGAATTTTATCTAACCGCATCTTCTGTGATGACTGCATACTATCTTTATTTATGTTTAAGATTATATAGATCAAAAATAGCAAGTATTTCAAATAAAATAGCGAGAAAAATTTTCATATACTCAATTTTTTATTTGTTTTTTATTTTCTTAATTTTATTAATTGATAATCTTTTAAAAACAACATGATGAATAAAAAGAAAAAGAATTTAGTAACAGCTTTAATATTAATCTTATTTATGATTTTTTTATTTGTATTAACTTTCTATAATATTGGAATCTATAATCGAGAAATATAATGAATATAAGCAAAAAAAACTTAACACCTATCGCTTTAGTATCAATATTTTTACTTATGCTTGGATTATCTTTTGCAGCAGTACCTTTATATGATTTGTTTTGCAGAGTAACAGGATTCGGTGGAACTACTCAAAATGCTACTGACAAAGAAATTCCAAAAATTATAGTGAACCAGGACTATAAAATGAGATTTGATACAAACATTAATAGTACTTTAGATTGGAAATTTTATCCTGAAACGAATACTTTAAACTTAAAACCAGGTGAAGTTCATACAGTTAAATTTAACGTTGAAAATCCTAGTAATCAAATTTCTTCTGGGTCAGCTACATTTAATGTATCTCCTTCACCATTTGGTATTTATCTGAATAAGATAGGTTGTTTTTGTTTTGAAAAACAAACTTTACAACCAGGAGAAAAAAAAGAGTTCGTATTAACATTTTTCTTGGATCCTAAAGTCGTTGATGATAATAAAACTAAAAATATGTCTGATGTAACTTTGTCTTTTACTTTTTTTTCATCAGGCTATTACGAAAAGAGTAACACATAATGTCAGCAGAAAAACCAAAACACGATTACCATTTAGTTGACCCAAGTCCTTGGCCGATCTATGTTTCATTCGCAACTCTAGTCTTAGCTTTTGGAGCAGTTTATTACTTTCACTCTAAAGCGCTTTGGTTATTATTAATTGGTTTTGCTTTGGTAGTTTATGGTGCATTTATGTGGTGGAGAGATGTTATAGAAGAGGCAGAACATCAAGGTCACCATACGCCTGTGGTCCAAATTGGACATAGGTACGGTATGACACTATTTATTGCTTCTGAAGTAATGTTTTTTGTTGCATGGTTCTGGGCTTTTTTTAACGCAAGTTTATTTCCACCGGACTCAATAGGCGGTATATGGCCACCAGCAGATATTAAAACTTTTGATCCTTGGGATATACCGTTAATCAATACACTAATTTTATTGTTATCAGGAACTACTGTAACTTGGGCGCATCATGCAATGTTAGAAAATGACAGAAAAGGATTAGTAAATGGTTTGATTGCAACAGTATTTTTAGGATTTATATTTTCTTGTTTTCAAGCTTATGAATATCATCACGCAACATTTACTTTAGACGGTGGAATTTATGGATCCACATTTTATATGTCGACTGGTTTTCATGGTTTTCATGTAATTGTCGGAACAGTTTTTCTTGCAGTTTGTCTGTTTCGATCAATGAGAGGCCACTCGACGCCTCAACACCATTTTGGATTTGAAGCAGCAGCCTGGTACTGGCATTTTGTTGACGTAGTTTGGTTATTCTTATTTGCTGCAATCTATATTTGGGGAAGCTAATCTCAAATTGAAAAGAGCATTTTTATTTCAACTATTCGTAATTTTTTTTGTTACAGTATTTTGTGCTTTAGGTACTTGGCAACTTTATAGATTGCAATGGAAGTTAGAGCTTATCAGTGAAATAACTTTCGGATTAGATTCTAAACCAGTAGAATACTCAAACTCAATTAAGAAAAATTATCAGAGAGTAAGTGTTAAAGGAAAATTTAATTTCAATGAGCAAATTTACCTTTATAGTTTGAATGAAAACGGAAAGCCTGGATACGATGTTATTACCCCTTTTAGAACAGAAAAAAACCAAAATGTATTAATTAATAGAGGTTGGATTAAAAATGAACTTAAAGACAATCCAAGGATAAACTTTAAAGCAGAAACTGATAATGAGGTAATTGGCCTTTTAAGAAAAATATATAAACCAAGTATATTTAAACCAGACAATGACATTAAAAATAATATTTGGTTTTCATTAAATTTAGAAGATTTAAAAGAAGTAACAGGGGAACAATTTAATGAATTCGTAATTTTTTTAGAAGATAATCAAGCTAAGTCACCTATACCTAGAAAGATAAGTATTGATGTGCCAAATAATCACCTTAAATATGCTATAACATGGTATGCAATATCAATCTCGATAATTTTTTATTATTTATATTTTAGAAGAAAAAAATGAATTATTTTAGCACTAGGGATAAATCTTTAGAATTCAGTTTTAAAGATATTTTCTTAAGAGGACTTGCACCAGGCGGAGGGTTATTTTTGCCTGCTGAAATAAAGAAGTATAGTCAAGAAGAACTTAATAATTTAAGTCAACTAAATTATAATGAACTTGCTACAGAAATTATCTTTAATTTCTGTTCAGGTGAAATTAAAAAGGAAGAACTTAGTTTACTGATACAAAAATCATATAGCAGTTTTAAAGATAAAGAAGTCGTAAATATAAAAAAAATTGGAAATATAAATCTTCTCGAACTTTATCATGGGCCAACTTTAGCTTTTAAAGATATTGCAATGCAAGTAATCGGCAATATGTATGACTATTTAGAAGTCGCTAAAGACAAAACTGTAAATGTCATAGTTGCTACATCAGGAGATACTGGTTCAGCGGCTATAGCTGCATTAAGCAATAGAAAAAATATAAATCTTTTTGTACTGCATCCGCATAATAAGATTTCAAATATTCAAAGAAAAATAATGACAACAATTGGTGGAGATAATATTTATAATATAGCTATTGAGGGTTCATTTGACGATTGTCAAAAAATAGTAAAAGAGCTTTTTAATGAAGATAGTTTTAGATCAAAAATTAATATGTCTGGCGTAAATTCTATCAATTGGGCTAGGATTGTTTGTCAGATTGTTTATTATTTTTATTCTTTTTTTAAATTAAAAAAAAACAATATTAGCTTTTCTGTTCCAACTGGTAATTTTGGAGATATCTATGCTGGATACGTTGCAAAAAAAATGGGTTTACCAATTAATAAACTTATAGTTGCTACTAATAAAAACGATATTTTACAAAGAGTTATTAATACAGGTGAATATAAACCTGATAAAGTGAAAGCAACCATCACACCAAGTATGGATATACAAGTTGCCAGTAATTTTGAGAGGCTGCTTTATTATATATTAGATGAAAGTGATAGTAAGGTAGGGTCATTAATGAGTCATCTGTCATCAAAAAATTTATTTAATTTAGAAAAAAAAGAAATAGATAAAATAAAAAAAGATTTCGAAGCAGTAAAAGTTACAGATGAAGAGACAGTATCTATAATCGATGAAATATATAAAGAACATCAATTTATTATTGATCCTCATACTGCTACTGGCGTAGGTGCAGCAAAAAGCTTTAAAAATTTAGGAGACATAATTGTTCTTGGTACAGCTCATCCTTATAAATTTAGCGATACAATCGAAAAAGCTATAGGAAAAAATTTAGATTCACCTAAGCATTTAAAGTTGAATATAGATAAAAAGGAAACATTTGATATTATTGGGAATTCAAATTCAGAAGTTAAAAATTATATTTTGGGCAAAATACAATGAAAATAAAAATAGGAGAAAAACTACCTAACTCGGAATTATTTTATATTGATCAAAATAATGATGTAAAAAAAATTAATATATTAGAACTGTGTAAAGGCAAGACTATTATTTTAGGTATGCCTGGTGCTTTTACAAAAACTTGCTCATCTCTTCATCTACCTGGGTATATAAAAAATTACGAGCATGCAAATAAAAAAGGAATTTCTAAAATCGTTTGTATTGCTGTGAATGATCCAAATGTAATGAAGGCCTGGGGCGAAAATCAAAATGCTGGAAGTAAAATTTTCATGGCTGGTGATCCCTTTCTTAAATTTACAAAAGCTATCGGAGCAGAAGTAGATAAATCCGAAAAAGGATTAGGAATTAGATCTAATCGCTACACTATGTTAGTGGAGAATGGTGAAGTTAAAAAAGTAGAGGAAGAAAAAGAAACAGCTACTTGTGAATTATCTTCAGCTGAGAGCTTTTTAAAATCTATTTAGTTTTCGAAACTGCTAACTTATCAACAAGATTATTGTATTTGTTGCCAGCGTGTGCCTTAACCCATTTCCATGTAACTTTGTGTTTTAGACAAGCATTATCCAATTTAATCCAAAGATCTTTATTTTTAACTGGTTTCTTGTTTGAACTCTTCCAATTATTAACTTTCCACTTTTTAATCCAATCAGTTATTCCATCTTTCACATATTTTGAGTCAGTAAAAATTGTAATCTCTGATTTTTTTTTTATTTTTTTTAATGCCATAATTGGAGCTATTAATTCCATCCTATTATTAGTTGTATTACTTTCACTTCCAGAAATACTTGATTGATTAGAATCATCCAATATGATTGCTGCCCAACCCCCTTTTCCAGGATTTCCAGAGCAAGCGCCATCAGTATAAATTTTTAATTTCATTAAAAGAAATAATCCTCATGATTTTTTGCATTCTTGTGAAATTCTAATCTTTTTAAATACTCCATTGGATCTTTAATTTTAACTATTGCCCCTTCTACTTTATTTAATGCATCGAATACTCGAGTTAGCAAGAATCTCAAAGCAGCGCCTTGAGATAAAACCTTAATATTATTCAATTCTTCATCAGTTAATTTTCTTATAGAAGTATATCCGTCTATAAAGTTTTTTGCTTTAGTAACGTTAAAACTTAAATTACTTTTAAGACCGTCAAAACATAAAGCGTTAAAACAAATAGCGATTTCAAACGCAAAAAAATCCTCACATGAAAAATAAAAGTCAATCACACCACTAAATTCATCTTGAATAAAAAAAATATTGTCTTGAAATAAATCTGCATGAATTATTCCTCTTGGCAGATTTTTTGGCCAATTTTTTTCAACATCATTAAGATTTTCCTCAATTAATCTTGGTAGATCTTTATGTATACTTTCACACTTATTTTTGACTGAATAAAATAATTTTCTCCATGAATTTACGGATAGGTCATTTTCTCTTTTTAGTTTTAAATTCTTTGTGAGCTCATGCATGTTAGCTATTTCAGATCCAATTGATTTACAATTGTCCGGAGATAAATTTTTTTTTGCCTTGCCCTCAAGAAATGACACAATCATTAATTTTTTCCCCTCAAAATTTGTAATAGTTTCATTATTATTATTACAAATAGGAGCAGGGCATTTAAAGCTAGCTTTATTTAAAGATGACATTAGATCAGAAAAAAAAGGAAGATCAGCAGATTTAACCCTCTTTTCGTAAATTGTTAAAATAAATTTTTTTTTATTAACCGATAAAAAATAGTTTGTATTTTCAATACCCTCTTCAATTCCTTTGAATGAGTCCAACTTACCTAAACTGTAATTAGATAAAATTTCCTCAATTTTATTTTGATTTAACTTTGTATAGACAGCCATTAATTGAGCTCTTTCGGCAATTTGAATACAACTTTTTCTTCTGCAACTATTACTTCTTCAATAGAAATTTTTCTATCTTTTCTTAAATTATCCAATAAATTCTGAACAAGCTTTTCTGGTGCAGACGCTCCAGAGGATATCCCAATGATTTCAGAATTTTCTATTTCATTAAAAGGAATTTCTTTTTCAGAATGCATTAAATGAGAATTATTACAACCAGCTTTTTTTGCAACCTCAACTAATCTTACAGAATTAGATGAGTTACGGCTACCCACTACAAAAAACATATCACACTTGGAAGCTATCTCTTTTACAGCAGATTGTCTGTTGGTAGTTGCATAACATATATCCTCTTTAATAGGACCTTTAATTTTTGGAAACTTATTTTTAAGAGCTTCAATTATTTCAGCTGTATCATCTACGGACAGGGTCGTTTGAGTAATATATGCTAGAGGTTTTTTAAAATCGTTTTCTTTTAGCAGATTAACATCATTTTTTGTCTCTATTAGTTTTATCGATCCTTTTGGAAGCTGACCCATTGTACCAATAACTTCTGGATGATTTTTATGACCAATTAGTAATATTTCGAAACCATTTTTATTTAATTGCTCCGATTCTCGGTGTACTTTTGAAACTAATGGACAAGTTGCATCTACAAAGGATAAATTTTTCAATTTAGCCTCTTCTGGAACTGATTTTGGTACACCATGAGCTGAGAAAATTACAGGTCTACTTGCGTCATCTACGTCAGATAATTCATCAACAAAAATTGCACCTTTTTCTTTTAACTCCTCGACAACCTGCTTATTGTGCACTATTTCATGACGAACATATACTGGAGCTCCAAACTTGCTGATAGATTTTTCAACTATTTCAATTGCTCTTTTAACTCCGGCACAAAATCCTCTTGGTGACGCTAAATAAATTTTAAGTTCTTTTTTCATTTTTTTCTAAAAGATATTCTAACAATATATGCGGAAAAGTAAGTGACGCCAAACCAATAAATATTACCTTATAAATAGCCTCATCAAGCTTATAAAAATTATTTAAAAAATATATTGCAAATAAAAAAATTATTGCAGTTACAAAAGTTAATGGGATAGCTTTAATTATAAATTTTTTAAATCCCAGCTTGAAAGATCTATCCAACTCAAAAATAAGAGTAATCGAGTGCCTAATAGAGTGAAGAAAACAAAAATAAAGAGTGAAAGCTAAAATAGGTGACAAGAAAAGATTTAGTATAATTAAAGAAAAGAAGTCCATGATAATGACACTTTTTAGATTTATGTTTTCTTTTTTTGAAATGTATATAGATGATAAAAAACCAAGACATAACATTCCAATTAAAAATCCATTGCTAAAAAATCCTGCTTCAAAAACTTTAAAATTTAAAATCCTAAATATTTCATTAGTTTCTTCTCTCTTTAATAATAATGGAGCCATAATTACAGTTGATCCTTTAAAGAAAAATAAACACTCAGATATGAAAAACTTTTTTCTAAAAAAAAATACTGTATCCTCTTTTCCGAAATGATAAGCGGCCACAATCAAAAATAGCAATAAAATTGTATTAGGAAATATCAACCAAAATATTATTATCAATGATGAAATTAATACATAAGCAAGATAAAAAGATATAGTTTGCTTGTATCCAAATAATTTTAAAAGCTTTTTTCCTTTGATGTTATCTAATGCACCGTGAGAAATTCCTAAAATTAAAATTAAAAATAGGCAAAATATAATTGGTTCAAAATTGAACATTAGATAGAGGGGGCTTATTAAAATACAAAAATTAAAAAATATAATTGAGTGTTTAAAGTTAATATTTTCCATTAATTTAACAATGCCTTAAAAAAAATTAATTTTGGCATTTTGCCTATAATATTTATGTCTTCAATAATATTACTTTTATTTGATAAAAATTTTATTATTGTATTTGAAGAAGTTTTAAACATATTAAAGAAAATTTTTGGCATCTTTTCGGGATGTTTTTCTAGTACTCTTAAAAATACTTTGTCTAAAAATTGATATTTTTTTCCAAAGGAGAATATTTTTGCTTTATAAATATTGTCAATATTTTTTACAATATAACGACTATGTTCTTGAATGTTCAAAAAAGTGTAACCCGTGCTTAACCGAGTCATCCCCCCAGCTGAACCAATATTAATTATTTTATTATTATTACTTAAAGATGGAGAAAAGAGTGGTATAGCTCCTTTTTCGGTAAAATTTATTTTATAGTTTTTTATACCTAGATTATTTTTAATATAATTTTCCAACTGAAGGTCATAATCTCTGAGGCTCTGATCCTCTAAATCTGATAACCAAGTAGTTTCAATCAAGGCTTTATTTCTGCTGAATGGCAATGTGTAGAAAAAATGTACATTTT
>CACIYA010000011.1 GCA_902590755.1 uncultured Pelagibacteraceae bacterium | reverse complement strand
TCCTACGCCAAATTTTTTAATGAGGGAGTCTTGCTCTCTCTTTTGAGCAGCTTTAGGACTTAAAACAATCTTACGACTTTCGAAATCCAGCTCCTCAACTAGTGCATCCGCCATAATATTTCCTACAGAATAGATTTCTGGTCTGCAATCTGCAGGCTCTATTGCTAATTGATTTTTTTTTATCATAACCACAATTTTTTGTTCTGGATCTACAGCAACTTTTACTCCAGTTTTTAAAACCTCAACAACTTTTGTTGATATAATTGAACCAACTTTTTTTTTGTTAGTTTTAAACCAATTGAGCGGGTCTGCTGAACACTGGCGAAGACTAAAACGTATCTTTTCATCTTTTGTGACTTCTATAATTTTTACTGTAATGGTTTGACCTTTTTTAAATTTTTTAAGGTCATCAATAGACTCTTTCCAATTTAACTCCCGCCAATGACAGATCCCCGTCAGACCTAAGCCTACTATTTCTCCAAAAAGAGCCTTTTCAGTTATATTTGTTATTTTTATTTCGGTTGTTTGATTAATTTTTTCCATAACTTTTTCCCATGGATTTTCTAGTGTTTCACGATAACTAAGGGAGATGCGTTTATTATCCTCATCGATGGACATCACCTTTAAGTTTAACTTTTGACTAACAGAAAATTTCTTACTTGGATTTATATTTTTATTTGCCCAATCCATTTGACTCTGATGCAAAAGCCCCTGTGCTGATATATTATCAGGATTAGTGATAAGGCAAAACGCCCCAAAATCAGTAATTTTTTCAATTTGCGCTGGATACGTTTCTCCAACTAAAAATTTCTTACTAAGATTTTCAAAAGGGCTTTCAGTTAAAAGTTTTATGCTAGCCGACAGCCTGTTTGTTTTTTCATCAAATTTTGAAATAACGATTTTTGGAATTGTTTGACCAACACTTAAAACATCAGTCACAGATGAGATACGGTTCCATGAAATATCCGACTGGTGCAAAAGGGCCGTAACGTTATTACCTATGTCTAAGAATGCCCCCCATTTTCCTTCGGGGATCGAACGTACTACTGCGTTCTCAATAATATCGCCTTCTTTAATATTTTTTAAAGACTCCTTCAATTCTGCTGTTTGACTTTTCAATAGCACTTCTTTACGCGAACAGCTTAGGTTGCCCCTCTGTCGGTCCAATCTCACGATACGACATTTGATTGGAGTTCGCATAAGTTTTTCTACTTCAGCTCCTCTTATAGGTTTTAATGCCAGATGAGACTGGGGAAGGAAGGCGCTGATTGCACCATCAAATAATTCAAGAATGTACCCTCCTTTTATTTTTGAAACAAGCTTGCCAACTAATTCTTCCTCTTTTTCAAATGCATTAACACATTTCTGCCAAGCAGCAAAAGACTTGGCTTTGCTGTAACTTAAAACAATCTCCCCCTCTCTGCCTTCGAGTCGTTCTAAATAAACTTGAATTGTGTCATTAACTTTTAACTTTGAAAGTTCTTCAGCTTTAAATTCTGAAATCGCGATCATACCTTCTGACTTCCCGCGAACATCTACGACAACGTGGGCTTTTAAAATATCTATAACCTTAGCATTAATAACTTGATTGGCTACTAACTTTCTATCTTTGAAATCTTTTTCTAAAAGGTTTTGAAATTCTTTATGTACAGCGCTTGTTTTGTTTAATTCTTGTTCACTTGACATATTTCAATTTAATTGCTCTTTCCACATATTTTGACATTTTTATCAGCATAGCTTTTTTTCCAATTTTGGAAGTTTCCACAACTACAGCATTTTTTGCTTTTTTTAAAGGGCTATGTTTTCTTTTTTTGTCAGAAATATTCCTTAATTTTAAAGCTTTTTTTACCGTTTTGAAATTTATTTTTATACCTTTTTTTTGTAGTTCAATAAATCTTCTTTTAGCAGCCGTTTCTAATTTACACTTAAAAAAAAATTTTACATCGGCTTTTCTTAGTATCTTTGTTCCAGAGTCTCGGCCTTCTAAAACACAACCTTTATTTTTTTTAATAAACTTAATTTGGTATTTTTTTAATATATTTCTTATTTCAAGTATTTTGGCTATTTCTGCACTATGTGATGAAATCTTAGGTGTATGTAAGTTAATCTTATTAAGTTTTCTGTAATTTAAATTTTTAAATTTTTTTTTAAGAAATAGAATTTTATTTTTAGGCCTATATTTTAAAATTAAGTAACTTGAGTACCTATAAAGCAATCCACTTGACAAAAAACTAAGACCATATTTTTTAGCTATTAATTTTGCACCAGTAGTTTTGCCAGTGGCAGCCCCACCGTCACAAGAAATTTGAATAGATCTATTTTTGTATTTCAAATTTTGCTCCTAATTTTTTCATTATTTTTAAAAATGATGGACTAGATGTGAAAACTGTTTCAAAGCCTTTTAATCTAGTTGTTGAACCAGTTAATAATGCTAAGACAAAACTTGCCATATGAATTCTGTGATCGTGGATACCTGTTTGTATAGTAATTGTTTTGTCACTAGCGTCTATCATTCCTTTACCATAAATTTTCAACTCACTCTTGGTTGAGATAGTTTTAATTCCAACCTGCTTAAGAACTTTTTGCATTTCCTTTATTCGATTTGACTCCTTGTTTAAAAGATCTCCAAGATTTTTGAACACAGATATACCTTTAGTAAGTCCTGCCAATACAAAAAGTATTGGATACTCATCGGCTGTGCTTGCATAAAAATAACCTGGTGAAGTAATAGGACTCAGTCTAGAGCTCTTTACTAATATATCACCTTTAAGTTCATTGTTATCTTTTTTTGTGTTTACGAATTTAATCTTTGCATTATGTTTTTTAAGAAGTTTATAAAAACCTATTCTAGTAGGGTTAAGACCTACGTTTTTAATCTTTAGTAACGAGTCTTTATTTAATAAAGTTAAAGCAGCGAAAAAAGCTGAGCTTGAGGGATCACCTGACACATTTAATCTAATTTGTTCAAGGTTTTTTTTTTCCATAAACCTCTATTATTTTTTCTTTACCATATTTTATATTTAAAGCTTTTGTATTTTTTTTTAATAAATTTTCAGTATGATCACGAGACAATGTTCTCTCAATTATTTTTGTATTTCCATAACTATTTAGTCCAGCAAGAATAACTGCAGATTTCAACTGAGCACTTACACCTGCAGAATAATTAATACCTATAGGCATATCAGTTGAAATTATTTTGAGAGGAAAATTAAATTTATTTTTAGGTAAAAAAGTTGCTCCAAATTCTGACATTAGTAGAATTAATTTCTTCATACTTCGCTTTCTTAAAGAGCTATCACCGGTCATAATAATTTCAATGTTAGGAGTTGTTGATAAAATTCCTAAAAGTAATCGTGATAAGGTACCACTATTAAAACAGTTTATAACTGTATTTTTTTTGGCAAATAAAGAACCGAGACCCTTTCCATAAATTTTGTATGAACCGGAATTGGATTTAACAATTTTTACTCCAAGTTTTTTACAAGCCTCTATTGTACTTTTAACATCCTCTGACTCCAACACATTCGTCACTGTTGAAATATTTTGACAAATTGAGCCAATTAGAAAAGACCTAATTGATAAAGATTTGTCAGAGTCAACTTCAATGATTTTATTAAAAGGTTTTATTTTTTCTTTGACTTTTACTGAAAATGATTTGGCTTTCATCAACTATAAGTCAAAGCCTTGCCCAAAATATTGAGAAACAGCTCTTGAATTCTTTAATAATTCTCGAGATGTACCTTCAGCTATAATTGTTCCATCAGAAATGACATAATTTGAATCAGTTGTATCGAATAAATTTTTTAAATTATGGTCACTGATAACCACACTTACTCCCATGGACTGAATTTTAAAAATGTATTTTTGAATTTCTTGAACAACGACTGGATCTAAATTTGCGTATGGCTCATCGAGTAAAATAATTTTAGGTTTGTTAATCATTAACCTAGAAAGCATTAAACGCTTACTTTCTCCGCCGCTAAGAAGATTTGCATTTATCGTTCGAAGATGTTGTAAATTAAATTGAGTTAGTAACTGTTCAGTTATAGCCTTCTGATTATCATAACCTTTTATACATAAACCTGCTATTCCCATTATGTTATCGTAGACACTCATATCAAACACACTTCTTTGTTGAGGAAGATATCCTAGTCCTTCTTTTGCTCTAAGATGTATTGGAATTTGCTCAATAGATTTGCCGTTAAGATAAATTTTTCCACTGTCAACATTTTGCTCTCCAATACACATTGAAAATAGTGTAGTTTTACCACAACCATTTGGTCCAAGGATTCCAGCACATTGACCTGGAAAGACTTTTAAAGATAATTTTTTTAAAATTGGCCTACCATCGAAAGATTTACTAACATCCTTAACCTCAAAAATTGGTTTGTCTTTTTTAAACTTTAAAATTCTAAATCCTTTTTTCATTTTAAATTTACATTAGCATTAATTTTGCCATCATTGAAAGAGGCAATATTTAATGTTTCCTTTTTTATATCAAATAAAAGTTTATCTGCAACTATAGTACCTCTAATATCATTTATTTTTACTTCTTCTGAGATAGTTAAGTAACTTTTCAAATTAGAATACTCTGCTTTTTGTGCAAATAACTCGCTTCCTTCATAATTAGCTTTTACATTATTTTCAAAATTCATGTCTAAAGTTTTATTATTGTAAATCCCAGTATCTGATAGGACGGTAAGCACAGTTTGATCCTTAAAATAAAAAGTAGCCTCCACAAATTTCATGTACACAATTTCTGGATTATTTTTATCGCTTAAAGCTTCCTTTGATTTAAGAATATATCTGTTCCCAGACAAATCTAGACCCGAGAACTCAATTTGATAGAAGACGTCACCTTGTTGATTTTGAACTTGCATCTGTTCCTTTATCTTTTCTTGAGTTTCTTTAGTAATAATTTTGTTTTCTTGTATTTCGTTTTTACCAAGATAAGTAAAAAAAATAATTAAAATACCTAATATCAACATTGTAAATTGTATTAGACGCAATCTTCTTTTTCTCTCCATTAGTTTATTCCATTTCGTAATAAAAAATGTATATGTATAATACCTTTCAACTTTTTATCCTTTTTTTTTAGAAAATCTTTGTCTGACACGACCAGAAGACTCGTAATCCTTTTTTCCGCCATGATTGATAGGACCTTGGAGGCAGGCATATTCTCATTGACAACAAATGGAGTTTTTGTAACAAATTTTGATAAGTCTTTATTATTACTATAATTTTTAATCTCTCTCCTTAGATTCCCATCAGTCACAATCCCTTGGATATTTTTTTTTCTTATAATAACAAGCATTCCTAATTTTTTCTTATTCATTTCTTTTAATGCATTTTTTAAATTACTTTTAAAATTTACTATTGGCATTTTCCTACCAGTTACCATGATATCTTTTGCTAGCAGAAGAGACTTTCCTATATTTCCGCCAGGATGAAAAACTTTAAATTTTTCTTTTGAAAACTTCTTTTGACTCATTACTGTAGTAGCAAGGCAGTCTCCTAACAATAAAGTAATTGATGTAGATGATGTTGGAACGAGGCCAGTGGAATCAGACTCCCTTACTTTTGGTAAAATTAACTTAATATCACTAGCTTTTAACAAAGTGCTATCAGGTTTGGAGGCAACGCCAATTATTTTAATTCTATATCTATTTGCATATTTTAACATATTAGTCAGCTCAGACGTATTTCCAGAATATGAAAAAATAATTAGAATATCTTTTTTTTCAATTTGACCCATATCACCATGTAAGGCTTGAGCTGGATCACAAAAAAAACTTGGGATGCCCACACTTGAAAAAGTAGCAGAAATTTTCTTTGCAATTATACCTGACTTACCTATTCCAGCAGTTATACACTTTCCACGACAATTTAAAATTAAATCCACAGCTTTGATGAAGGAATTATTAAATATTTTTTTTATTTTTCTAAGTTCATTAATCTGTATGTCAGCAGATTTTTTGGCTGTAATTATATAATTTTTTTTGCTCATTAATGCTCAAAAATATCAGCATCTTTAAATCCTGATTTATCTAATTTAATTCTACTCTCCAACCCTTTCATAGTACTTAAAAATAAATCAAATCTATTTTCTCTTTTCAAAATTTTTTCTAAAGAGTCTTTAATTTTTTTTAGATAAAAACAATCCTTTGCGGCATAATTAAGTTCATCAATAGAAATGTTTTCAAGGCCTTTTTGCCAATCTGTAGAACTTCCAAATTTTTTGTCTAATTTAACTCCACAGTAAGAGGATACAAGGTCCTTTAAACCATGGCTAGAGGAAAAGGTACGGCTAAGTTTACTCATGAGCTTAGTGCAAAAGTAATTTTTAACGTTAGTCTTTAAATAAACATCTAAAAAATGTACATCCATTCTTGCAAAGTGAAAAATTTTTAAAATTTGTTCATTTTCTAAAATTGAAACTAAGTTTGGTGCTTTAAAATCTTTATTAGGTTGAATAATATAAACATTTTCATCATCAAATGTTAAAGAAACTATTGAGAGTTTATCTCTACTAGGTTGCAAGCCTTGCATCTCACAATCAATGCTGCAGTAATCTTTAATTTTGGATGTTATTTCTGTATTTAAGTCGCCTTGTATTTTATGAATTTTCATATAGTTGTTAATTAATATCATGAAAAATAAAATTGTCACCTTGTTTGGTGGGTCTGGTCAAATCGGATCAAATTTAATCGGATCTCTTATCAAAAAAAACTATAGAGTTATTTGTGTAACAAGGTCAGCTTTCCGTAATACACATTTAAAGACGCAAGCCACACCTGGAGCTATTGAATTATTAGAATGGAATACTGAAAATTTAAGTGAAGTAGAAAATGCAATTAAAAATTCAGATGTTGTAATTAATCTCGTAGGCATACTATATGAAACAAGAAAACAAAAATTTTATAATCTACATGCAAAACTTCCAGAGGCGATTGCAAAAATCTGCGCAAGATCAAATGTTGAAAAGCTGATTTTTTTGTCGGCCATTGGTGCATCTCGAGAAAGTCGTAGTTTATATCAAAGATCAAAATTTCAAGGGGAGATAAATGTACTAAATAATTTTAAAAATTCGGTTATAATTAGACCTTCTGTTGTTGAGAGTCATTCTTCAAACTTCAGTAACCTTTTTGCACGACTTAGTTTTTTTCCTCTAATCCCTATACCAAATCTTCGTTACCGATTTCAGCCAATATTAGTAACTGATGTTGTTAAAGCAATAATGAGAGCAATTGAATTGAAAGATAATTTTGGCAAAATTTATGAAATAGGCGGACCTAAAATTTTTACTTTTAAAGAAATGATAGAATCTATTATGCAGGCTATCGGAAAAAAAAGATTAATTATTCAGATGCCTATGCCTCTTGCAAAAATTCAGAGTGCTATAACTGATTTGTTACCTTTTCCTCCTATTCTTACAAGAGATCAATGTGAGATACTTTCAGAACAAGATAATATTGTATCGAATAATCACTTAACACTTAAGGATCTAGACATCGAGCCTGCAGATGTAGAAAAAGCAATGATCAAATGGCTAGTCCGTTTCCGTGATCGAGGACAATTTAGTTTGGGAAAGTATAATGAAAAGTCTTAGTTTGTTTTCTGGTTACATATATTTATTCTTGGCTATAGTAACCGGTATTATTTCTAATGGATTTTTAAAAACTACTGAGAGTTTTACAAAACTTGGCCCAACTATTTTTTGTATTTTAAGTATTATCATTTGTATCTTTTGTTTGTCTAAAGCTATGACTATCATTCCTGTTTCGACAACATATGCTAGCTATGGCGCACTTACTATTTTCGCTGTTACTTTATTTGGCGTCTTTAAATATAACCAGACTCCAAACTTATATGGAATAATTGGTTTAGTATTTATTATTCTCGGAGTTATACTTTTAAATGTTTTTGGTAAGGTAAAATAAAATTCTATGACATCGAAAATTATCAGTTATAATTAAGAATGACTTTATTGTTTTTATCACTAGCAGGCATCATTGCTATCATTGTTATTCTTGTATCGGCAAAGTTTATTAAAGCAGGGTTTGATGCTAGAGGTGAGGTTAAAGAGGAACAAAGAAAAGAGAAACTCAAGCAAGAGGATGAAGATATTTTAGATGAATTAAAAAGAAAAGATCTTTCTGAGGAAGACTTAAAAGATCTTTACGATAAAATTCAGAATAAAAAAAAAGATGACAATGAGTGAGTCTTTAAAAGAGATTAAATTTCTAAATGATTTACCTGACCAAGTTATAGTAATTGATAAATTTAAAACAATTAACTTTGCAAATAAAAGTGCTAAAACTCGTTTTGGATCTAATATTGAGAGACAAAATATTTCAAGTATTGTGCGTGATGCTGAATTGTTGGATCAGATCGATAAATCATTGGAAAAAAATCAAGGTGGGATCTTGGATATTGAAATTAAGGCACCTAATTTCCAATATTACAAAGTAAGTGTCATGCCTGGACCAAAAAATTTATTAAATACGAGTGATAGTGTAATAATCTTTTTTAAAGATTTAACTGATATCATTAAAGTTCAAAAACTCAAATCCGATTTCGTTGCGAACGTCTCTCACGAACTAAGAACGCCTTTGCAAAGTATTAAACTTGGTCTTGAAACAATAAATAATGGTCATGCGTCTAAAGATTTAGAAAGTCAAAAAAAAATATTACCAGTTGTTCTTCAGCAAACTTCAAGGATGGAAAGTATTGTAAATGATCTTTTATCTCTCTCAAGAATAGAACTTCAAGAACATATAAGACCGAGTGAAAAAGTGGATTTAAATGAGATTATTTCTCACTCAATTGATTTAAATAAAGAAATCATAAAAAAAAATAATATGAGCTGTAGTTTCGATAAACAATCAGACAATATAAAAATTAATGGCGATAGAAACAGGTTAATTGAGGTTTTTAATAATCTTATAGATAACGCAATAAAATATAGTGAAAAAAATAAGAAAATAAAAATAACTACTAAATCTAAAGATAATAATTTTCATGCAATAGTCGAGGATGAAGGTATTGGAATATCTAAAGAAAACATACCCCAGATAACTGAGAGATTTTTTAGGGTAAATCCTGCTAAAAGCAAAGAAGTTGGAGGAACTGGTTTAGGTTTAGCAATAGTAAAACATATAGTGAATCAACATAGAGCAGAAATGTCTATAACAAGCGAATTAAATAAAGGTACCCGTATTTCCTTAGTTTTTCCAATCAGTTTATAAATTCAACTAAAAAGTTAGGTTTGTAACAAAAATTTAATATTTGTTTAATAAATCAATAACTTTGAAAGATTACATTTTAGATATGTTTAATAAGGAGATAAATATGAAAATAATAAAAAACATAGTAGCAGTTATTGCTATTCTTTCTTTTGCTTCATACGCACAAGCAAGAGATCAAATTAAAATTGTAGGTTCTTCAACAGTTTATCCATATGCAACAGTAGTTGCTGAGAAATTTGGAAAACAAGGTAGTTTTAAAACCCCAGTAATTGAAAGTACTGGTACTGGTGGTGGAATGAAATTATTTTGTGCTGGTATTGGAGTAAACCACCCAGACATCACTAATGCTTCAAGAGCAATTAAATCTAAAGAAAAGGCTTTATGTGAAAAAAATGGTGTAAAAGATATAATCGAAGTAGTTGTAGGAAATGACGGTATAACATTTTCTCACTCAGTAAAATCACCTGATGCAAATTTCACAAAAGAGCAACTTTGGAGAGCTTTAGCAGCGAAAGTAGATGTTAATGGTAAATTAGTAGAAAACCCATATAAAAAATGGAGTGATATAGATGCAAGTTTACCCAGCAAGAAAATTGAAATCTTAATTGCACCCCCAACATCTGGAACAAGAGATGCTTGGAATTCATTGGTAATGAATAAAGGTTGTTCAAAAGAAGCTAAATCTTTATTTGGTGATAAATCTAAAAAAGAATGTGCAAAAATGAGAGAAGATGGTTACGCGGTTGAAGCAGGTGAAAACGACACTTTAATTGTACAAAAACTTGCAGCAAATCCTGATGCTTATGGTTTCTTTGGCTATAGTTATTATTTAGCAAACAAAGACAAAATAAAAGCAGCGGCTATCAATGGGGTAAAACCTTCATTAGAAGGGATTCAAGATTATTCTTATCCAATAGCAAGACCATTATTCTTTTATGCAAAGAAAGCTCACGTTGGAGTAGTCCCTGGTCTGAAAGAATTTTTAGACGCATTCACTTCAAAAAAAGCTATGGGATCTAGAGGTTACTTAACTGATATTGGATTAGTGCCACTAGCTAGTGATAAATATAAAGTTACTAGAACTGCAGCAAAAGACTTAGTTACAATCAACCTCAAGTAACAGTTGTTAATTAATGAAAAAAAGGCCGATAATTCGGCCTTTTTTTTTATTCTCAATTTAAAGTTTAAATATTTAACAAATCTGTAACATTACTCATCTACATAAAGATCATGAATTCTTTAATTGCGGGAGTAATTTTAATTCTCTGCCTTTCAAGTTATTTTTTCGGTAGATCTGAAGCTCGTAAGTTAGTTACTCAAAATATTAAACTAAAAGCGCTTCCAGCTTATTATGGTTATTATTTATCTCTATGGTGTGGCTTACCGGCATTAATTATTTTTGGATGTTGGTCACTGTTTGAACCTACAATAATCAAAGTCTTGATACTTAATAATTTTCCTCAAATTGAGTCTAAAGACTTATTTTATGAGCAAACATTATCATTTTTTAATGGAAATTTTTCAGGTGAGATAACAAATGAAATTAAAGCAGCTTCAATAAAGTACTCTTCAATTAATATTATTGCCCAAAATTCAAAAATTGTAATTATAGCTGCTGCGTTAATTGGCTCTCTAACTTTTGCATACAGAAAAATTCAAAATAACAATAAAGCCAGAGATGATGTAGAGATAATACTAAAAGTTTTATTATTTACCTCTTCTTTAGTAGCAATTTTGACAACAGTAGGGATAATTGTATCTCTGTTATTTGAAAGCCTAAAGTTTTTTTTCTACGATAAACATATTCGAATTTATATTTGGTACCTCTTGGAGTCCCCAACGTGCTTTCGTAAGGGATGCATCTGCTATAACTCCTGAAGAACTTTTAGAGCTTCAAGATGCTTTTGGTTCTGTGCCTTTATTTGCAGGTACTGCATTCATCGCTTTAATTGCTATGTGTGTTGCCGTACCAATAGGTTTATTTTCTGGAATATATTTAGCTGAATATGCTTCAACGAAAGTTAGAAAATATTCTAAACCAATTATCGAAATCTTAGCTGGTATACCAACTGTGGTTTACGGTTTTTTTGCTGCTTTAACTGTTGGACCTTTCTTTAGAACGCTTGGTGAGAGTTTGGGTCTTACTGTTTCATCAGAAAGTGCACTTGCAGCTGGATTGATCATGGGAGTTATGATTATTCCTTACATATCTTCCTTATCTGATGATGTTATTAATTCGGTTCCGCAATCTTTAAGAGAGGGCTCTTACGCAATAGGTGCCACCAAATCTGAAACTATAAAAAAAGTTGTAATACCAGCAGCTTTACCAGGAATAATTGGATCTATTCTTTTAGCGGTCTCAAGAGCTATTGGAGAAACTATGATCGTAGTAATGGCTGCAGGTTTAGCGGCAAACCTAACTATAAATCCTCTTGAGTCCACTACAACCATCACAACTCAAATTGTTATGATATTGGTGGGAGACCAAGAATTTGATAGTCCTAAAACACAAGCTGCATTCGCATTAGGATTAACATTATTTATCGCAACATTAATTTTAAATTATATCGCATTGAGAGTTGTTAAAAAATACAGAGAAAAATATGACTAAAGAGCAAAGGTTAAAAAAAAGATATAGAGCAGAAAAAAGATTTAAGATGTACGGCTTAATCTCTGTCAGTTTAGCAGTTATCTTTGTATTAATTCTTGTTCAAAATATTTTTTCTAAGGGAAGTTCAGCTTTCAGTAGAACGATGATAGAAGTCGCAGTAAATTACGATTCCTCTCTTCTAGAATTAGAGGGTCCAATTAATCAAAATTCTCTTAAAGATGCAGATTTCTATGATTTAGCTGTAGAAAGTCTTTTAAAAATATATCCTGCAAAAGACTCTAAAGAAGAGAGACAAATTTTAAGATTGTTTAGCCCTGATTATGAATTTGAGATTAAAGATTTTTTAATTAAAAACCCGAATAAAATTGATCAAATAGTTCCAGTCAAAATCACAGCATCTGATGATATTGATCAGCTGAATAAAGGAAATTTTCCTAGAGATTTACCAGAGGACAGAAGACGAGTTAGCAATTATCAATTAAATATTTATGACAATTTAATTGAAAAAGAAAAAATTGATAAAAAGTTTAATAATTATCTTTTTACCAAAGGAGATTCTAGAGATCCTGAGTTAGCTGGTATAGGAGGTTCTTTAATGGGATCATTCTTTACAATTATAATTTGTTTAATCTTGTCTTTCCCAATAGCTATAATGGCTTCAATTTATCTGGAAGAGTTTGCTCCAAAAAATAAAATAACCGACTTTATAGAAATTAATATTAATAATTTAGCAGCAGTACCATCAATAGTTTACGGTCTTTTAGGATTAGGAATATTATTAAGTGTAATGGAATTTCCTAGGTCTACCCCATTAGTTGCAGGAATTACATTATCTCTAATGACTTTACCGAGAATAATAATTCCATGTAGAGCATCATTAAAAGCTGTTCCACCTTCGATAAGAGAAGCAGCATTATCAGTTGGAGCTTCAAAATTTCAGACAGTGTTTCATCACGTTGTTCCACTGGCTATGCCAGGAACTTTATCTGGAACAATAATTGGTCTAGCTCAAGCTTTAGGAGAAACCGCTCCTTTAATTCTTATCGGGATGGTCGCTTTTGTAGTTGATATTCCAAGTTCACCAGTTGATCCATCAGCATCTTTACCAGTACAGGTTTACTTATGGTCTGAGCAAGCTGAAAGAGGATTTGTGGAAAAAACGTCGGCAACAATTATGATGTTGCTTGGCTTTCTTATTGTAATGAATTTCATTGCCGTTTATCTTAGACAAAAATTCGAAAAAAAATGGAATTAAATAATTCAAAAATAAAAATAAAAGCAAAAAACTTAAATGTTTATTACGGAAAAAAACAAGCTTTATTCGATATTAATTTAGATATTAATCAAAAGGAAGTAACAGCATTAATTGGTCCATCAGGATGTGGTAAATCTACATTTATAAGATGCATTAATAGAATGAACGATGTAATTGATATTTGTAAAGTAGAAGGGTCTGTTGAAATAGACGGAGCTGAAATTAATGAAAAAAATGTTGATGTAGTTACACTTAGAGAAAAAGTGGGAATGGTGTTTCAAAAGCCAAATCCTTTTCCAAAAAGTATTTATGATAATATTGCTTATGGCCCAATTATACATGGTGCTGCTGAGAACAAAGATCAAATGGATAACATAGTTGAGACAAGTTTAAAAAAAGCAGCTCTTTGGGATGAAGTAAAAGATAGATTAAATGAGCCTGGCACAAGTTTGTCAGGGGGGCAACAGCAAAGACTTTGTATTGCAAGAGCACTATCGGTCAATCCAGAAGTGATTTTGATGGATGAACCATGCTCTGCTTTAGATCCAATTGCTACAGCAAAAATAGAGGAGTTAATTGACGATTTAAAAAAAAGTTACACAATTGTAATAGTTACGCACTCAATGGCTCAAGCAGTAAGAGTTTCTCAAAAAACAGGTTTTTTTCATCTTGGAAAAATTATAGAAGTAGACTCAACGGAGAAAATATTTAAAAATCCGGCTAATAAAATGACACAAGACTATATAACTGGGAGATTTGGATAAATGTCTGGAACAGGTCATACAGTAAAATCATACGAAGAGGAGATGCAAAGCCTAAATGATAATCTTGTAATGATGGGAAGCCTTACAGAAAATCAGATGGCTGATGCGATGGCTGCCGTTATTAAAGTCGATAAAGAATCAGTAGACAAAATTGTAAAAAATGACGGAAAAATAAACGAATTAAGAACCACTATTGATAATCAAATCACAAATGTTTTAGTAAAAAGAGCTCCAATGGCAATTGATTTGAGGATAACTATCTCAACAATGAAAATTTCACATGATTTAGAAAGAATTGGAGACCTAGCGAAAAGTGTTGCTAAAAAAGTTAAACCGCTACCAGTAGATTTACCTGACGAACTTATAGGAAGCCTTAGAAGGCTGGGAGATTTAGTACAAAAACAATTAAAAGATGCTCTAGACGCTTATCTAAATAGATCAAAAGATAAGGCAATTGAAATTTGGAAAAAAGATGAACAAGTAGATGATTTGACTAATTTAGCTATGAATGAAGTTGCAACTTATTTACAAAAAGACAAAAAAAATTTAGAAATGGCAACACATTTATTATTTGTAACAAAAAATATAGAAAGAGCTGGAGATCATATTACTAATATTGCTGAGTCTCTTTATTATTTAATTGAAGGCGAATATCTTGAGGGAGCAAGACCAAAAGGTAAACCTGTAGAGAGTTAATGAGCGCCCATATTTTTGTTGTAGAAGATGAAAAGCCAATTTTATCCCTTCTTACTTATAATCTCCAAAAGGAAGGATATAAAGTATCCTCTAGCTCTAATGGAGAAGAAGCTCTTTCGAGCATAAAAGAAAAAAAACCAGACCTTGTTTTGTTAGATTGGATGTTACCTGATTTATCTGGAATAAAAATTTGTCAATATTTAAAACAAGATGAAAAAGTAAAAAATATACCTATCATTATGCTTACGGCAAAAGGTGAAGAGGAAGATAAAGTCAAAGGACTTAATACTGGTGCAGAAGATTACATGACAAAGCCCTTCAGTTTCCCAGAGTTGTTAGCGAGAATTAAATCTTTATTAAAAAGAGTTAAACCTAATATTGTAAGTGAAGAGGCTACTTATTTAGATCTTAAAATAGATAGAGAGTCTATGAAAGTATTTAGGAAAGAAAAAGAAATTACTTTAGGTCCTAAAGAATATAAATTACTTGATTTTTTAATCAAGCAACCAAAAAGAGTGTATTCAAGAGAGCAGTTGTTAGAACATGTTTGGGGAGATGATATTAACGTGGAGTCTAGAACAGTGGATGTTCATATTACCAGATTAAGACAATCAATAAACATTGAAGGGGCTAAACCTTTAATTAGAACTGTCCGTTCAGCTGGGTATTCTTTAGAAAATTAATTGATAAAACCCTATTAAAAATAAAGGAATTTGTAATCCGAAGTTTGTAAGAATAGCTTTATCTTTTGATAAAAAACCAGCTATCGTCCAGCCTACAACTCCTGCGCCATGGAACATTATATTTACTGGATACATATTTAAGTTAGTTAATAGTATTCCGGTTAAGACTAAAAAAGTACTAAACCATTTAAGGTATTTTTTAATAAATTCCATTTTTGCTTGAATTACCCTGAGGCCTTAACTTTTTTCTCGATAAATTCTGGAATCTCATCACCAAGATCATCGTCTTTTTGACTCCGATCCTGAAAGGCATACAAAACATGAAGTTTGCAATAAGGGAAATCTCCTTCAGGCTTTCTACCGCAAAAATAGAACTTTTCTTCATTAGGATGACCTATAGGCCACTTGCAAGTTTCATCTGTAAGTTCTTCCAGTGATTTAGGATTTTCTGGCTCGAAGTTTTTATCTAATAAAATTGATTGAAATTTAGCTTTTCTTGATGTTGGCGCTGGTGCTCTTCTAGTCTGCTTGTTATCACTTGTTCTAAGTGAATTAGATTGCTTAGAAGGCGCTCTAGCTTCTAAATTTAACCTATGAGCTTTTCCAATTACTGCGTTTCTAGTAGTGTCACCTAATGCTTCGGCTATCTGACTTGCAGTATGCCCTTTTGACCAGAGTTCTTTTAATTTAGCGACTTTTTCTTCTGTCCAACTCATAGTATATAATTACAATATTTAGTAATTTTTAAAAACTTAGGGCATAATATTGGGGTTTAAAACATTAAAACGCATCAAAGCTGTGAGTAGGTTTAGTTTTGCACAGTTTTTTTAATAAAAGGTTATAAGACTATCAATGGTTGAAATTTTAAAAAAATATAAAACAAAAACAAGAAGATTTGGATTAGTCAATTGGTACGGAACGTGGACTTTATATAAAAAAGAAGTTCTAAGATTTTTAGTTGTGTGGATACAAACAATCATTTCTCCACTAGTTTCAGCTTTGCTCTTTTTACTTGTTTTATCATTAGCTATTGGAGCAGATAGAGGTGAAGTACTTGGAGTACCTTTTATAACTTTTTTAGCGCCAGGGTTGATTTCAATGCAAGTAATTCAGCAATCCTTTTCTCATTCTTCGTCATCTTTTATGATTAAAAAAATTGATGGAACTATAGTTGATTTATTATTTGCTCCCCTATCTGCTGGAGAAGTTACAATCTCAGTTTCTCTTGCGGCTGTAACAAGAAGCGTAGTAATCGGGATAGTTTCAATTATTGTATTTCATCTAATTATTGATATCGAAATAAAAAATTATTTAACACTAATAACATTCACCTTACTTTCCTCTTTTATTTTAGGAAACATAGGAATAATTGCTGGATTATGGAGTGAGAAATTCGATCACATGGCTAGCGTCACTAATTTTGTAATAGTTCCATTATCTTTTTTATCAGGCACTTTTTATTCAATAGAGAGACTCCCAGACTTTTTGCAAGCAGTAAGTAAAGTTAATCCATTTTTTATATGATTGATGGTTTTAGATATAGTTTTATTGGCACTTCTGATGGTTCAATCTCTATTGGTTTGGTATATTTAACTTCTTTAAGCTTCATTAGCTGGCTTGTTTGTTATTTATTGTATAAAAAAGGTTATAAAATAAAATCATGAGTAAAATTTTAAATACTTATAACAGAAAGAAAATTTCTTTTTCTAAAGGAAAAGGAAGTTTCTTATATACAACGAATGGAAAGAAATATTTAGATTTCGTTCAAGGAATTGCTGTAAACTGTCTTGGCCATGCTAATAACCATTTAATTAAATCGATAAATAAACAGTCAAAAAAATTATGGCATGTTTCAAACGTTTTTACTATCCCTGAGCAAGAGAGATTGGCAAAGAGATTAGCTCAAAAAACATTTGCTGATTATGTAACTTTTCAAAATTCTGGAGCAGAAGCTACAGAGGCAGCTATTAAATTTGCTAGAAGATATTTTTATTCAAAAGGTCAACCAAGAAAAAACAGAGTTCTTTGTATCAATAATAGTTTTCATGGAAGAACTATAGCAGCTATTTTTGCTAGCAACAGTAAAAAAGCCATTGAAGGTTTTAAACCTAAAGTAGACGGTTTTGATCATTTTAACTTTGGCGATCACAAAGGTTTAGAAAAAGCAATAAATAGCAGAACAGCAGCTATTATGGTCGAGACCATAATGGGAGAGGGAGGGATTAAAGTTATTCCTGACTTTTGTCTCAAGGGCTTGAGAAAATTATGTAATAAGAAAAAAATTTTATTAATTCTTGATGAAGTTCAGTGCGGCATTGGAAGAAGTGGTAAATTCTTTGCATTTGAATATGCAAAAATTAAACCAGATATAGTTCCAATAGCAAAAGGGATTGGTGGTGGATTTCCCATAGGTGCAGTTTTAGTTAATAAAAAAGTAGCATCAGGCATGAAGCCAGGGACTCACGGATCAACATTTGGAGGAAACCCATTAGCAATGAGTGCTGGCAATGCAGTCATGGATGTAATGTTTAAAAAAGGCTTCTTAAACAATGTTAGCAAAAATGGAAAATATTTTATAAATCAACTTGATAAAATTAAAAATAAGTATCCTAAAATTATTAAAGAAGTTAGAGGTAAAGGTTTGCTCATTGGACTTTGTCTTCATGTTAATCAAGCAAAATTTATTCAAAAACTTTTAGATAATAATTTATTGACAGTAAGAGCTGCTGAAAACGTTGTCAGACTTTTGCCCCCTTTGAATGTAACAAAGAGCGAGATAAACTTAGGTTTAAAAATAATAGAGAAAGTTTGCAAAAAATTTTAAATGAAAAATTTTATAAATATCTCTGACTGTTCTTCAGTTGAGCTTAGATCAATAATTGAGGAAGCCAAAAAGAGAAAACAAAATAGATCTGGATTAAATAAGTCTGCGCCTGATGAAGACAAGCCCTTTGAAGGCAAGTCGATGGCTATGATTTTTGAAAAACCCTCAACAAGAACAAGAATGTCATTTGATATCGCTGTTAAACAATTAGGTGGATCATCAATTATTTTAAATCCAGATGGCATACATTACGGCAAGGGAGAGGAAACTTTAAAAGATACGGCAAAAGTTTTATCTGAGTATGTCGACATCGTTATGTTGAGAACTTCATCTCACAAAAATTTAGAGGAGTTCGGAAAGCATTTAGATATTCCAATTATCAATGGCCTTTCAGACGTAAGCCATCCATGCCAAATTATGTCTGATATTCTTACTTACGAAGAAAGTAATGGTTCTATCGAGGGTAAAACTGTTTCTTGGATAGGTGATGGCAATAACAATATGTCAAATTCCTTAATAGAAGCTGCGGGTAAATTCAATTTTGAACTAAGAATTGGTTGTCCAAAAAAATATTCTCCCAGCAAGAGTATATTAAAACTAGCTAAAAAAGAGAGAGTAAAACTAACAATTACTCCTAAACCTCTAGAGGCGGCTTTAGGCGCTGATTGTGTAATGACTGATAAATGGATTTCAATGAATGATAAAGTTAATAAAGTTTCAAAAAAGAAAATTCTAAAACCTTATCAAGTTAATAAGAAATTAATGAGCAAGGCTAATTCAGACGCTATTTTTATGCATTGCCTTCCAGTCGGAAGAGGAGAAGAGGTTACAAATGAAGTAATAGATGGTGATCAATCAGTTGTTTGGAGACAAGCATTAAATAGAGTGCACGCTCAAAAGAGTATTATCAAGTGGTGTATTGATTAGGGCAATGGTTTTGGATTATCACCTTTAGAGTTCATATATAAAATAACTGAGGCTCTATCTTTTTCTTTTCTTAGTCCAGCGAAAGCCATTTTAGTCCCTTTTATGTATGCCTGTGGTTTTATCAAATAACTATTCATTTCCTCAAAAGACCATTCTTTGGCATAAGCAACCATTGCTTTAGAATATTTGTAATCACTCACTGAACCAGCTGTTCTTCCAATGACATTCCATAAATTTGGTCCTATCATATTTTTTCCATCTGCTGCTATCATGTGGCAAGCACTACATTTTTTAAAAACTTTTTCCCCGTGAGCTAAGTCTCCCATAGCCAGTAAAGCTTTAATATCGACTACCTCTTGAACCTTTTCAGCTGTCTCAGCAGCGCCGCTAGTTGAAGCAACTTCTAAACCTTCAACTTTATATGCTGACTGCTCAGGCTTTTTTACATGAAATAAGATATCCGTGAATTTTCCTATACCAATAACAATTAAAGCTGTTAAAAGTACTGCAGCTATTATTTTATTTAATTCAAAACTATCCATAATTTTGGTAAATACACTAGACGTATAACACGAGTTTTAAAAAAAAAACTTAAAATTACCAAATTTTTTTGCGTCTCTAAGACGCATAATTATGAACAAAACTGCTATAATAATACCTTCAAGACTGAATGCTCAGAGACTGCCTAACAAACCACTAAAACTTATAAACAATAAAGAGATGATTCTTCATGTTTATGAGGCAGCTTTAAAGTCAAATGCAGAGGAAGTTTATGTTGCTACTCCAGATCTTGAAATAATTGATACTGTAAAAAAAATTGGAGGAAATGCTATCCTTACAGCTAGCAACCACGAAACTGGAACTGATAGGGTTTTTGAAGTTTTTAAAAATAATTTAAATAGTAAACCTAATATTATCATCAATTTGCAAGGCGATATGCCAAACATTATTCCAGAGACAATAAATAACCTAATCAATTATATGAAAAAAGGTAAGTGTGAAATAGGAACCTTAGCAAGTAAATTTAGCTCAAATTCAGAACTTGATGATTCAAATGTTGTGAAGGTTTTGGTAAACGAGTCATTAAAATCGGACATGTTTGTTAAAGCTTTAGATTTTGTTAGAATCTATCCTAATAAAACATTCAAAGCTTATCATCATATAGGCATTTATGCCTTTACTAATAAAGCTTTATTAAGTTATGTAGGTCTGAAAAGGTCAAAACTTGAACTTGAGAGAAAATTGGAACAATTAAGGGCAATGGAAAATGGGATGTCCATTCATGTGGGTTACGTTGATACAACACCTTTAAGTGTAGACACAGAGAAAGATTTAGAAGAAATTAAAAATATAATGAAAACAAATGAGTAAAAAAAAAATTGCCATACAGGGTGAACTCGGAGCATATTCGCACATAGCCGCTGAAAATCTATATAAAGGCTCAGAGATAAAAACCTGTGCTACTTTTGAGGAAACTTTTAAAGAAGCTTACAACGATTCTAGTTGTAAAATAGTTATACCTATTGAAAATTCACTTGCAGGAAGAGTAGCTGATATTCACTATCTACTTCCGAAATACAAATTACAAATTCATGGAGAGCATTTTCAAGCAGTAGAACATAATTTGCTAGGCAAACCAGAGGCAAGCTTGAGTGATATTAAGTATGTCAGAAGTCACGCGCAAGCTATTGGTCAATGTCAAAATTTAATTATAAAAAAAAATTTTAAACCAATTATCTCAGCAGATACTGCTGGATCTGCAAAAGATTTAGCAGAAGGAAAAGACAAGACTATAGCAGCTATCGCATCTGAGCTCTCTGCAAAAATATACAACTTAAAAATTTTAGAAAAAAATATTGAAGATGAAAAAGGCAATGTAACTCGTTTTTTAATCATGGGTAAAAACATAGAGCAACCTGAATTTAAAAAAGAAAAAAAATTTATTACCAGTTGTATATTTAGAGTTAAAAGCGAACCTTCAGCGCTTTATAAGTGTTTAGGTGGTTTTGCAACCAATCAGGTAAATTTGACTAAGCTAGAAAGTTTTTCAGTAAAGAATACTTTTGACCAAGCTAACTTCTATCTTGATCTTGAAGGACATTTAGAGCAACCAGGAGTGAGAACGGCACTCGAAGAACTAGGTTTTCACACTGAAACTTTAGATATTTTGGGAGTTTACGAAGCTTCACCATTTAGGCAGAAATAGTCCACAAAATACAATTCTACTCTTGTGGTATTCAAATTGATCTTGATATACTTATATTGAGGTTGGCATCAGGTGGATGTTTCATAAACCCGGTCAGGTCTGAAAAGAAGCAGCCGTAGTGAAAATTATTCAGGTTGTTGCCTGCCTCTAATAATAAATGAAAAATAAAATTTTAGCATTAAAATATAGACCACAAGTTTTTCAGGATTTAATTGGTCAGGAGGTAATGGCCCAAACTATCACAAATGCAATTAATTTAAAAAAAACGCCTAATGCGTATCTGTTAACAGGTATTAGAGGTGTTGGAAAAACAACCACGGCAAGGTTAATTGCCAAAGCATTAAATTGTGAAAAAAATAAAAATCCAAAAATAGATTGTTCGACTGATAACTTTTGTCAAACGTGTAAAGAAATTGTTAATTCAAATCATATAGATATATTAGAAATAGATGCAGCGTCTAAGACTGGAATAGATGATGTAAGAGAACTTATAGAAAATTCAAAATACAGCCCTACTAGCGCACAATATAAAATTTTTATCATAGATGAAGTACATATGTTATCTAAACAAGCCTTTAATGGTTTATTAAAAACTCTTGAAGAACCTCCTCCAAGTTTGAAATTTATTCTAGCTACAACTGAAGTAAGAAAAATACCTGTTACAGTTCTCTCTCGTTGTCAAAGATTTGACCTTAAAAGAGTAAAGGTTGAACAACTCTGTAGCCATTTAAAAAATATTGCAGAAAAAGAGAAAGGCAGTATTTCTGATGATGCAATAAGATTGATAGCTAGAAATTCTGAGGGATCTGTGAGGGACTCTATTTCTCTATTGGATAGAGCTTTAATCTCTCAATCTTTAAATAATAAAAATTTAATTGATGAGCAAAATGTGAGAGAGATGCTTGGCCTAGCAGATAAAATTAAATTAATTTCGTTATTTAAAGAAGTTTTATTAGGAAAAGAAAAAGAAGCATTGAAATATCTTAAGGAACTCATGGATGATGGTTTAGATGCAAAAAATTTTCTCAATGATATTTTAGAAATTTTATATCTTTTCAGCAGAAGAGTTAACCTTGGCCCAATTGAGAAAGATATGTCGATTTCTGAAATAGAATTAAAGATGGTCGAAGACTATTCAAAAAATATTGATATGCAAGATATAGGTTTATTTTGGCAACTAACAATAAAAACTATCGATGATTTAAGAATAGTCGGCAACGAAAATTTAACACTTGAAATGTATATTATGCAATTAGTTCATCTTAAAAATTTAGAGGTAAAAAAAGAAAAAGATGAAAACGATATATCTTTAATTAATCCGGAAAGTTGTTCTGAAAAAAAAATTGACGAAATAAAATCAAATGAAAATAATAACAAGGTTAAAAACCAATTAAAAAATACTAATCAAATAAAAACCAGTCCCCTAAAAAAAAATTTGCTTGATGAAAATGAAAAATTAAAGATCGAGATTACAAGCTTTCAAGATTTAATCAAAAAAGCTAATGATGATAAAGAAATTGAATTAAAATATGATTTAGAAAGAAACGTAAAATTAGTGAGTTTCAATAGGGGAAAAATGAACATCAGTTTCAATGAGAAGCTTAATAAAAATTTTATTAAAAATCTGACCGATAAATTGCTCCAATGGACTGGTGAGAGATGGATAATATCTCTGAGTAAAAATGTGGCGGCAAAAAGTATTTATGAAAAAAATTTAGAAAGTAAAAAAAACGTGATTGAAAAATTTAGAAAAAGTAAAATAGCTAAAGAATTTGAAAGAACATTTCCAGATGCAAAATTAATAGACATAGAGGAGCAATAAATGACAAATTTTTCAGACATGCTATCAAAAGCAAAAGTTATGCAAGAAAAAATGAAAGAAGCTCAAGATCAGATAAAAAAAATTGAAGTTGAGGGAGTTTCTGGTGGAAATTCTGTAAGAGTTATTTTAAGTGGAGATTACGAGCTTAAATCAATTAAAGTTTCAGAAACTGCTAAAAATGAAAGCCAAGAAATAATTAATGATTTAATTATTGCTGCATATAATAATGCAAAAGAAAATTTAAAAAAAAAATCAGCAGAGGAATTATCTAAAGTAACAGGCGGTTTAAATCTGCCATTTGATTTCAAATTACCTTTTTAATGGATAACGATATTCCAGAAATTAACGAATTAATTAAGCAATTTTCAAAATTGCCAGGTCTAGGGCCTAAATCGGCAAAACGAATAATACTTAAACTAATTAATAACAAAGAAAATATGGTTAAACCACTAGCAAAGTCTCTGGCTCAAGTTTATAAAAAAGTAGTAAGGTGTGGGGATTGCGGGAACTTAAAAATGATAGATCAAGTCTGTATTTGTTCCTCTGATAAATCTTATGATAAAATTTGTGTAGTAGAAAATTTAGCAGATATGTGGGTAATAGACTCTGCAAAAATATTTAAAGGTCATTTTCATATTTTAGGAGGCACTTTAAACTCTAACGAAAATTATGAACAAAAAAATTTATTAATTGACTCTCTTTTAAAAAGAATAAAAAAAAATAGTCTGAAGGAGGTAATTATTGCAACCAGTGCTACAGTAGAGGGACAAACTACAGCCCATTATATTGAAGATATTATTAAAAACGGTAAAATTAAGATTACAAAATTGGCGCAAGGACTTCCTGTAGGCGGAGAAATAGAACAACTGGACGACGGAACCTTACTTTCAGCTTTTAAAAATAGAGTACCCGTGTCTGAAAATTAACGAGAAGATTTATTTTCCAATCTTTTTTTATGCAATAAAGGTTCAGTATATCCTGACGGTTGAACTCTTCCTTTGAATACCAAGTCACATGCTGCTGAAAATGCTATGGATTTTTCAAAATTATCGGACATTCTTTTGTATTTTGGATCTTTTTTATTTTGTTCATCAACAGTCTTAGCCATTTTTTTCATTACATTCATCACCTGATCTTTTTGACAAATTCCATGATGTAACCAATTGGCTATATGTTGTGAAGATATTCTAAGAGTAGCTCTGTCTTCCATTAGCCCAACATTATTTATGTCGGGAACTTTTGAGCATCCTATTCCTTGGTCTACCCACCTCACGACATAACCTAAAATCCCCTGTGCGTTATTTTCTAATTCACGATTAATATCTTCCATAGCCCAATTAGGTCTATCAGCTTTAGGTATCTCTAAAATGTCCTCCACTTTAGCTCTTTTTCTAGTTTTAATTTTTTTTTG